>NZ_JBHXDQ010000012.1:387-162626 GCF_042725875.1 Streptomyces sp. NPDC127038 | reverse complement strand
CACCGGAACCAACCACCCTTTTCCGGGGCGGCCGACTCCCTCTCTTCTTCTCCGCCGCTTCCCCGCCGGCGCGGCTCGCGCCTTTCGCCCGGGCCCTGTTCCGCGGCGGCTCCGGACGATGGCAGGCTGTCCCCCATGCCCCGCTCGTCCCTCTTCTTCGGCCTGCCCGCGCTCTGCTTCGTCCTCATCACCTGGCAGGTCGTGGCGGGCGGCCCGCTCGTGCGGCTCGACGAGCGGCTGAGCGGCGCCCTCGTCCACCCGGACCGGTTCTCCGAACTGCTGGCCGACCTGGGAAGCGTCCAGGTGGCGGTTCCGGTCCTCCTGCTGGCGCTGGTCCACGTCGCCCTGCGGGGCCGCGCCACCGGTCTGGACCGATGGTGGCTGCCGCCGGCCGCCGCCGCGGTCCTGATGGCCCTCGTCCCCGCGGTGGTCGTCCCACTGAAGGAACTGATCGCCCGGCCGGGCCCCCCGGTCATGGGGCCCGGCACCGGCTTCTACCCCTCGGGCCACACGGCCACCGCGGCCGTCGCGTACGGCGCCGCCACCCTGCTCCTCCTCCCCCTGCTCCGCACGGCGGGCGCCCGGGGCGCGCTGCTTTGCGTGTGCGGCGCCCTGAACGCCTGCGTGGCCTTCGGTCTGGTCAGGCGCGGCTACCACTGGCCACTGGACGTCGTGGCCAGCTGGTGCCTCTGCGCGGTGCTGCTGGGCTGTCTGCGGCTGTTCGTCAGCCGAAGTACGCGTCGAAGGTCCGCGCGAACTCCCCTCCTCCGAACCGGTCCCAGTTGATCGACCAGGTCATCAGACCGCGCAGCCCCGGCCAGGTGCCATGCGTCGCGTACGAGCCGCAGTTGGTCTTCCTGGTGAGGCAGTCGAGGGTCTTGGTGACCTCGGCGGGAGCCACGTAGCCGTTGCCGGCGTTGGTGGTGGCGGGCATGCCGATGGCTATCTGGTCCGGGCGCAGCGGCGGGAAGACGTTGGCCGTGTCGCCCGCGACCGGGAAGCCGGTCAGGAGCATGTCGGTCATCGCGATGTGGAAGTCGGCGCCGCCCATGGAGTGGTACTGGTTGTCGAGGCCCATGATCGACCCGGAGTTGTAGTCCTGGACGTGCAGGAGGGTCAGGTCGTCGCGGAGGGCGTAGATCACCGGGAGGTACGCTCCGGCGCGCGGGTCCTGGCCGCCCCACTTCCCGGTGCCGTAGTACTGGTACCCGAGCTGGACGAAGAACGTCTCGGGGGCCATGCTCAGGACGAATTTCGAGCCGTACTTGGCCTTCAGGGTCTTCAGGGCCGAGATGAGGTTGACGATCACCGGGGTGGTCGGGCTCTTGAAGTTCGTGTCGCTCGCGTCCAGGGAGAGCGAGTGGCCCTCGAAGTCGATGTCCAGGCCGTCCAGGCCGTAGGTGTCGATGATGTTCGAGACCGAGGAGACGAAGGTGTCGCGGGCGGCCGTGGTGGTGAGCTGGACCTGTCCGTTCTGGCCGCCGATCGAGATCAGCACCTTCTTGCCCGCCGCCTGCTTGGCCTTGATCGCCGCCTTGAAGTCCGCGTCGCTCTCGACCGTGGGGCACTCGGTGACCGGGCAGCGGTTGAAGCGGATGTCGCCCGAGGTGGCCGAGGTCGGTTCGCCGAAGGCCAGGTCGATGACGTCCCAGCTGTCGGGCACGTCGGCCATGCGCGTGTAGCCGGCGCCGTTGGCGAAGCTGGCGTGGAGGTAGCCGACGAGGGCGTGCGTGGGCAGGTCGGAGGAGCCTCCGCCTCCGCCGCCTCCGGAGCCCGCCGAGGTGGTCGCGGTGACGGTCGCCGACTTCGCGGACTCGCCCGCGTCGTCGGTCGCGGTGACCTGGAAGGAGTACGCGGTGGAGGCCGAGAGCCCGCTCACGGTGGCGGAGGTTCCGGTGACGGTCTGGACCTTGGCCCCGTCGCGGTAGACGGCGTACCCGGTCGCGCCGGGCACCGCCGTCCAGGACAGGCCGACCGAGGAGGACGTGACCGTGCCGGCCGTGAGACCGGTGGGCGCGGCCGGCGGCTGTCCCGCGGAGACGCCGGGGCCGGTCAGCGAGAGGTCGTCGGCCCAGTAGGCGCCGGTGCCGTACCAGCCGTGCGTGTAGATCGTGACCTGGGTGGTGGACGCGCCGGTGCGGAAGGTGGTGCTCAGCTGCTGCCAGTCGGTGGCGGACGGGGTCCAGGTGCTGACGTCGGTGGTGCCGGTGCCGGTCGCGCCGAGGTAGACGTAGGCGCCGCGGACATAGCCGGAGAGGGTGTACTGCGCGTCGGGCTTCACGGTCACGGTTTGCGAGCACTGCGCGTAGTCGCTGCCGGCCGGGGTCGCCATCATCGCCGAACTTCCGCTGTGCACGGGTGAGTTGACGGTGGTGGACGCCGTGCAGGTCCAGCCGCTCAGGCCGGACTCGAAGCCGCCGTTGCGGGCGAGGTCGGCGTCGGCCGCGCTGGCGGCCGACGAGAGCGCGACGAGGCCGGGCACGGCCAGGGCGGCGGCCGCGGACGCGGCGAGCAGCCTGCGGCGACGGCGTGCGAGGGGTCTGCCGGGTCGGGTGGGGTCCATGACTGCCTCCGGGCATGGGGGAGTTGGAGGAGAGAACGCGCGCCCAACTTGGTCCAGACCAATTCGGTTGTCAAGTCCCCCGGCAGGCAGCGGAGTTCGCAGGCCCGCCGGAGGACGGCCCCTCACTCCCGCCGGTGCCTGTTCGCAGCGAGGCCCGCCGCCGCCTCGTGCATGGCCAGTTCCAGCAGGGCCGGGTCCGTGAGGGTGCCCGAGCCGTCCGGCGGGACCAGCCAGCGGACCCCGCCGGTCGCCCGTCCGGGGTAGGGCACCACGATCCAGGTGCCGTGGCCCGCCGTGCGCACCCCCGTGCCCAGCCAGCGGGCCGCGGTGCCCGCGGGCACGAAGAAGCCCATCCGGGCGTCACCGAAGTCGACGAGCACCGGCCCGGGCTGGTCGAGCACCCGGGTCAGGACGTCGAGCGTCGGGTAGCCGAGCTCGCCCGGCAGGATCAGGACGTCCCAGGCCTTCCCCGCGGGCAGCAGCGCGATCCCCCGCGGATTGCGCTCCCACTCCCGACGGCAGGCCTCGGGGTCCGGAGCCACCGATGAAAGCCACTCGACCGCCGCCTTGGGCCCTGTCATGACGGAACCTCCCTCTCGTGTCGACGCGGGTCGCGTCACAGGGGAGAGGGAGGTCCGGGTCGTGCATTACGCGGGTTCAGGCCACGATTCGGCGGCGGCCGCGTACGGACCCACCGCCCGCCGTCCGTCAGCTGTCGAAGCCGAGGCCCAGCTTGTCCATCGTCTTCAGCCACAGATTGCGCCGGCCGCCGTGCGAGTCCGCCCGTGCCAGCGACCACTTGGTGAGCGCGATGCCGGTCCAGGCGAACGGCTCGGGCGGGAACGGCAGCGGCTTCCTGCGGACCATCTCCAGCTCGGTGCGCTCGGTGCGCTCCCCCGCCAGCAGGTCGAGCATCACCTCCGCCCCGAACCGGGTGGCGCCCACACCGAGGCCCGTGTAGCCGGCCGCGTAGGCGACCTTGCCCTGGTGGGCGCTGCCGAAGAACGCCGAGAAGCGGGAGCAGGTGTCGATCGCCCCGCCCCAGGCGTGCGAGAAGCGGACGTCCTCCAGCTGCGGGAAGCAGGTGAAGAAGTGCTCGGCGAGCTTGGCGTAGGTCTCCGGGCGGTCGTCGTACTCGGCGCGCACCCGGCCGCCGTACGGGTAGATCGCGTCGTAGCCGCCCCACAGGATGCGGTTGTCGGCGGACAGCCGGAAGTAGTGGAACTGGTTCGCCGAGTCGCCGAGACCCTGGCGGTTCTTCCAGCCGACGGACGCGAGCTGGTCGGCGGTGAGCGGCTCGGTCATCAGCGCGTAGTCGTAGACCGGGACGGTGAACGCGCGGACGCGCTTGACCAGGTTGGGGAAGATGTTGGTGCCCAGGGCCACCCGGCGGGCGCGGACCGAGCCGTACGGGGTGCGCACGGCCATGCCGGCGCCGTACGCCTTCAGTTCGAGGGCGGGCGTGTGCTCGTAGACCCGCACTCCGAGCTCGACGCACGCCCGCTTGAGTCCCCAGGCCAGCTTGGCCGGGTGGAGCATCGCGACCCCGCGGCGGTCGTGCAGCCCGGCCAGGAAGGTCGGGGAGTCGACCTGTTCCCGGACCGCGGCGGTGTCGAGGAACTCGATGCCCTCGGCGAGGCCCCTGCGCTCCAGCTCCTCGTGCCACTCGCGCAGTTCGGCCGCCTGGTGCGGCTCGGTGGCCACGTCGATCTCGCCGCTGCGCTCGAAGTCGCAGTCGAGGGAGTAGCGGGCGACGGCCGCCTCGATCTCGTCGAGGTTGCGGGCGCCCAGCTCCTCCAGTTTCGCGATCTCGTCCGGCCAGCGGGTCAACCCGTTGGACAGGCCGTGGGTGAGGGATGCGGCGCAGAAGCCGCCGTTGCGGCCCGAGGCGGCCCAGCCCACCTCGCGCCCCTCCACCAGGACGACGTCCCGCCCCGGGTCGCGCTCCTTGGCGATGAGCGCGGTCCACAGTCCGCTGTAGCCGCCGCCGACGACGAGCAGGTCACAGGTCTCGGCTCCGGTGAGCGCGGGCTCGGGGTGCGGCTTGCCGGGGTCGTCCAGCCAGTACGGGACCGGCTGGGCGTCGGAAAGGGATTTCGTCCACTGATTACCACGGGTCATGGCGCTCGGGGCCATGATTTCAACTCCCTACGAAGGTGAAAGGCGTTATGCCTTCTGCCTGTTCCGGCGATTTCCGATGATCATTCCGGACAGGACGAACAATACGGCGACGAGGAACATGGCCGTACCGATGACATTGATCTGAACGGGTGTTCCGCGCTGTGCCGAACCCCAGACGAACATGGGGAACGTGACGGTCGAGCCCGCGTTGAAATTGGTGATGATGAAATCGTCGAAGGAGAGCGCGAAGGCGAGCAGCGCGCCCGCGGCGATTCCGGGGGCCGCGATGGGCAGGGTGACCCGCAGGAACGTCTGCGCCGGGCCGGCGTAGAGGTCCTGGGCCGCCTGTTCCAGCCGCGGGTCCATCGACATGACACGGGCCTTGACGGCCGTGACCACGAAGCTGAGGCAGAACATGATGTGGGCGATCAGGATCGTCCAGAAGCCCAGCTGGGCGCCCATGTTGAGGAACAGGGTGAGCAGCGAGGCGGCCATGACGACCTCGGGCATCGCCATCGGCAGGAAGATCAGCGAGTTCACGGCGCCGCGTGCGCGGAAGCGGTAGCGGACGAGCGCGAAGGCGATCATCGTGCCGAGGACGGTGGCCCCGATCGTCGCCCAGACGGCGATCTGGAGGCTGAGTCCGAGCGAGCCGCACATGTCGGCGACCCCGCACGGGTCCTTCCAGGCGTCGGTGGAGAACTGCTGCCACTCGTAGTTGAAGCGTCCCTTCGGCTTGTTGAAGGAGAACACGGTGACGACGACGTTCGGCAGCAGCAGATAGCCGAGGGTCAGCAGTCCCGCGATGACGACGAGATGGCGCTTGAGCCAGGTGACGACGGACATTTAGACCAGATCCTCCGTCCCGGACCGGCGGATGTAGACCGTGACCATGAGCAGGATCGCGGCCATGAGGATGAAGGAGAGGGCGGCGGCCGTCGGATAGTCCAGGATCCTCAGGAACTGGGTCTGGATGACGTTGCCGATCATGCGGGTGTCGGTGGAGCCGAGGAGTTCCGCGTTGACGTAGTCACCGGCCGCCGGGATGAAGGTGAGCAGCGTTCCGGAGACCACGCCCGGCATCGACAGCGGGAAGGTGACCTTGCGGAACGTCGTCCAGGGCTTCGCGTACAGGTCGCCCGCGGCCTCGTGCAGCCGGCCGTCGATGCGCTCCAGCGAGGTGTAGAGCGGCAGGATCATGAACGGCAGGAAGTTGTACGTCAGCCCGCACACGACGGCCAGTGGTGTCGCGAGGACGCGGTCGCCCGCCGTCCAGCCGAGCCAGTCCGTGACGTTCAGGACGTGCAGCGTGTTCAGCGTGTGCACGACCGGGCCGTTGTCGGCGAGGATCGTCTTCCAGGCCAGGGTGCGGATCAGGAAGCTGGTGAAGAACGGGGCGATCACCAGGATCATGATCAGGTTGCGCCAGCGGCCCGCCCTGAAGGCGATCAGGTAGGCCAGCGGGTAGCCGAGCAGCAGGCACAGGATCGTGGCGGCGGCCGCGTAGAAGACCGAGCGCAGGAACTGCGGCCAGTACTCGGCGAGCGAGTCCCAGTAGGTCACGAAGTGCCAGGTGACCTTGTAGCCCTCCTCCAGGGAGCCCGTCTGCACGGAGGTGGAGGCCTGGTAGATCATCGGCAGCGCGAAGAACACGACCAGCCAGAGCAGGCCGGGCAGCAGCAGCCAGTACGGGGTCCATCTGCCGCGCTTGCGCGGCGGCTTCTTCTCGGGGGTCGGCGTCACGGGTGGCGCCTCGGTGACGACGGCCATCAGGCGGCCTCCTCCTCGGCCGTGTCGACACCGGCGTCGATGTCCTGGGCCGCGTCGAGGCCGAACGTGTGCGCCGGGCTCCAGTGCAGGACGACGTCCGCGCCGGGGACCAGCCGCGGGTCCCGCTCGATGTTCTGGGCGTAGACCTCGAACTCGGGGCAGACGGGGGTGTCGATGACGTACTGCGTGGAGACGCCGATGAAGCTGGAGTCGGCGATCTTGCCGGTGATCCGGTTGCGGCCGACGGGTATCTCGCCCGCGTCGTCGGCGTGCGTGAGGGAGATCTTCTCCGGGCGGACGCCGACGAGCACCTTGCCGCCGGTGCGCGCCGGGGCGGAACAGCGCGCCTCGGGCAGGACCAGCTTGCCGCCGCCCGCCTTCAGGACGATGTCCGCGCCGCTCTTGGAGTCGACCTCGGCCTCGATGAGGTTGGACGTGCCGAGGAAGTTGGCGACGAACGTGGTCTTCGGGTTCTCGTAGAGGTCGGCGGGCGCGCCGAGCTGCTCGACCCGGCCCGCGTTCATCACGGCGACCGTGTCGGCCATGGTCATGGCCTCCTCCTGGTCGTGCGTGACGTGCACGAAGGTGATGCCGACCTCGGTCTGGATCCGCTTGAGCTCCAGCTGCATCTGGCGGCGCAGCTTGAGGTCGAGGGCGCCCAGCGGCTCGTCGAGGAGCAGCACCCTGGGGTGGTTGATCAGGGCGCGGGCGACCGCGACGCGCTGCTGCTGGCCGCCGGAGAGCTGGTGGGGTTTCTTGCGCGCCTGCTCGCCGAGCTGGACCAGGTCGAGCATGTCGTCGACCTGCTTCTTGACGCTCTTGATCCCGCGCCGGCGCAGGCCGAAGGCGACGTTCTCGAAGATGTCCAGGTGCGGGAAGAGGGCGTACGACTGGAAGACGGTGTTCACCGGCCGCTTGTAGGGCGGCAGGTACGTCACCTCCTCGTCGCCGAGGTGCACGGTGCCGGTGGAGGGCTCCTCCAGGCCGGCGATCATGCGCAGGGTGGTGGTCTTGCCGCAGCCCGAGGCACCGAGCAGGGCGAAGAAGGAGCCCTGCGGAACGGTCAGGTCGAGCGGTTGTACGGCGGTGAAGCCGTTGTCGTAGGTCTTGCTGATCCCGGTGAGGCGGACGTCGCCGCTGGTTTCTGTCGTCATCATCGTCACGCCCCTGTGAGCTTCGCGAACTTCTCTTCGTAGGCCGTCTCTTCCTTCTGGCTCAGCGAGCGGAAGGAGTGGGACCGGGCCTGCATGGCCTTGTCGGGGACGATCAGCGGGTTGTTCGCCGCGTCCTTGTCGATCTTGGCAAGGTAGGGCTTCACGCCTTCGACGGGAGTCGCGTAGTTGATGTACGCGGCGAGCTCGGCGGCCTGCTGAGGCTCGTAGTAGAAGTCGATCAGCCGCTCGGCGTTCGTCTTGTGACGCGCCCTGTTGGGGACCAGCAGGTTGTCGGTCGACGTCATGTAGCCGCTGTCCGGGATGACGAAGTCGACGTCCGGGCTGTCGTGCTTGAGCTGGACGATGTCGCCGGCCCAGGCCACACAGGCCGCGATGTCGCCCTTGGTCAGGTCGGACGTGTAGTCGTTGCCGGTGAAGCGGCGGATCTGGCCCTTGTCGACGGCCTTCTGGAGCCGGGCTATCGCCGCGTCGAAGTCGTCGTCGGTGAACTTCGACGGGTCCTTGCCCATGTCGAGCAGGGTCATGCCCATGGTGTCGCGCATCTCGGACAGGAAGGAGACCCGGCCCTTGAGCTTCGGGTTGTCGAGGAGGTCGGAGACCGACTTCACCTCGATCCCGTCGAGCGCCTTCTTGTTGAAGGCGACGATCGTCGGGATGCCCTGCCAGGGGTAGGAGTAGGCGCGGCCCGGGTCCCAGTCCGGGTTGCGGAACTGCGGCGACAGGTTGGTGTAGGCGTGCGGCAGGTTGGACGGGTCGAGTTTCTGGACCCAGCCCAGGCGGATCACGCGCGCGGCCAGCCAGTCGGTGAGGACCATCAGGTCCCGGCCGGTGTCCTGGCCCGCGGCGAGCTGCGGCTTGATCTTGGCGAAGAACTCGTTGTTGTCGTTGATGTCCTCGGTGTACTTCACCGTGATGCCGGTCCGGCGGCGGAACGTGTCCAGCGTCGGATGGTGCTTGCCGCTGTCGTCGAGGTCGATGTACTCGGTCCAGTTGGAGAAGTTGAGGGTCTTCTCCGTGGCCGAGTGGTCCTGGGCGGACGTGCCGCCCTGGGTCCTGCCGGCGGCGGGGATCCCGCAGCCGCTCAACGCCCCGAGTCCGCCGACGGTCAGCGCGCCGCCCGCGGAGGCGCGCAGCAGTGAACGACGGGTGAGGGCCGCCCTGCCGTTCCGGAGGCTGCGCCGCATCGCGGCCAGTTGTACCGGGGACAGGCGTTCGGGCTCGTACTGCTCCATGCTCTGATGCCCTTTCGGAAGGGTCGCGGCCGTGGTCGCGGCCTGGTGTGCCACTGGGCCGTAGCCGGTGTACGGGCTACGGCCGGTCCCCGAAGACCGTGCGGTGCCAGTCCTTCTCGGCTACCGCGGTGTTGTCGAACATGACGTGCTTGACCTGCGTGTACTCCTCGAAGGAGTAGGCGGACATGTCCTTGCCGAAGCCGGATGCCTTGTATCCGCCGTGCGGCATCTCGCTGATGATCGGAATGTGGTCGTTGACCCACACACAGCCGGCCTTGATCTCGCGGGTCGCGCGGTTGGCCCGGTAGACGTCACGGCTCCAGGCGGAGGCCGCGAGTCCGTACGGTGTGTCGTTGGCCAGCGCGATGCCCTCGTCGTCGGTGTCGAACGGGAGCACCACGAGGACCGGGCCGAAGATCTCGGCCTGCACGATCTCGCTGTCCTGTGCGGCGTCGGCGACGAGCGTGGGCGCATAGTACGCGCCGCTCTTGAGGTCTCCCTGGGGAGCCTCGCCGCCGGTCACCACGCGCGCGTAGCCGCGGGCCCGGTCGACGAATCCGGCGACCCGGTCGCGCTGCGCGTGCGAGATCAGGGGGCCGAGGTCGGTGCCGGGTGCGAAGGGGTCGCCGACGCGGACGCCCGCCATCAGGGCGGCGGTGCGCTCCACGAACGCGTCGTAGAGCGGCCGTTGCACGTACGCGCGCGTGGCGGCCGTGCAGTCCTGGCCGGTGTTGATGAGCGAACCGGCGACCGCGCCGTTCACCGCGGCCTCCAGGTCCGCGTCGTCGAAGACGAGGAAGGGGGCCTTGCCGCCGAGCTCCAGGTGCAGGCGCTTGACCGTCGAGGTGGCGATCTCGGCGACGCGCCTGCCGACGGCGGTCGACCCGGTGAAGGACGTCATGGCGACGTCGGGGTGGCCGACGAGGTGCTCGCCCGCCTCCTTGCCCAGGCCCGTGACGATGTTGATGACACCGTCCGGGATGCCGGCGTGGGTGGCCGCCTCGGCGAACAGCAGGGAGGTGAGCGGGGTCAGTTCGGCGGGCTTCAGCACGATCGTGTTGCCGGCCGCGACCGCCGGGAGGATCTTCCAGGCGGCCATCTGGAGCGGGTAGTTCCAGGGCGCGATGGAGCCGACGACGCCGATGGGCTCCCGGCGCACGTACGAGGTGTGGTCGCCGGAGTACTCGCCGGCCGACTGCCCCTGGAGGTGCCGGGCGGCGCCCGCGAAGAACGCGGTGTTGTCGATGGTGCCCGGGACGTCGAACTCACGGGTCAGCTTGAGGGGCTTTCCGCACTGGAGCGACTCGGCCTGGGCGAACTCCTCGGCCCGCTCGGCGAGCACGGCGGCGAACCGGTGCAGCGCGTCGGACCGCTCGCCCGGCGTGGTGGCCGCCCAGCCGGGGAACGCGGCGCGGGCGGCGGCGACGGCCGCGTCCACGTCCGCGGTGCTCGCCAGCTCGTAGGTGTACACCTCCTCGCCCGTGGCGGGGTTCACGACCGCGTGGGTACGACCGGAGGTGCCCTTCGTCAGACGGCCTCCGATGTACTGCGCGCCGTCCGCGAGGCGGTCCTGCGCCTGGAAGCGATGGCCCGGATTGTGCATGTCGCTCTCCTCCGCCGCCCTCCCCGTCGAGACGGGGGTCGGCGTAGCTCCAGCTCGATTTGAGTGCCGATCCTGGCAGAGCAAAGGGACTCCAACAAGTGATTCCGTTGTTGCCTTTTGGTTACGCGACGGAATCCTTTGACCAGGTGTCGAGTCCCCCTGGTAAAGGCAGGACGGAATGTCAGTGGTGCGTGCCACAGTGGCGTGCATGGGGAAGATCGATACGCGGGACGCGCTGGTCAGTGTCGTCGAGTCGGG
Source organism: Streptomyces sp. NPDC127038 (assembly GCF_042725875.1). Lineage (NCBI taxonomy): Bacteria > Bacillati > Actinomycetota > Actinomycetes > Kitasatosporales > Streptomycetaceae > Streptomyces > Streptomyces sp. NPDC127038. The sequence continues at coordinate 151,904 of NZ_JBHXDQ010000012.1, read as the reverse complement.
GACGCGAGTGAAGTACCTGCACTTCTGGGGGCACCGCCCGAGGGCCGACGGCCAGGTCGGAGCGGCCTGCCTCAGCCAGTGGTGGCCGTCACCCTTCGTGGTCGGAGGGGTCTCCTACGCGACGGCGGAGCACTGGATGATGGCGTCCAAGGCCCGCCTCTTCGGGGACGCGGAGGCCGAGGAGCGGGCGGTCGGCGCATCGAGCCCCGCGCTCGCCAAGAAGGCCGGGCGGCTGGTGCGCGGTTTCGACGAGGCCGTGTGGGAGCGGGAGCGGTTCGGGATCGTGGTGGAGGGCAGCGTCCACAAGTTCGCCGCCGATCCGGGCCTGAGGACGTTCCTGCTGGGCACGGAGGGCCGGGTGCTGGTCGAGGCGAGCCCCATGGACCGCATCTGGGGCATCGGTCTCGCCGCCGACGACGAGAGAGCCGCCGACCCGCGCCGCTGGCGGGGGGCGAACCTGCTGGGCTTCGCCCTGATGGAGGCACGCGAACAATTGCGCGGGCCGCTGGCCTGAGGAGGAGCCGAAGCCGGGGGCTCCGGGGGCGGTGTCCGCGGGGGCGGGGGGCGGTACGGCTTCGCGGGGGCCCGGGCCGCGGGCACCCCGGGGAGCACGGGTGGCCATGTGGCCTTGCGGGGCTCCTCGCCGGGGTCGTGGGCGGGGGTGGTGGTGTGGGTGCCCGGATGCGGGGGTGGGGGAAGCGGCCGAGACTGTGGCCGTGACCGGCATCGATGCGTCGCGGGACGAGACCGCGTCCACAGGACCCCGTACCCCCAACCAGTCGCTCGCGCTGGCGGCGATGCTCTTCGCCGTGGCGATGACGTTCATCGACCAGACGATCGTCTCCATCGCCGCGCCGGACATCGCCGCTGGCGGCGATGCTCTTCGCCGTGGCGATGACGTTCATCGACCAGACGATCGTCTCCATCGCCGCGCCGGACATCGTGCGCGAGCTGGGCCTGTCCGCGTCCGGCATGCAGTGGGTGGTGAACGCCTACCTGCTGTCGCTGGCCGCGTTCTTCGCACTCGGCGGACGTCTCGCCGACCTGTTCGGACCACGCCGAGTGGTCGTCGTCGGCACCCTCGTCTTCGTGATCTCGTCGGTGCTGTGCGGCTGTGTGCCCAAGGGCGGCCTCGCCCAGACCTGGCTGATCGTGTTCAGGGCGACCCAGGGGCTCGGCGCCGCCCTGCTCTTCCCGGCGGCACTGGCCGTGGTCGTGGCCGTCTTCCCCATCGAGCGGCGCGGCCGGGCCCTGGCCCTGTTCTTCGGGCTGTCGGGTGCGCTGACGGCCATCGGCCCGCTGCTGGGCGGCTGGCTCACGGCGTGGACCTGGCGCGCGATCTTCTGGGTCAACGTGCCCGTCGCCGTGGTGGCACTCGTCCTCACCGTCATGGCGCACATCCCCGACCGACGGCGGCAGGAGTCCCTGGACCGGGTCGGGGCGCTGCTCATCGCCGTCGGCATGGGCCTGAGCGTGCTCGGTTTCCAGCAGGCCGGGTCCTGGGGCTGGGGCAGCGTGGCGACCTGGGCCTGCATCGCGGGCGGCCTCGTCGTCCTGATCGCCTTCTGGCGCTACGAGCGGGACAGGCGCCATCCGCTGGTCAATCTGGCGGTGTTCCGGGACAAGGCGTTCACCGTGAACTCCCTGGTGCTCTTCTTCGCCATGCTCGCGTTCGTCCCGGTGTTCTTCTTCGCCTCGGTGTACGCGCAGGTCTCCCTCAGCGCCTCGCCCAACCAGGCCGCGCTCTACCTGCTCTACTTCTTCGCGGGCTTCGCGATCGCCTCCCAGTGGGGCGGCCGCATGCTCGACAAGCAGGGCGCCCGGCCGGCCATGAAGATCGGCACGATCCTCGGCGCGATCGGGTTCTACCTGTGGGCCGGCAAACTGACCGACCTGTCCATGCACGACCAGTGGCCGTACGTGGCCCTCGCGGGCGCGGGCATCGGCTTCATCCTGGCGCCCGCGTCCACCGACGCCGTCAACCGGTCCATCGGCGCCTCCTACGGCGAGGTCACCGGCGTCACCCAGACGGTCCGCAACTACGCGGCGAGCGTGGGCCTCGCCGTCTTCGGCACCATCCTGACCCACACGACGACGGACAAGGTCGTGTCGACGCTCACGTCCCACGGCATGACCTCGGCCCAGGCCCACGACGTGGCCGACGACATCGCCCAGGCCATCACCGGCAACGCCGACACCCAGCAGCCCACGGGCACCGGCGCCGCCGCGTCGACCATGCGCGAGGTCATGTCGAGCGTGCGGACGGACTTCGCCGAGGCCAACCAGTACGTCTTCTACGGCATGGCGATCGCGCTCGCCGTCGGCTTCCTGTGCGCCCTGCGCCACCCCGGAGGCCGAGGCGGGACGACGGAGGAGGCGGAGAAACCGGCCCCGGACGCGTGAGCAACAGCGCCGGACCGGTCCCCGCAGCGGCCCGGGTCAGTGCCGGTGGGTCACCAGGGACGTGGAGAAGCCGTCGCCGCCCGAGTCCTTGCCGCCCTGGTCCTGGGCGACGAATGCGATGAGGACGAACACGCCGACGGCCAGGACGAGTCCGACGGCTCCGCAGATGACCCCGGCCAGCGCCTGCCCGGAGTTCGTGGCCTCGCCGCGGCGGGCCCTGGCCCCGCCGATCAGCCCGAAGATCACGGCGAGGACGCCCAGCACGATCGCCAGCGGCCACACGATGAACAGGACCGCCGCGAGGATGCCGAGCACGAGCCCCGCGGTTCCCAGCCCATTGCTCGCCACGGGCCGGGCGACGGGCCAGCCGTAGCCGTACGCGCCCGGGTGACCGGCCCCGACGGGAGCGCCGGGGTGCTGGGGGAGGCCGGTGCCGTAGCCGTAGCCGTACGGGAGGCCCGGACCGTCGGGGGCGATGGGCGGCGGGGGGACGTGCTCACCGGGGACCGGCTGCGGGTAGGGGGTGCGGGCGGGCGGCGGGGCGAAGGGGTGGTGCCCCGCGGGCGGGGCGAAGGGGTTGTCCCAGGGTCCGGCGCCGGAGTTCCCGGGGCCGGGCGGTACCTGCGCGCCGGGCAGCGAGGTGATCGCAGGAAGACCGTACGCCGGAGGGGGCTCGGCACTCCCCCGTACGCTCCCCCCGGCCGAGGCGATCTCCTCGGGCGGCGCCCACGGGTCGAACTCCGGTTCCCCGGCGGCGGACGCGGACCGGTCCACGCCGGGGGCGGATATCTCGTCCGCGTCGCGTGGGGCTGTCGGGCTCTGGGCGTCGTCGGACATGCGCGAGGTCCCCTCTCTCGTACGTTCCGTCATGCTACGGCCCGGGCCGTTCCGCGGATCTCCCGCGTACGGGGGCCCGCCCGTGCCCCGCGCGGGGCACACCGCCCCGGAGGCCGGGGGCCGCCTACGATGATCCCGAACCGTCGATCAGCCGATCATCCGCGTCCCGCCGAAGCCGGCACGGGGACGCCGTTCCGGGGAGGAACCCGTTGACCGAGCACATCACCGCACGCGACGACGCCCGTGACCTGGGCACCTTCATCGCCGGGCTGCCCAAGGCCGAACTGCACGTCCACCACGTCGGCTCCGCCTCCCCGCGCATCGTGTCCGAGCTCGCCGCCCGCCACCGCGACTCCCGGGTGCCGACCGACCCCGAGGCGCTCGCGGACTACTTCACGTTCACGGACTTCGCCCACTTCATCGACGTGTACCTGTCCGTCGTCGACCTGATCCGCACGCCCGAGGACGTACGGCTGCTGACCTACGAGGTGGCCCGTGACATGGCCCGCCAGCAGGTGCGCTACGCCGAGCTGACGATCACTCCGTGGTCGTCCACCCGGCGCGGAATCGACGAGCGCGCCTTCATGGACGCGATCGAGGACGCCCGCACGTCCGCCGAGAAGGAACTCGGCGTCGTCCTGCGCTGGTGCTTCGACATCCCGGGCGAGGCCGGACTCGAGGCCGCCGAGGAGACCATGCGGCTCGCGACCGACGACCGGCTGCGGCCGGAGGGGCTCGTGTCCTTCGGGCTCGGCGGCCCCGAGATCGGCGTCCCGAGGCCCCAGTTCAAGCCCTACTTCGACCGTGCCCGCGCGGCGGGACTCCACTCCGTGCCGCACGCCGGCGAGACGACAGGCCCGGAGACGGTCTGGGACGCGCTGAACCACCTCGGCGCCGAACGCATCGGCCACGGCACGAGTTCCGCCCGGGACCCGAAGCTGCTCGCCCATCTCGCCGAGCACGGCATCGCGCTGGAGGTCTGCCCGACCTCGAACATCGCCACCCGCGCGGTCCGCACCCTCGACGAGCACCCCGTCAAGGAGTTCGCGGCGGCCGGGGTGACGGTCACCGTCAACTCCGACGACCCGCCGATGTTCGGCACCGACCTCAACACCGAGTACGCGGTCACCGCCCGCCTCCTCGGACTGGACGAGCAGGGCGTCGCCGAACTCGCCGGGAACGCGGTGCGGGCGTCGTTCCTCGGCACGGCGGAGAAGGCGGAACTCCTGGCGGAGATCGAGACGTACACCGCCACCTGGCTCGCGTTCTGACCCAGCACAATGGGCACATGCGCACCGTGACCGCAGTCGCCCACCGCGGCGACCCCTATCGCGCCCGTGAGAACACGATCGACTCCCTGCGTTCCGCGCTCCACCGGGGCGCGGACGCCGTCGAGATCGACGTACGTCTGACGCGCGACCGTGTACCCGTCCTGCTGCACGACGCGACGCTCAAACGCCTGTGGGGGCACGACCGCGCGCTGAACTCGCTCTCCGGCGACGAGGTGCGCGGACTCACGGCGGGCGGTGTGCCGACGCTGGCGGAGGCCCTCGGGGCGACCGGCGACAGCAGGGTCATGGTCGACCTGCCGGGAACGGTGGACGTGCGGGTCGCGCGGACGGTCGTGGACGTGGTGCGGGCCTGCGGGGCCGGGGAGCGGGTGTACTACTGCGCCGCGGCCCCCGCGATGCTCTCGGTGCGGGCGGCCGATCCGTCCGCGGAGATCGCGCTGACCTGGACGAGCCTGGCCCCGCCGCGCCCCGGCCTGCTCGACGTCGTACGCCCGCGCTGGCTCAACTACCGCTTCAGCCTGGTGAGTCGGGACCTCGCGGCCCAGGTCCACCGCGGCGGGCATCTGCTGTCCGTCTGGACACCGGACACCCGCCGCTCCATGCGCCGGCTGCTCGACGCGGGGGTCGACTCGATCACGACCAACCGCATCGACGCGCTGACCGCGCTGCGCAGGGACTGAGCCGGCGGCTCAGGCGCCGCTCTCCCGCAGCATGTCCTCGCGCTCGACGAGCTTCACGCGCTCACGGCCCTGCGGTTCGCCCAGGGCCTTCTCCGCGGCGTCGAGCCGGTACCAGCCCTCCCACGTGGTGAAACGGACGTCCCGCTCGCCGAGGAAGGCGTCGACGGCCTCCGGGTCGGGCGAAGTGGGCGTCAGCAGACGGCCGTTCGCGTGGTCGTCGAGCAGGCTCGCGACGGTCTCGTTGGCGTCGCCCTTGGTGTGACCGATCAGACCGATGGGGCCGCGCCGGATCCAGCCGGTGACGTAGGTGGACGACAGGTGCTCGCCCGAGTCCTCCAGCACCCGGCCGGCCGCGTCCGGCACCGTGCCCGACTCGACGTCCCAGGGCAGCTTGGGCAGGCTGTCGGAGAGGTAGCCCACCGCGCGGTAGACCGCGCTGACGTCCCAGTCCTTGAACTCGCCGGTGCCCTTGACGTTCCCGGTGCCGTCGAGCGCGGTGCGCTCGGTGCGCAGTCCGGTGACCTCGCCGTTCTCGCCGAGGATCTCGGTCGGCGACTCGAAGAAGTGCAGGAACAGCTTGTGCGGGCGGTCGCCGGTGTCGCGGATCGCCCAGTTCTCCAGGGTCTTGGCGACCATGTCGGCCTGCTTGTTGCCGCGCCGGGTGGCGATCGAGCCCTCGTCGTAGTCGATGTCCTCGGGGTCGACGATGACCTCGATGTTCGGCGAGTGGTCCAGCTCGCGCAGCTCCATCGGGCTGAACTTCGCCTGCGCGGGACCGCGGCGGCCGAAGACGTGGACCTCCAGGGCCTTGTTGGCCTTGAGCCCCTCGTACACGTTCGGCGGGATCTCGGTGGGCAGCAGTTCGTCCGCCGTCTTGGCGAGGATGCGGGCCACGTCCAGGGCGACGTTGCCGACACCGAGGACGGCGACCTTCTCGGCCTCCAGCGGCCAGGTGCGCGGGACGTCCGGGTGACCGTCGTACCAGGAGACGAAGTCCGCCGCGCCGTACGAGCCGTCGAGGTCGATGCCGGGGATGTCGAGGGCCCGGTCGGCCGTCGCGCCGGTGGAGAAGATCACCGCGTCGTAGAAGGCGCGCAGATCGTCCAGGTTGATGTCGCGCGGGTAGTCGACGTTGCCGAAGAGGCGGATCTGCGGCTTGTCGAGCACCTGGTGCAGGGCGGTGATGATGCCCTTGATCCGAGGGTGGTCGGGGGCGACGCCGTAGCGGATGAGACCGAACGGGGCCGGCATCCGCTCGAACAGGTCGATGGAGACACCGGGCTCGGCGGCCACTGCGGATTTCAGCAGCGCGTCGGCGGCGTAGATTCCGGCGGGGCCGGCTCCGACAATGGCTACCCGCAGAGGGCGAGGCATGATCAGGTTCCCTTCGGGCAGGGGCAGGGGGCTCGACGGGAAGCCTAAACTGAGGCAAACCTAAGTCAGTAGGCGGGTCCGGGCTATGACCTCATAAGGCTGACTTATGGGTGATCAAGGCCGGCTTTATGGGCCCGCGGCCCGGCTACCGCTGGACCGCCCTCGACGGCGTCGGCACCGCCCGGCTCCCGGTCCCCGCTCCGCTCCCCCCGCTCAGGCCGACGGACGGTTCGGCGGACGTGGACGCCGGTGCCGTCGGCGCACCGGTGCGGGCGGGCGAAGGGGTCCGTGATCCGCGCGTGGGTACGGTACTCGGCCCCGTACTCCGGTCGGAGCGGCCCCTCCCGCCGGGGCGGGGGCTGACCCGGGCGGGCGACGCCGACGGGGTGGGATCGGCCGAGGGGCTGCTCGCGGGCGGCGGGGCCAGCGGCACGACCGGGGACACGGGCGCCCGCGGCGCGGTCGCCCGGAACGGCAGCGCGACGAGCACCGCAATGGCACAGGCCGTGCCGACCCCGGCCGCCGTGCGCAGCAGCCTGCGCCGGGACGCGCCCCGGCGGATCGCCTCGTAGCGGCCGGGCGGTGGTGACAGGTACTCGGACGGGGGGCGCATGATGACGGCGAGCGGGTCGTCGGGGCCGAAGTCCGGGCCTTCGTCAGAGTGTGTGATCAAGACTTCTCCTCAGGTGGGCGCGGAGCAGTTCGCGGGCCGCGTGGAGATCGGCCTTGATCGTTCCTTCCTTGCGCCCGGTCAGCGCGGCCACGTCCCGGATCGGCATGTCAGCGTAGTAGTGCAGCAGGATCGGGACGCGCAGCCGTTCGGGCAGCGACTGCACGAGCAGGCGCACGGAGGGGTCGGCCTGCTCGTTGGGCGGGCCGACGGCGGCCTCGTCGGTGGCCCGGCGCACGGCCCGGCGCTCCCGCTCCAGTTTGCGCCAGTGGTCGCGGACGAGGTTGGCCGCCGTGACGTAGAGGAACCCCCTCGGCTCGGCGACGGAGGTCCAGCGGGACCAGAGCCGGGTGAACGCCTCCGAGGCGATCTCGTGGGCCGTGCCGTCGTCGTCGACGAGACGGCGGCACCAGCCGGCGAGGCGGGGGTAGAGGGCGGCGAACAGCTCGGACGCCGCCTTCTCGCGGGACCCTTTCAACTCTCTCCATGGTCGTGACGGTGCCGGCGGCGGTGGATCCCGGGCCGCGGGGCTACGGCCCGCGGGCCCGGGATCCCGGACAACCGGCCGGGTTTCAGGGGCTCGCGGAGGTCAGGGCCGCGAACACGATCACGTTGTCGCGGTAGCCGGTTCCGGAGCGGGGGCCGCCGCAGGTGACGAGCCGCAGCTCCGGGCGGTCCACGTCGCCGTAGACCGCGTCCGCCGGGAAGTCGGCCTTGGCGACTGTACGGACCTCGCCGGCGGTGAACACGGCCGACCTTCCGTTCTCCAGGCGCACCACGATCCGGTCGCCGCGGCGCAGGCGCGCGAGGTGACGGAACACACCGTCGCCGTAGGCGCCGACCGTGACATGGCCGAGGATCACCGAGGGGCCCTTCTGGCCCGGCGTCGGCGAGTACCGGTACCAGCCGGCCAGGTCGTGCGGGGCGATCGGGGGCACCTGTACGGCGCCGCCCGAAGCCAGTCCGAGCCGCATCAGCGGGGTGTCGACCCCGATGGCGGGGATCCGCAGGCCGACCGGAACCGAACGCCCCAGCGCGCGCACCGGCTTCATCCCGGACGGCGAACCGGACGGCGGACCGGCCGGTGAGCCGCCGGACCGCGCCGTCGCGGTGGCGCTGCCGGGCCGCGGGTCCGCGGCCGACGGGGGCCCGTGGCCGCCGCAGCCCACGAGCAGCGCGGCCGACACCGCGACGAGGAGCGCGCGCCTGGAGAGGGAGGTCATGCCCCCGTCGCCCGCCGACGGCGTACGACGACGAACGCCGCGCCCGCGGCGAGCACGGCGGCCGCGCCTCCGCCGACGAGTCCGGCCTGGCCCGGAGAGGAGGAGGCGGCCGGTGCCACGCCGGTGTCGGGCGCCCCGTTCGGCCGGACGGAGACCTGCGCGGATCCGGCCGCCCGGCTGGGTACGGGGCTGGGGGCGGTGCCGGATCCGGTTCCGCGGCTGGGCGCGGCGCTGGGGACGACGGAGGGCGCCGTGCTGGGCCGGGCGGTGGCCTGACCCGATCCCGCGGTGGAGCGGGACGGGACCGGGGAGGCGGTGGCGGCGGGACGGGTCGTCGCGCCCGAGGAGGCGCCGTCGGCGAACGCGGGCACGGTGCCCACGAGTACGGCGGTGCACGCGAGTGCGGTGGCGCTGAAGACGGTTCGGCGCATGAGTCGCTCTCTTTCGTCGGTCCGCCCGCCCCTGTGCGGGGCGGGCTGCTTACGGATCGAGCGGAGAGACGAGCCGGCGCGGGGCCGGGTTGTAAAGAGCGGGCAAAGACGTTGCGGGGCCTGTGAATTCGCCGGCCGGTCGGGGAGGCGGGCCACTCCCCCGCCGCAAGTCCGCTGTTCTTCGAGGGTGTTGATGCCATGGCCGCCCTGCACACAGGTCGATTCACCCTGGAAAATGGGCAGTTGTGCGGTCGGCTCGGTCCCTGTAATGCCCGAGTAACGGCGGCTGCCTAGCGTCCGTGCTCCCCCGTCCCGTTCCCGGAGGAGCACCCCCGATGCACCTGCCCCAACCGCCCCGGCGCAGACGCGCCGTCTGGGCGGCGGCCGCGTTCACCGCGACCGCCCTGCTGACCGTGTCGACACCCGCACTCGCCGCAGGCACCGCCCCGTCGGCCGAGGTCGACTCCGCGCTCACCGCCGCCGTGGCCAAGGGCGGGGACGCGACGTTCTTCGTCGTCCTGAAGCACCAGGCGGACCTGTCCGGAGCCAAGAAGCAGAAGACGCACGCCGCGAGGGCCAAGGCCGCCTTCAAGGCACTGCGCGCGAACGCCGCCGACAGCCAGGCCTCCCTCACGTCCTTCCTGGACCAGAAGAAGATCGGCCACCGGGACTACTGGATCGCCGACGCGGTCCAGGTCACCGGTGACCAGGCCCTCGTGAACGAGCTGGCGAAGCGTTCGGACGTCGCGTCGATCGTCAAGGAGCAGCACTACAAGCTCGACGACATCGAGACGGCCGACAAGAAGATCACCGCGTCGCGCTCGGGCACGGACTCCTCCGCGAACGGCGACGACACCCCCGAGTGGGGCGTCGCCGACATCAACGCCGACGACGTGTGGAACCAGTACGACGACCGCGGCGAGGGCATCGTCATCGCCAACGTCGACTCGGGCGTGCAGTACAACCACCCCGACCTGGTCGCCCAGTACCGCGGCAACAACGGCGACGGCACGTTCACCCACGACTACAACTGGTACGACCCGACCGGCCAGTGCGGCACCAGCGGTGTCCCCTGCGACAACAACGGCCACGGCACCCACACCATGGGCACGATGGTCGGCAAGCACGGCATCGGTGTCGCCCCGAACGCCAAGTGGATCGCCGCCAAGGGCTGCGAGTCGTCCTCCTGCTCGGACGACTCGCTGCTGGCGGCCGGGCAGTGGATCCTCGCGCCGACGGACCACAACGGCCAGAACCCGCGTCCGGACCTCGCGCCGAACATCGTCAACAACTCCTGGGGCGGCGGCGACACGACGTTCTACCAGGACATCGTCGAGGCCTGGAACGCCGCCGGCATCTTCGAGGCGTTCGCGGCCGGCAACGACGGTGACGGCAAGACCTGCTCCACCGCCCACGCCCCCGGCTCGCAGGCCCCGTCCTACGGCGTCGGCGCCTACGACTCCACCGGCACCATCGCCTCCTTCTCCGGCTTCGGCCCCTCGCTGGTCGACGGCTCGATGAAGCCGAACATCTCGGCGCCGGGCGTCAAGGTCGAGTCCACGTGGCCCGGTTCGTCGTACAACACCGAGTCCGGTACGTCGATGGCGACACCGCACGTCGCGGGCGCCGTGGCGCTGCTGTGGTCGGCGGCACCCTCGCTGATCGGCAACATCGACGAGACGCGCAAGCTGCTCGACCAGGGCGCGCGCAACGTCGACGACACCCACTGCGGCGGCACCGCAGACATGAACAACGTGTGGGGCGAGGGCAAGCTCGACATCCTCGCCTCGGTCGACCTGGCCCCGCACACCGCGGCCACCGTCACCGGTGAGGTCACCGACAGGGCGACCGGCTCGGCCCTCGCCAACATCACCGTGAAGGCCACCGGCACCGGCGGCGACGTCCGCACGGTCACCACCGCCGCCGACGGCACGTACAAGCTCGCGCTGCCCGCCGGCACGTACACCTTCGCGTACAGCGGCTACGGCTACGCGACCGGTTCCGCCGGCGTCACGGTCACCGAGAACCAGGCCCTCACCCAGGACATCGCGCTGACCGCCGTGGCCTCGCACAAGGTCAGCGGCACCGTGCTCGACGTCACCGGCAAGGCGCTCGCGGGTGCCACGGTCGAGGTGACCGGCGCCCCGGTCGCCGCCGCCACCACCGACGCCAAGGGCACGTACTCCTTCGCGGCGGTCGCCGAGGGCACCTACGGCCTGACGGTCAAGCCGGCGGCCCCGGTCCTGTGCAACGGCGTCTACACCGGCACCGCCACCGTCGCCTCGGCCGCCCTCACCAAGGACGTCCAGGTCCCGGCCCGCACCGACGGCTACGGCAACAGCTGCGCCCCGGCCCCGTACTCCTGGATCGCCGGCACCAAGAACGTCTCGCTGACCGGTGACGAGGACGCGGCGAGCGTCTCGCTGCCCTTCCCGGTGAGCCTGTACGGCGTCTCGTACTCCTCCGCCTCCGTCACCACCGACGGCCTGGTGAACTTCCTGTCCTCGCGCGTCGGCGACTACAGCAACACCGCGCTGCCGGTGACCGGCGCGAACGGCGTCAAGGGAATCGTCGCCCCGCTGTGGGACGACCTCACCCTCGACAAGAAGTCCTCGGTGCAGACCGCCACCACCGGCACCAAGGGCAGCCGCCGGTTCGCCGTCGTCTGGAACAACGCCGCCTACGCCAACGGCACTTCGGGACGCTCCACCTTCGAGGTCGTCTTCGAGGAGGCCACCGGCGCCGTGACGCTCCAGTACCGGTCGGTCGCCGACAAGGGCGCGGGCGCCACCGTCGGCATCGCGAACCAGTCCGGCACCGACGCCCTCCAGTACTCCTACAACCAGTCCGTGATCGCCGACGGCACCGCCGTCCGCTTCGCGCAGGGAGCCAAGTGATGAGAGCCCCCCAGACCCGGCGGGCCCTGCGCCTCGCCTCCGCCCTGGTCGCGGCGGGCCTGTGCCTGACCGCCGCCCCGCAGGCCCTGGCCGCCGACGACAGCGGTTCGGCCATGAAGCTGACCGGCACCGAGGCCGAGACCCTCGCCGCCCACGTCGCCCTCGACCCGAACGCCGACACCGCCGCCGGCGGCACGGTGAGCCCGAAGTCCGCCGACTCCACGAAGTCCGCCGAGTCGGACGACGGCACGGGCGCCGGCAGCGGCTCGCAGCTCGACGGCGCCTCCACCGACGTCGACCCGAGCACCAAGGTCACGCTGACCGCCGGGTCCAGGCTGGAAGGCGTGCGCGGCATGGGCGCCACCGTGCCGGTCGGCAAGAACGGCGACTACTTCACCTTCAACAGCATGGGCTACGTGCAGCGGCACACGGCCGACGGCGGCGAGACCTGGGCGCGCACCAGCAGCTCGTTCTTCACGGACTGGCAGGTCAAGCCGACGCAGCCGTGGCGGGTCGAGCCCTACCCGGCGCAGATCCTCATGGGCTACAACGCGGTGTCGCCGTTCTCCGCCAACTCGGACAACGGCTACTCCACCGGTGACCTGTCCGGCGACGGCGTCCCGGACGTGGTCTTCTCGGCCCAGGTCGGCACCACGCCGTACCCGCGTCCCTTCACCTCGCCGGGCTCGTCGCTGACCACGGGCACGTTCGTCACCGTCCTCGACGGCAGGACCGGAAAAACCATCTGGTCGAAGCTCTACAACCACGCCTCCATGGTCAAGATCGTCGACGGCACCCTGCTGGTCGCCGACGCGCCCCGGCTGAGCGGCGACTCCAAGGTCCCGGCCGCCGCCACGGCGACCCTGACGGGCGTCCGCTTCTCCTCCTCCGCGGACGGCGCCCTGACGCCGGCGCAGACCTGGACGTACGACACCGGCGAGGCCCGCAAGGCCAACTGGGGCGACATCCAGGACCTCGGCAAGGGCAAGGTCGCCGTCTCCTGGAACCTGGCCAAGGCCACCGGGGTCGACCCCCGCGGCCGCACCCTGGTGCTCGACACCGCGGACGGCTCGGTCGACTGGCAGACCGACAGCATGCTGTACGGCCGTCAGCTGCGCGTGGACGCGGGCCGCAAGCGGATCGTCGCGCTGGAGCAGCAGGACTCCACGGACGCCGTGCACTACGAGGTGGCCTCCTACGACCTGAAGACCGGTCACCGGGCCACCCTGGAGGGCCGCGACAACGTCCTGCCCACCGCGCTGACGGTCGGCGACCTCACCGCGAGGGACGGCGACGAGTACGCGGTCGCCGAGTCCTCCCTCGACGCGGACTACTACGTCAACGCCAGCACCGTCCGCGTCCTCGACGGCGCCGACCCGGACAAGCTGCTGTGGTCGAGCACGGTCAAGCGCGACGCCGCCAACGCCAAGGACGGCCCGAGCGTGTGGCGCCTCCAGGTGGCCGGCGGCAGGCTGGTCGCCTCCGCCCAGGACGACCGCGAGATCAACGGCGCGGGCAACCCAGGCGGCGGGCGCTACGCGGCCCTGACCGTGTACAACGCCAAAGGTGTGGTCAGCTGGCAGAGCAAGGGTGTTGCCGCCGCGCCGATGTACCAGGACGTGTTCGGCGACACCGCGGGCACGCACGTGCGGATCGTCGACCAGGCGGAGAACATCCGTACGTTCAAGCTCGGCAACGGCAAGGCCGAGGGCGTGACGCCGCTGCTGGCGGACATCGGGTACGCCAAGGCCACCGACCTGGACAAGGACGGCAGGAACGACGTCGTCATGGCCGGCTCGTCCGACGGAGTGTGGGCCTACTCGGGTCCGTCCCTGGTGAACGGCAAGCCCGAGAAGCTGTGGCAGGCCACCGTGCCCGGCGCGGTGCACGACGTCGAGACCGGTGACGTCAACGGCGACGGCAGGCCGGAGGTCGTCGTCGCGGCCGACACCGCCGTGGTCGTCCTCAACGGGAGGACCGGCAAGACCCTCGCCACCATCGAGGGCGGCGAGGGCCAGTACGTGCGCTCGGCGAAGCTGGCCGACCTGAACGGCGACGGCGAGCTCGACATCCTCGTCCCGACCGACGCCCTGCGCGCCTACTACGGCGACGGCCACGCGATCTGGACGTACAGCGCGCCCAAGGCCGCGGGCGACGTCCGCTTCACCGACCCGTCGGCGAACGACGGCAAGGTGTACGCGGCCTACGCCAGCCTGAACGCGTACGGCCTGGACAGCCCGGTGACCGACGCCGTCGCGCTCGATGCCAAGAGCGGCAAGGCCCGCTGGGACCTCGCGCCGAAGGCCCCGGCCGACGCGGCGGGCCCCATCCGCACCGCCACCCCGAACGACGGCATCCTCGCGTCCAAGGAGATCCCGTACGCGGACGGGCACGCGGTCGTCTACCAGTGGAACGTCACCGCCCCCATCAACATCGACGGTGCCGAGTCCCTCAGCCCGCGCAACTACTTCGAGATCCGCGACGGCCGCACCGGTGAGGTGCTGCACTCCGGCTACGAGGGCGGCCTGTGGACGCACTTCAGCTACTGGGCCGAGGACGGCGCCCTGTACGAGGGGGGCACGGCCGCCTTCCGCAAGCACGAGGCCGACGGCAAGGACGGCAAGGCCGGCGTGATCGCGCAGTCGTACGGCGGCGGCTTCCTGACCGGCCCCGGCGGCCGCAGGCTGCTGGTCGCCGGCATGGACGGCGGGCTCGGCCTGTGGGACCCGAGCATCTTCGACAGCTCCGACACCTGGTCCGACAGCGTCGGCGGCGTCACCCTGATGGGGGCCCGCAACTACCTCGCCGCCGACCTGGACGGTGACGGGGTCGACGAGGTGCTGTCGCTCGCGGGCGACGACAACGGGTTCGACCGGACGGCCGAGGAGTTCGGCGGCCGCTACTACATCCCGAACAACGCGATCCACCAGGTCGCCGTGTACAAGCTCTCCTGACCCCCCTCCACAGGGGTCTGCCGGACCCCCCGGGCCTCGCCCGGGGGGTCCTCGGCGTGCTCGGCTAGTCTGACGCCGACATGAACGCGCAGGAGACGTCCGGGACGGAACCAACCCCTCCACTGCTTCGCCTGCACCTTTTCGGCGGGTTTCGCGCGACGCGCGACAACGGTCCCGAACCGGCCGAGAAATGGCCGAGACCCGGCGCCCGCGCCCTGGTCAAGCTCCTCGCCGTGACCCCCGGCCACCGCCTCCACCGCGGACAGGCCATGGACGTCTGCTGGCCCGACGCCGACGCCCAGG
Organism: Streptomyces sp. NPDC127038; assembly: GCF_042725875.1. Classification (NCBI taxonomy): domain Bacteria; kingdom Bacillati; phylum Actinomycetota; class Actinomycetes; order Kitasatosporales; family Streptomycetaceae; genus Streptomyces; species Streptomyces sp. NPDC127038. Next base: position 136,840 of record NZ_JBHXDQ010000012.1, on the reverse strand, counting down.
CCGCCGCCGGCAGCCTGCGCGTCGCCCTGCACGCCGCCCGTCACGCCCTGGAACCCGAACTCGCCCCGCGCGCCGCCTCCTCGTACCTGATCTCCGACGGCACCCTGCTCCACCTCGACCCGGCCACGGTGTGGATCGACGCCGACGACGCCGAGACCGCGGCCCGTTCGGCCCTCGCCGACGGCGACGTCGACGAACTGACCGCCGCGCTGGGCCGGTTCACCGGCGAGATGCTGCCCGAGGACCGCTACGCGAGCTGGGCCGAGGAACGACGCGCCCAACTCGCCCAGCTGCGCGAACAGTTGCTGCTCCGGCTGGCCGAAAGGCACCTCGAGCGGGGCGACACCGCCGAGGCCACGGCCGTCGCCGAACAGATCCTCGCCGTCAGCCCGGCCGAGGAACTGGCCCACCGCGTCCTCATCGACGCCTCGCTGCGCCAGGGCCTGCGCCGCCGCGCCGTACGCCAGTACCACGCCTGCCACGAGATCCTCTCGGCGGAACTGGGGGTGAGACCGGGCCCGGAGACGGAACGGCTGCACCGGGCCGCGCTCGCCGCGGCCCCCGCCTCCGTCCCCACCGCCCCGCCGCTGCCCGCACCGCTGCGGGCCACCCGCAACGGGCCGCCGCTGCGCGGCAGGGACACCGAGCTCGAACGTCTCCTCGCCGCGGACGGACCGCCGGTCACCCTGCTCGGCGGCGAGGCGGGCGTCGGGAAGACCCGGCTGGTGAGCGAGGTCGCCCGGCGGGCCGGCGCGGCCGGAACCGCCGTGCTCTGGGGCGGCGGCCAGGACGCCGAAGGACACACGCCGTACGGGGCGTTCGCCGAGGCGCTGGAGGGCTGGCTCGCCGGGCACAGCGCCGCCGAGCTGGCCCAGGTCGGCGCCGAGTACCCCGAACTCGCCTCCTTCCTGCCCTCGCTCGGGCAGGTGGGGACCTCGGGCGAACGCAGCCCGGAGGAGGAACGGGACCGGCTGTTCCGGGGGATCACGGCCCTGCTCGGCGACCTGGCCGCGACCCGCCCCGTCCTTGTCGTCCTCGACGATCTGCACGCCGCCGACACGGGCTCGTACCGGCTGCTCAGCCATCTGGCCCGACGGACCGTGGAGCGCGACACGGCCCTGCGGTTCCTGGTGACCTACCGCGAGGAGGAACTCCCCGACGGCGACGCCCGCCGCTCGGCCCTCGCCTCTCTGCTGCGCCGCCGACACGGCGTGCGCGAGGAACTGAGCCGGCTCGGCAAGGAGGCGTGCCTGGCCGTCGTACGCGACGCGGCGGCGGACGGACCGCACGAGGACCGGGTCCACCGGGTGTGGGAACTCTCCCTCGGCAACCCGCTGTTCGCCCTCGAACTCGCCCACGGCCTGGCCGAAGGGAACGACGGCACCCTCGCCCCCGAAGGGGTACGGGGACTGGTGGCCGACCGGCTCGTACGGCTCGACGCGGACGCGCGCCGGATCGTCGAGGCGCTCGCCGTGGCGGGCGGCGACACCGCGCTGTCCGAACTCCTCGACGTCGCCGAACACGGCCTGCGTCCCCCGGTGGCCGGGGCCGCCGCCGCCGACGCCCTGGAACAGGCCATCGCCGCCTCGCTCGTCGAGGAACGGCAGGTCGTGGTGGCCGGCCGGTCCGAGGAAGGCGTCGCCTTCCGGCATCCGCTGGTCCGGCTGACCTGCTACGAACAGCTCGCGGCGGTCCGCCGCCGGCAACTGCACTCCGCGTTCGCGCAGGCGGTCCGGCGGCGCCGCCCCGACGCCGTCGACACCCTGGCCTCCCACTTCGCCCGCGCCGACGACCCGCGCGCGGCCGAGTACCTGCGCCGCGCCGCGGAACGGGCCGCGGCCCTGTACGCCAACGACACCGCCGACCGCTACTACCGGGACCTGGTGGCCCGGCTGGACGTCGACGCGGCCCGCGCCCGGCTCGCCCACGCCCGCGTCCTGCGGCGCATGGGCCACTACGAGCAGGCGGCCGACGCCCTGCGGCTGTCGCTGGCGGAGTTCGAGCGGCGCGGGGACCGCGACGACGCCGTCCTGACCTCGGCGCTGCTCGCCGAGACCCTGGTCAGGACGAGCTCCATGGCGGCCGCCCGCCGCACCCTGCGGGAACACCCGGTGACCGAGGACACCCGGCCGGAGCCGGCCGCCGGTCACTTCCTCGCCCTGTCCGTGGTCCGCTGCGTCCAGGGTCACTACACGGCCGGCGCCGAGGCCGCCCGGCAGGCCCTGGCCGCGGCCCGGAACGTGCCGGGAACGTCCGGCCAGGCGCTGGTGGCCCGCGCCTTCGCGATGCAGGCCGCCAACCTCGGGCTCGCCGGCCGCTTCGACCAGGCCCGCGAGGCGGGCGACCAGGCGCTGGCCCCGGCCGAGGCGTACGGCGATCCGACGCTGCTGGGCTCGGTCCTGTCGATGCTGCGCGAGAACGCGCGGCGGGCGGGACGGCTGCGCGAGGCCGTCGAGATCGGGACCCGCGCGCTCGGCCTCGCCGAACGGTCGGGCGATCCGACCGCCGCCGCGTTCGAGCGCGGGAACCTCGCGGAACTGCGGCTGCTGCTGGAGGAACCGGGTCCGGCCCTCGCCCTGGCGGAACAGGCGGTGACGGGCGCCGAGGCCTACGACGCCTGGTGCCTCCCCTACGCGCTCGCGACCCTCGCCCGGGTACGGCTGTTCGCGGGCGAGGCGGACCGGGCCGGGGTCCTCCTGGACCGGGCGGAGGCGGTCGCCGCCGAGCTCGGTGACCGGCAGGCGGAGCACGAGGTGCGCACGGCGCGGGCCGAACTCGCGCTGCGCACCGGCCGCCCTGACCGGGCGCTGCGCGCCCTCGACGGTCACACCGAGGAGGCGCCGGTGCTGACGGCCTGGGCGGAACTCCTGTCGGGGCGGGCCGAGTCCGCGCTGCGGCTCGCGCGCGCCGAGGCGGCACGCGCCGAACGGACCGGGGAGCGCCTCACCGAGGTGGAGGCGCGGATCGTCCTCGGGACCTCCCTGGCGCGGCTCGCCCCGACACCGGAGGGCGCGACGGAGCTGACCCGGGCCGAGTCGCTGGCCGGGGCGCTGCCCTATCCGGCCGGGACGCGGCGGCTGGCCCGGGCACGGGACCTGCTGCGCGAACGGTGACACCGGCCGGCCGGCACGAGGGCCGTCCCGCCGTCACCGGGCGGCCGGCACCGAGGACGTCCCGCCTCCGGCGCCGGGGGCCCGGGTCACAGGCCCGCTATCGCGTTCCAGCGCTTGGCGAACTCCGTGCGTTCGTCGGCGGTGATGTCGCGGGCGATCGCGAGACGCTTGCGCATGCTCGCGTTCGGGAAGATCAGGGGGTCCTCGGCGAGGGCGGCCGTGTCCTTGTCCTTGGAGGAGGCGAGGACGTCCTGGGCGGCGGGCACCGGACAGACGTAGTTGACCCAGGCGGCCAGCTCGGCGGCGACCTCGGGCTCGTAGTAGTAGTCGACGAGCTTCTCCGCGTTGGCCTTGTGCCGGGCCAGGTTGGGGATCATCAGCGACTCGGCCCACAGTTCGGCGCCCTCCTCGGGGACCACGAACCGGATGTCGGGGTTGTCGGCCTGGAGCTGGATCACGTCGCCCGAATAGGCCTGGCAGGCCAGTACGTCCCCGCCGGCCAGGTCCTTGATGTAGTCGTTGCCGGTGAAGCGGCGGATCTGGCCCCGGCGCACCTGCTTCTCGACCTGGTCGCACACCTGGTGGAAGTCGTCGGCCCGCCACTTGGTGATGTCGACGCCGTTGCCCTGCATGAGCAGCGCGAACGCCTCGTCCAGGCCGGACAGCAGGGTGATCCGGCCCTTGAGGTCGCCGGCCCACAGATCGGACACGTGCCTGATCTCGCGGCCGAGCCTGCGACGGTTGTACGCGATGCCGGTGATGCCCGACTGCCACGGCACCGAGGACTTGCGGCCGGGGTCGAATGCGGGCGAACGCAGCAGCGGGTCGAGGTACTTGGCGACGTTCGGCTGCCGGCTCCGGTCCATCTCCTGGACCCAGCCGAGCCGGACGAAACGGGCGCACATCCAGTCGCTGATGACGATGAGGTCGCGGCCGGTCCGCTGGTGGTTCATCAGCGACGGGCTGATCTTGCCGAAGAACTCGTCGTTGTCGTTGATCTCCTCGTTGTAGTCGACGGAGATCCCGGTGCGCTTCTCGAAGGCCTCCAGGGACGGCCGCCGGGTGGTGTCCTTGTCGTCGGTGTCGATGTACAGCGGCCAGTTCGCCCAGGTCAGCCGCTTCTCCGTGGCGGAGAGGTCGGCTCCGGCCCGTTCACCGGGTCCCACGTACGCCGCGGGTACCCCGCAGCCCGCGAGGGCTCCGAGCGCGGCACCGCCGCCCAGGGCGCGCAGCAGGGACCGGCGGGACGGGGGCGAGGTCTTCCGATTCACTGACACGCGCGAAGCATGCCGACCCCGGCTCGGTCCGGACAATGGACGCTGCGTCGATCAGTCGCCCGGCGATCCGACACCCTGTCGATCGGTTCGCGTGCCCGGCGCCGGGCAGGGCGGGAACGTGACCCGCACCGACAGACCGCCCCGCTGCCGTGGCCACGCCTCGACCGTGCCGCCGTGGGCGGTGGCGACGGCCGTGACGATGGACAGGCCGAGCCCCAGGCCCTCGTGGGACCGGCCCTTCCCGTGCGTTCGGGTCCGGTCCGTGCCCAGTCGCCGGAACGGCCGGAAGAGTCCGGCCACTTGATCGCGCGGGACGACCGGGCCGGTGTTGTCGATCCGCAGCGCCGGTCGCCCGTCCTGCATCCCGGTCCACAGCCGGACCCAACTCCCCTCCTCGCCCTCGGTGTTGTGCCGTACGGCGTTGTCGGTGAGGTTGACCACCAGCCGCTCGATCAGCTGGGGGTCGCCCAGCACGGGGGCGGGGCCGAGGTCGGCGCGGATCCGCGGGCCCTGTTCACCGGATCCGGAGCCGGAGTCCGCGAACTCGGCGGCCGGCAGCCGGTCCCGTACCAGCTCGGCCAGGTCGAGGAACTCCCGGTGTTCCAGGCCCCGTTGGCTGCGGGCGAGGGTCAGCAGGGCTTCGATGAGACGTTCCTGTTCCTGCCCGGCGGCGCGGACGCGCAGGCACGCGGCCCGCAGACTCTCCACCGACGCCCCGGGGTCGGCGAGGGCGACGTCCACGATCGCCTGCTGGAGCGTGAGCGGGGTGCGCAGTTCGTGCGACGCGTTGGCGACGAACTGCTTCTGCGCCTCGAACGCGCCCTCCAGCCGTCCCAGCACCTCGTCGAAGGTGTCCGCCATCGCCTTCAGCTCGTCCTCGGGACCGGTCACGGCCAGCCGCCGCCCGAGGTCGTCCGCGGAGATCCGGCGGGCGGCGGCCGTCATCGTGCGCAGCGGCGCGAGGACGCGTCCGGCCATCAGCCTGCCGAGGGCCACCGAGGCGAGGGTCATCACGGCGAGCGCGATGCCCGCCTCGACGAGCAGTTGGTGCAGCTGATCGGCGCGCAGGGCCTCGGCGTACAGCGTGAGCGTGGGCGGATCGGGGGTGGTGAGGCCGTCGCCCCCGGGCAGCCCGGGTGACACGGACGAGGCGGCCGTGGTCGACGGCGCGGCCCGTGACACCAGCAGATAGGTGAAGCCGAGCAGGGCGGCCCCCGCCACCACGAACAGCGCGCTGTAGAGCAGGGTGAGCCGCCACCGGATGCTGCGCGGCGCGATCCGCCACCGGACACCACCGCCCGTGGCGTGCCACGGGCGGTGCCCGTGCGGGGCGTGGAGGACCGGCCCGAGGTACGGGTCGTACGGGGTCCGGCGGGCCGCTCCGGGGGACGCGTCCGTCATGCGATCCGGTACCCCGCCCGGTCCACCGTGGCGATGAGCTGCGGCTCGCCGAGTTTGCGGCGCAGCCGGCTCACCGTGACCTTCACGGTCTGGCTGAAGGGGTCGGCCGCCTCGTCCCAGGCCCGTTCCAGGAGTTCCTCGGTGGAGACCACGGCACCCTGCGCGGCCAGCAGGAGTTCGAGCACGGCGAACTCCTTCGGGCTGAGGGCGAGTCCCGATCCGGCCCGGGTCGCCTGCCGCCGGGCGGGGTCGAGGCGCAGTTCACCGCGGACCAGGACGGGAGGCAGCGCGGGCTGCGCTCGCCGCGCCAAGGCCCGTATCCGCGCCACCAGTTCGGCGAAGGCGAAGGGCTTCGACAGATAGTCGTCGGCACCGAGACCGAGTCCCGTCACGCGGTCGGCCACCGTGCCGGACGCGGTCAGCATCAGCACCCTGGCCCGGCTGCCGCCCGCCGCCAGCGTCCTGCACACCTGGTCGCCGTGGACGCCGGGCAGATCGCGGTCGAGCACGACGACGTCGTACCCGTTGACGGCGGTCCGCTCCAGCGCCGTGGGGCCGTCCGGCGCGAGATCGACCGCCATGCCCTCGCGGCGCAGCCCGGTGGCCAGGGTCCAGGCGAGTTCTTCATGGTCCTCGACCACCAGCACACGCATGGCGCCCAGTGTGGCGGGCCGCCGGTTACACGCGGATAAGCCCCCGCTGTGCGAGGACCCTGGCCGGGCCGGAGTGCGCCGGGACAGGGTGTGCGGGGACACGATGTGCCGGGACGGACTGCACGCTCGCGGGGTGCGCGGTAACGGAGTGCGCGGGGACAGCGTGTGCAGCGACAGCGTGCGCAAGGCCGGAGTGTGCCGGGACAGGGTGTTCAGGGACTGACTGCACGAGGGCGGGGTGCGCGGGGACAGCGTGTGCAGGGCCGGAGTGCGCAGGCACAGCGTGTGCAGGGCCGGAGTGTGCCGCGACAGGGTGTCCAGGGCGAAGTGCGCCGGGACAGGGGGCGGGTGTCGCGTGGTGATAAGGACGGCCGTTCCCGTGCCGTAACCGTCCGCGGGCTTGTCTGGGGCACGGCACGGCGGCGCGCCGCCTGCTCCATCGCGTCCGACCCGGCGGCACCGCCGCCCGTCCCCTGGAGGAACCCCATGCGTGCACCGGCCACTCGGCCACAACGACTCGCCCTGGCCTGCGTCTTGATCTCGACCGCCACCCTCGGGACCGTCAGCGCCTCTGCCGCCTCCGCGTCCGACAGGACCACCGCGACCACCAGGACCGCCGCGACGGCGGGAGCGGCCGCGTCGGCCGTGCCGGCACGGCAGGCCGGGGCCGGCGGACGGCCCGGCGCCTCGGTGGCGTCCGGAGCCGCCATGCCGGCCGTCGGGTACCGGCCCACCGCGCACGCGCCCGGCGACGTGAACGCCGCCGACGCGGCGTTCGCGGCCTGTATGCGCGGCCACGGCCAGCAGGTCTTCCCGTCCTTCCACGCCTCGAAGGACGGGAAGGGCCGCGTCCGGTTCGACGTACGGGTGCGGGCGGCCAAGGGATTCGACCCGGCGTCCAAGGACTACCGGGCCGCGCAGAAGGCGTGCGCGCCCGTCCTGAGGAAGGCCGGCATCAGCTTCTCCACGGGATCCGGGCTGCCCGGGCTGCCCCCGCTGCCCGCCCCGGGCAGGCCTGGCAAGCCGGGAAGCGAGCACGGCACCGGGACCGGCTCCGCCGGCGGCTCCGTCAGCGGGTCGGCCGGCGGCTCCGTCGGCTCCCCGCGGGAACTGCCGGGATTCCACACGGAGAAGGCGGAGCCGGGCACACCCGCCCGGACCACCCTCTCCGCCGTGACCGAGACCGCCTGATCCGGCGCGGAGGGGGAACGGCGCGGCCCCGGACGGGATCAACTCCCGTCCGGGGCCGTGTGGTTCAAGGCCGTCAGCCGTCCAGCGACGTCATCACGTGCTTGATGCGCGTGTAGTCCTCGAAGCCGTAGCCCGACAGGTCCTTGCCGTAGCCGGACTTCTTGAAGCCGCCGTGCGGCATCTCGGCGACCAGCGGGATGTGGGTGTTGATCCACACGCAGCCGAAGTCGAGGGACTTGGACAGGCGCATCGCGCGGCCGTGGTCCTTCGTCCAGACGGAGGAGGCCAGCGCGTACTCGACGCCGTTGGCCCACTCGATCGCCTGCGCCTCGTCCGAGAAGGACTGGACGGTGATGACCGGTCCGAAGACCTCGTTCTGGATGATCTCGTCGTCCTGCTTCAGACCCGAGACGACGGTCGCGGCGTAGAAGTAGCCCCTGTCGCCGACCTGCTTGCCGCCGGCCTCGACCTTGGCGTGCGCGGGCAGGCGGTCGATGAACCCGGCGACCTGCTTGAGCTGGTTGGGGTTGTTCAGCGGGCCGTAGAGCACGTCCTCGTCGTCCGGCTGGCCGGTCTTGGTCTCGGCGGCGGCCTTGGCGAGAGCGGCGACGAACTCGTCGTGGATGGAGTCCTGGACGAGGACGCGGGTGGCGGCCGTGCAGTCCTGGCCGGCGTTGAAGAAGCCCGCGACCGAGATGTCCTCGACGGCCTTGGCGATGTCGGTGTCCTCGAACACGACGACCGGGGCCTTGCCGCCCAGCTCCAGGTGGACGCGCTTGACGTCCTTGGCGGCCGACTCGGCGACCGACATGCCCGCGCGTACGGAGCCCGTGATGGACGCCATCGCCGGGGTCGGGTGCTCGACCATCGCGCGGCCGGTGTCGCGGTCGCCGCAGACGACGTTGAAGACGCCCTTGGGCAGGATGCCGCCGAGGATGTCGGCGATCAGGACGGTGGAGGCCGGGGTGGTGTCCGACGGCTTCAGGACGACCGTGTTGCCCGCCGCGAGGGCCGGGGCGAACTTCCACACCGCCATCATCATCGGGTAGTTCCACGGCGCGACCTGGGCGCAGACGCCGACCGGCTCGCGGCGGACGATCGAGGTCATGCCCTCCATGTACTCGCCGGCCGAACGGCCCTCGAGCATGCGGGCGGCGCCCGCGAAGAAGCGGATCTGGTCGACCATCGGCGGGATTTCCTCGGACCGGGTCAGACCGATCGGCTTGCCGGTGTTCTCCACCTCGGCCGCGATCAGCTCCTCGGCCCGCTCCTCGAACGCGTCCGCGATCTTCAGGAGGGCCTTCTGACGCTCGGAGGGCGTCTTGTCCCGCCACTCCGGGAAGGCCGCCGCGGCGGCCGCCATGGCGGAGTCGACGTCCGCCTGGCCGGAAAGCGGCGCGGTCGCGTACGCCTCGCCGGTCGCGGGGTTGACCACCTCGGTGGTCCGTCCATCGGCGGCATCGCGGAACTCTCCGTCGATGTAATTGCGCAGACGACGCAGCTCGGTGCTCACTGCCCGGCCCTCCTGTCGGATGTCCAACGACCCAGGTGTCCACTACCTGAGATGTCTGGGTCCCCACCCTAATCCGTGGCTCCGCGTTTTCAACACCCCCGAACGGCCCAGAACTGCGAAATCCGCACGAGGTGCCGCCGTAAACAACGAATTTCATCGCCCGAACCTTGCGGAACTGTCGATACGTCGTGCAGAGTGGGGTCGTGGTCAGTCGAAGCGCGGAACCCAGGGACTCCCGCGAGTCCAGGAACGGCAGTCCCCAGTTGGACACCGTCTCCCTCGCCATCATCGAGCAGCTCCAGCAGGACGGACGCCGCCCGTACGCCGCGATAGGCAAGGCCGTGGGCCTCTCCGAGGCCGCCGTGCGCCAGCGGGTCCAGAAGCTTCTCGACCAGGGCGTCATGCAGATCGTCGCCGTCACGGACCCGCTCACCGTGGGATTCCGTCGCCAGGCGATGGTCGGCGTCACGGTCGAGGGCGACCTCGATCCGGTGGCCGAAGCGCTCGCTGCCATGTCGGAAGTCGAGTACGTGGTGATGACCGCGGGCTCGTTCGACATCCTCGCCGAGATCGTCTGCGAGGACGACGACCACCTGCTGGACGTCATCAACAAACGCATCCGGGCCCTGCCCGGGGTGCGCTCCACCGAGAGCTTCGTCTACCTGAAGCTCAAGAAGCAGACCTACATGTGGGGAACCCGATAACCGTGAGCACCAAGGACCTCAGCAAGACCGCGTACGACCACCTGTGGATGCACTTCACCCGCATGTCCTCGTACGAGAACGCGCCCGTTCCCACGATCGTCCGTGGTGAGGGCACCTACATCTACGACGACAAGGGCAAGAAGTACCTCGACGGTCTCGCGGGCCTGTTCGTGGTCCAGGCCGGTCACGGCCGCCGGGAGCTGGCCGAGGTGGCCGCCAAGCAGGCCGCCGAGCTGGCGTTCTTCCCCGTGTGGTCCTACGCCCACCCCAAGGCCGTGGAGCTGGCCGAGCGCCTCGCCCACCACGCGCCCGGCGACCTGAACAAGGTCTTCTTCACCACCGGCGGCGGCGAGGCCGTCGAGACCGCGTGGAAGCTGGCCAAGCAGTACCACAAGCTGACCGGCAACCACACGAAGTACAAGGTCATCTCGCGTGCGGTCGCCTACCACGGCACCCCGCAGGGCGCCCTGTCCATCACCGGTCTGCCGGCCCTGAAGGCCCCCTTCGAGCCGCTGGTCCCCGGCGCGCACAAGGTGCCGAACACCAACATCTACCGCGCCCCGATCCACGGCGACGACCCGGAGGCCTTCGGCCGCTGGGCCGCCGACCAGATCGAGCAGGAGATCCTGTTCGAGGGCGCGGACACCGTCGCCGCCGTCTTCCTGGAGCCGGTGCAGAACGCCGGCGGCTGCTTCCCGCCGCCGCCCGGATACTTCCAGCGCGTGCGCGAGATCTGCGACAAGTACGACGTGCTGCTCGTCTCGGACGAGGTCATCTGCGCCTTCGGCCGTCTCGGCACCTACTTCGCCTGTGACAAGTTCGGCTACATCCCGGACATCATCACCTGCGCCAAGGGCATGACCTCGGGCTACTCCCCGATCGGTGCCGCGATCGTCTCCGACCGCATCGCCGAGCCGTTCTACAAGGGCGACAACACGTTCCTGCACGGCTACACCTTCGGCGGCCACCCGGTCTCCGCGGCCGTGGGCCTCGCCAACCTCGACCTGTTCGAGCGCGAGGGCCTCAACCAGCACGTGCTGGACAACGAGGCGAACTTCCTGAAGACCCTCCAGAAGCTGCACGACCTGCCGATCGTCGGCGACGTCCGCGGCAACGGCTTCTTCTACGGCATCGAGCTGGTGAAGGACAAGGCCACCAAGGAGACCTTCACGGACGAGGAGTCGGAGCGCGTGCTCTACGGCTTCGTCTCCAAGAAGCTCTTCGAGTACGGCCTCTACTGCCGCGCCGACGACCGCGGTGACCCGGTCATCCAGCTGTCGCCGCCGCTGATCTCCGACCAGTCGACCTTCGACGAGATCGAGGGCATCGTCCGTCAGGTCCTGACGGAGGCGTGGACCAAGCTCTGACCGCGCCCGGTCGGCCGCCCGCCGCGAACCCGGATCCGCCGTCCTGACCACGGCGGGTCCCGGTCTCGCGTCCGGCTGATCACCCCGGCCCCGGGCCCCCCGTTCGAGTGAGAATGGGCGGCCCGGGGCCGCGTGCTGTCCGCCCTCCGCGCCCCGACTCCTTAGCGTGCCCTGTGACCGATCGGCCCTGCCTTCGTTCCCCCTTCCGGGGGACCGAGCGACCTCGAAGAGATCGCCGGGCACGGCACATCAGCTCTGAACGAGGTGTACGCGATGGTGGCCCCGCCTGACAACGACGTGCTCTGGGCACGCGCCCTGCACGTTGAGCACAACGGCTCGCCCGCGCTCAGCGGTGTCTCGCTCGGCGTCCGTGAGGGCGAGATCCTCGCCGTCGGCGGCCCGCGCGGCAGCGGCAAGACGACCCTCCTGCGCTGCCTGTCCGGCCAGCTGCTGCCGCAGCGCGGCGAGGTCTGGTTCAACAGCCTGCCGGTGCACACCATGGGCCGGCTCACCCGCGAGCGGCTGCGCCGGGACCGGTTCGGCTGGATCGACCCGTCCCCGACGCTGATCCCCGAGCTGAACGCCTGGGAGAACACCGCTCTGCCGCTGATGCTGCGCGGCTGGACCCGCCGGGCCGCGAAGACCGCCGCCCTGGAGTGGCTGAAGCGCCTGGACATCGACGGCTGTGCCCGCAAGCGTCCGCACGCCCTGCTCCAGTCCGAGCGCCAGCGGGTGGCCGTCGCCCGCGCCCTGGCCCCCGCGCCCACCGTGCTGTTCGCCGACGAGCCGACCGCGCCGCTGCACCGCGCCGACCGGACCCATGTGCTGCGCACCCTCACCTCGGCGGCCCGGTCGCACGGCATCACCGTCGTCCTCGCCACCCACGACCCGGACACCGCGGCCCTCGCCGACCGCACGGTGTCCCTGCTCGACGGACGGCGCGTGAACACCGTCCACCTGCCCCCGGTCGCCGAGGCGGAAGGCCGGGCCGCGTGCTCGCTCTCCGTCTAGCCCGCGGCGGCCGCCCCCTCGTCCAGCTCCGCCGGCTCCTGGTCGCCGCCGCCTCCGCGGGCACCGGGTTCCTGCTGCTGTGCACACTGGGATACGCGATGAGCCATCCGGACGCCTCGGCCGCCGGCGCGCTGCGCCTGGCCTGGTGCGTCGTCCCCCTCGCCGCCACGGTCTACTTCGCCGTCGCGGTGGCCCGCACCGACCCCGCCACCCGGCCCCGGACCGGCCTGTCGGCCCTCGGCCTCGGTCCCGGCCGGCTGATGGCGATCTCCGCCGCCACCACGGCCCTGTCCACGCTCCTCGGATCGCTGCTCGCCCTGCTCCTCTTCCTCCAGCTGCGCGGCGATCTGACCGGCGTCCCGTTCGGCGGCACGGCGACGGACTTCCTCGCCTCCGGCCAGTCCCTGCCGCTGCCCGCGGCCCTGACGCTGCTCGCCCTGGTACCGGCCGCGGCCTCCGGGGCGGCCGCCCTGGCGCTGCGGCCCCGGGGCCGGGGTCCGGCGCGGGCCGCGTGGTCGTACGGCCGCACCTGGATGTCGTCCCGGCAGAACACGGCCGTCGACACCCGGCGCCCCGGCACGCCCGTCGCGGTGCCGGCCGGCCCCGCGGACACGGCCGAAGGTCCGACCGTGGCCGCGCTGGGCGACGGGTTCCGGACCGCGCCGGGCGGCGACGGTGCCGGCCCCGCCGCACCGGGTCCCGGTGCGGACGGCGGCCCGCGCTTCGACGACTTCCACTGGACGGCCGCGGCGTACGCCTCCGGGGAGGTCCCGGGAACGGCCGAGGACCGTCCGTCAGCCGCCCCCGACCGACCCCGCCCGGCCCCGGCGGCCTCCCCGTCCCCGGCCCGGCACGAGCGGCTCTCGTACGAGCGCGTGGACCTGCCGTACGAGGGCACGGAGACGGCGTACGAGGGCGCGGCCGTGCCCGGTGCGCGCCCCGACCCGCGCCGGGCCGCCGAGGCCGGTGCGCCCCCGGCGCCGCTGTCCTACCCCGGCGGGCTCCCCTGGGGCGCGGCCACCGTGGCGGCCGGGCTGGCCGTGGAGACGTACGCGAGCCGTTCGGGCCCCGCGCCCGCGCTCGCCCTGCCCGGCGGCTTCGCCGGCGGCCCGGCCGGGGTCCTGCTCGGCTGGGTGCTGACCGCGGTCGGGCTGGCCCTGGCCGGACCCGCGATCACCTTCGTGTGCGGCTGGCTTCTCCAGGCCGTACGTCCGGGCGCGCTGCGGCTGCTGGCCGGACGGGTGCTCCAGGCGGAGGCGAAGCGCATCGGGCAGCCGCTCGGCGTGGTGTGCGCGGTGGCGTCGGGCGCGTTCGCGGTGACGACGCTGTACACCGGCGCCCGGCCCGCGTTCGGGCCGCTGACCACCCTCGGCGGTCTGCTGGTCGCCGGGTGCACGCTGCTGACGCTGGCGACCGCCGCCGTCGAGGCGAAGCAGGCGCGTGCCGACACCACGGCGGCGCTGCTGCGGCTGGGGGCTCCCGCCTCGATGCTGCGTGGTGCCGCCGCGCTGCGCACCGGGGCGCTGCTCCTCGTGTTCGCGCCGCTGACCTGGGCGGTCGCCGAACTCGCCGCGATCCCTCTGATCGGCTGACCCCTCCGCGGGCGTGCCGGCCGGCGCGCCCGCGGACGGCTCCGCCCGGTCCCCCCGAGAAAAGCTCCGGGGCGGCGATGATTTCCGGGCGGGTCCCCGGTCTACCCCTGCGAACGGCATCACATCGACGGGAGAACCTCGCATGTACCAGCAGATGATCTTCGTGAACCTGCCCGTGTCCGACGTCGCCGCGTCCAGGAAGTTCTTCACGGAGCTCGGCTACTCGATCAACCCGCAGTTCTCCACCGACGACTGCGCCTGTGTGGTGATCAGCGACACGATCATCGCGATGCTGCTCGGCAGGCAGCGGTACGCGGACTTCACCAAGAAGGAGATCGCGGACGCGACGAAGACCAGCGAGGTGCTGCTGTGTCTGAGCGCCGAGAGCCGCGCGAAGGTCGACGAGCTCGTCGACGCGGCCATCGCCGCGGGCGGCTCGGGAACGGGCGAGGCGCAGGACCAGGGCTTCATGTACGGCCGCGCCTTCGACGACCTGGACGGCCACACCTGGGAGGTCATGTGGATGGACCCGGCAGCGATCCAGAACTGACCCGATCCTCCGTCGACTATCCCGGCCGACGCCAAGGGGGGCTGAGCCTCAACGCCGACCGACGCCAAGGGGGCTGAGCCTCAACACCGGCCGACGCCAAGGGGGCTGAGCCTCAACACGGGCCGGTGTTCCGGGGCTGAGCCCCGCAGAGGGACCGGCGGACGTCACGGTGGCCGGCGCGCGGTACAGGGGTCCGCGCGCCGCCCCCGGACCGTCCCCCGGCCCCGCCCTCACCATCCCGACGCCCCGGCCCTCCAGGGCCCCGCCCAGAGGCACCTCCCAGAGGTCCAGGGGCCGCCCCCGGACCGCCCTCCCGCACCTCGGCCCCGCCCTCACCATCCCGGCGACTCCGCCCTCCGGGCCACACCCTCGCCATCGAGGCGACCGCCTTCAGGGCCCCGCCACCCCGGCCCCGTCCTCACCATCCCGGCGACTCCGCCCTCCGGGCCCCGCCCAGGGGTACCTCCCGGAGGACTGCGCGCCGACGCTGGACCGTCCCCCGCTGCCCCGGCCCCGTCCTCACCATCCCGGTGACTCGGCCCTCCTGGGCCGCCCTCGCCATCGAGGCGACTCCGCCCTCCAGGGCCCGCCCAAGGACACCTCCCGGAGGGTCACCCGCCACCGGCCCCAGACCGTCGTCGAGGCGACCGCCCTCGGGGCCGCCCAGGGCACCTCCCGGGGGGGGGCACCCGCCCGACGGGCCCCCCCGGGTCGCGGCCGCGGAACCGGCCCCGGGCACATCGGGGCCGGGCCAGAGCCCCGGGTCGCGGGGGCGTACCTGAACATCGCACGCCGGTGACACCGGGCCCTGGTGTCCCGGGCGGCAGCCCCTAGCATGGCCGCGTGCTCCCGACCCCCCTTCATGTCTCCGACGACCGTGAGATCGAGTCCCTCGCCGAGTTCGACGAGGTCGTCTCGGCGGGCGGTTCGCTCGCCGGGTTCCGTGTCCAGGCCGTCGATCTGACCGCCCGTACGCGGGAGTTGTCCGACCTGGACACCACGGGTGCCGTGTTCCTCGGCTGCCCGATGGACCCCGAGGCCGCCGCCCGCGTCCGGGCCTCGGGCGCGCTGGTGTTCCCGCCCGTGCCGGACCTCCCGCTCAACCCCTACCGCGGCCGCCTCTACTCCCCCGACGAGCTCTTCGCCTCGCTCGGCACGGGGTACGAGTCGACGCCCGACGCCCGCGCCTACGCCTGGTTCCAGCGGACCAAGGCCGACGGCGACATATTCGCCTCGACGGTGCGCGCGCTCCACGACGACTCCGTCTCGGACGCGCTCGACGAACTCCTCGCCGGCGTACGGGTGGTCGGGGTGATGGGCGGCCACGCGATGGCGCGCGGCACCGAGGCGTACGCGGGGGCCGCCCGGCTCGGCCGCACCCTCGCGCGCTCCGGCCTCATGGTCGCCACCGGCGGCGGCCCCGGTGCCATGGAGGCGGCCAACCTCGGCGCGTACGCGGCCCCGTTCGAGGACGCCATGCTCGACGAGGCGCTCGGGGTGCTGGCCGCCGCCCCCTCGTTCACGCCGTCCGTCACCGACTGGGCGCGCGCGGCGTTCGAGGTGCGCGAGCGCTGGCCCTCGGGCGGCCCCTCGGTCGGCGTCCCCACCTGGTTCTACGGCCACGAGCCGCCGAACGCCTTCGCCTCGCACATCGCCAAGTACTTTGCCAACGCGACCCGCGAGGACGGGCTGTTGGCCCGCTCGAACGCGGGCGTCGTGTTCCTGCCCGGCGCCGCCGGGACCGTACAGGAGATCTTCGACAACGCGACCCCCAACTACTACGGGTCGAAGGGTGAGCCGACCCCGATGGTGCTGGTGGACCGCGTGCACTGGACCGAGAGGTTTCCGGCCTGGGACCTGCTCAGAGCGCTGGCCAGGGAAAGGGCGATGGAGTCGTCGATCGCCCTTGTGGACGGGGTCGATGACGCTCCGCACGCGCTCAAACACCTGGGAGGTTAACGACTCGGCAAAGCCAACGCCGAGGCGGCGCCTACGCATTGACAGCACTTAGGCCGCACTTATAAACCTGTGAAACCTCTGGGGGTGCTGTTGCTGGAATGAATTACAGCAAATCCCCCTACACCCCCCGCAGTTGCGCAACCTGTGAAGGGCAATCGTGTCCATATCTCGACGCACCGCACGTTCCGTGCGAATCCTCGGCGTTGCCTCCGCCTCTGCCGCGCTCGCGCTCGGCGTCGCCGGCAACGCACTCGCTTGCAACATCGGTGACTTCTCGGCTGCCGCCACCTGTGACGGCAACGGGAAGGGCATCATCACCGTGACCGACATCGACGGCTCCGCCAAGGAAGCCACGGTCACGGTCTTCCTCGAGCGCAATGGCGCCGACGACCACCAGGTCGGCGCCGCTCAGACGGTCACCGGCAGCAAGAACGGTGCCACCATCTCCTTCTCGGAGGACTGGGCGCCCAAGGCCGAGTACCGGATCCACGTCAGTGTCCCGAAGGTCCTGGACAAGGACATCACTCCGAACCTGGTGACGAAGGACGAGGCCTGCTCCACGAAGTCCGAGTCCCCGTCCCCCTCGGCGAGCCCGGAGCCGTCGGAGTCCGCCTCCTCGGCGGCTCCCTCGGACTCGGCCACCCCGTCCGAGTCGGAGAGCAGCGCCGCTCCGGCCACCCCGGGCGACAACCAGCCGTCCGCGGCCGCCGGTGAGTCCAACCTCGCCGAGACCGGTGCGAACTCCAACACCCCGATGATCGCCGGTATCGCCGGTGCGTTCGTCATCGTCGGTGGCGGAGCGGTCTTCTTCGGCATGCGCCGCCGTGGCGCCTCGAAGGCGAGCTGACCCGCACCCCGAACGACCGTGTGGCCCGCCCCCGTCGAGGGGGCGGGCCACACGCCTTTGCGGAGGTTCCGCTCAACCCGCCCGCCGCGCGGGGCTCTTCGCGACCGTCTGTGTCCCGGGCGCCTCGGGCCCTCCCAGGACGACGACCTCGGCGGCGTCGAACTCCACCCCGACCACGTCCCCGGGCTCCGGCGCGTCCCGCAGCGCGCACGCCGCCTCCAGCCGGGGCGCGCCCTCGGGCTGGAGCCGTACGGCGACATGGGTGCCCCGGAAGGTGCGCGCGGCGACCGTGCAGCGCAGCCCGTCCGCCGCGGCCACGAGCCGTACCCCGGCGGGCCGGACGAGGAGCGTGCCCGGCCCCTGGGCGGAGCCCCCGGGCACCGGGACCCGGCCCCACGGGGTGTCGGCGGCCGTCGCGCCGACCGTCGCCTCCACCACGTTGTCGAAGCCGAGGAAGCGGGCCACGAAGGCGTCCGCGGGCCGCTGCCAGACGTCCAGGGGGGTACCGGACTGGGCGATCCGTCCGTCCCGCATCACCACCACCCGGTCGGCGAGCGCGAAGGCCTCGCCCTGGTCATGGGTGACGGCGAGCACCGTCGTGCCCAGCTCTCCGAAGAGTTCGCGCAGTTCGACGACGAGCCGTTCACGCAGGGAGCGGTCCAGCTGGCCGAGCGGCTCGTCGAGCATCAGCAGCCGCGGGCGCGGCGCCAGGGCGCGGGCCAGCGCGACGCGCTGCTGCTCACCGCCGGAGAGCGAGGCGACGGCCCGGTCGCGGGCCCCGGGCAGGCCGACGAGGTCCAGCAGCTCGGTTACCCGGGCCGTCTGTCCGTTCCTCGGCGTGCCCTGCATCCGCAGGCCGAAGGCGACGTTGCCGCCCACGTCCCGCTGCGGGAACAGCTGGTGGTCCTGGAACATCAGGCCGACGCCCCGCTTGTGCGCGGGAACACCCGCCTGGTCCCGTCCGTCAAGCAGCACCCGGCCCGCGTCCAGGGGCTGAAGACCGGCCACCGTCCGCAGCAGCGTGGACTTGCCGCTGCCGCTCGGCCCGAGCACGCACACGGTCTCGTGCTCGGCGACCTCCAGGTCGACGGCGTCGAGCACGGGCCGCCCGCCGAAGCGTACGGTCGCGCCCTGAAGGCTCAGCAGCATCTAGAACTCCCCGGTCCGGTCGGTCCGTACCCGCTCCAACAGCAGCAGCGACACCGCGCACACCACCATGAGGATGGTCGAAAGGGCCATCGCCTGGCCGTAGTTGAGGTCGCCGGCGCGGCCGAGCAGCCGGGCCACGGCGACCGGCAGCGTCGGGTTGTCGGGCCGCGCGATGAAGACGGTCGCCCCGAACTCCCCGAGGGAGACGGCGAAGGCGAAGCCCGCCGCGATCAGCAGCGCCCGGCGCACCATCGGCAGGTCGACCTCGCGCCAGACCCGCCAGGGCGACGCCCCGAGGACGGCCGCGGCCTCCCGCAGCCGCCCGTCCACCGCGCGCAGCACGGGCAGCATGGTCCGTACGACGAAGGGCACGCCCACCAGGGCCTGCGCCAGCGGCACCAGGACCCAGCTCGCGCGCAGATCGAGCGGCGGCTCGTCCAGGGCGATCAGGAACCCGAAGCCGACGGTCACGGCGGAGACGCCGAGCGGCAGCATCAGCAGCGCGTCGAAGCCCCGCATCAGCCGTCCGGCCCGCCGGGTGAGGGCGGCGGCGGCCAGACCGCCGATCAGCACGGCTATGGCGGTGGCGGCGAGCGCGTACTCCAGCGAGTTGCCGATCGCCGCGATGGGGGCGACGAGGAAGACGCTTCCGTCGTCGTGGGCCAGAGCCCGGTAGTAGCCGAAGCCCGGAGCACCGAGGGAGCGCTGGACGAGGACGGCGAGCGGCAGCACCAGCAGGAGCGCGATGCTCGCCAGCACGCCCGCGAGGAGCGCCCACTGTCCGGCTCCGCGCGGCCGGCGCGCGGTGGTGTCGGGGGCGACCAGCCGCAGGGCGGTCTCCCGCCGGCGCACGGTCGCCGCGTGCACGGCGAGGATCGCGCCGACCGCCACGAACTGCACGATGGTCAGCACCGCGGCCGTGGTGAGGTCGAAGATCTCGGAGGTCTGCCGGTAGATCTCGACCTCCAGGGTCGAGAAGGTGGGGCCGCCGAGGATCTGCACCACGCCGAAGGAGGTGAAGGTGAAGAGGAAGACCATGAGGGCGGCGGCGGCCACGGCGGGTCCGAGCGCGGGCAGCGTCACCCTGCGCCAGGCGGCGAACCGTGAGGCGCCGAGCATGCGCGCGGCGTCCTCCTGGCGCGGGTCGAGCTGTGACCAGAGCCCGCCGACGGTCCGTACGACGACCGCGTAGTTGAAGAAGACGTGCGCCAGCAGGATCGCCCACACCGTGGTGTCCAGCCGTACGCCCCACAGCTCGTCGAGCAGCCCGCCGCGGCCGACCAGCGCGAGGAACGCGGTGCCGACGACCACGGTCGGCAGCACGAACGGCACCGTGACCACGGCCCGCAGCACCTGTTTGCCCCGGAAGTCGAAGCGCGCGAAGACGTACGCGCCGGGGAGCGCGACCAGCAGCGTGAGGGCCGTCGATGCGAGCGCCTGCCAGGTGGTGAACCACAGCACGTGCAGGATGTCGGGCCGGGTGGCGACGTCCCAGATCCGGCCGAGCCGCCAGCCGCCGTCGCCGTGGAGACCGCGCGAGACGATCGCGGCGACGGGGTAGGCGAAGAACACGGCGAAGAACGCGACGGGCAGCGCCATCAGGGCGAACCGTGCGGCGTTCCCGCGGCGGGCCGCGCGGCCGGCCGGGGCGGCACCGGGCCGCCCGTCGGCTCCGCCGGGGCTGCCGGTGCTGCCGGGGCCGCCGTCGCCGCCGGGGCTGCCGGGGCCGCCCGTCGCCGTCGGAGCGCCGGCCTCCGCCGCAGCCCTCGCGTCCGCGTCCGCTACTTCAGTACGAGCGAGGTCCACGACTTGACCCACTGGTCGCGGTCGGCGGCGATCTTCGCGGGCGCCAGGATCTCGGGATCCTTGGCCTGCGGACCGTACTGCGTGAACTCGGCGGGCACCCGCGCGCCCTCACGGACCGGGTAGACGAACATGTTGAGCGGCATGTCCTCCTGGAACTCCTTGGTGAGCAGGAAGTCCAGGAACGCCTTGCCGCCCTTGGCGTTGGCCGCGTGGCTGAGCAGGCCCGCGTACTCCACCTGCCGGAAACAGGTGCCGTCCGCGACGCCGGTGGGGGCCGTGGTGGGCTTGGGGTCGCCGTAGATGACCTCGGCGGGCGGCGAGGAGGCGTACGAGACCACGAGCGGGCGGTCCGCCTTGGCCTTCTTGCCGCCGGCGGAGCCCGAGAACTCGTCGTTGTACGCCTGCTCCCAGCCGTCCACGACCTTCACGCCGTTGGCCTTGAGCTTCTTCCAGTAGTCCTGCCAGCCCGCGTCGCCGTAGTGGGCGGCGGACCCGAGCAGGAAGCCGAGGCCGGGCGAGGACGTGGCGGCGTTCTCCGTGACCAGGAGGTTCTTGTACGCGGGCTTGACCAGGTCGTCGAAGGACTTCGGCGGCGCGATCCTGTGCCGGGCGAACCAGGCCTTGTCGTAGTTGACGCAGATGTCGCCGGTGTCGATGGGGGTGACCCGGTGCTCGGCCTGGTCGGTCCGGTACTCCGGCTTGATCCGGTCCGCGCCCTTGGCCGCGTACGGCTGGAAGAGCCCGTTGTCGAGCGCTCGGGAGAGCAGGGTGTTGTCGACGCCGAAGAAGACGTCGCCCTGGGGGTTGTCCTTGGTCAGGATGGCCTTGTTCACGGCCTGGCCCGCGTCGCCGTCCTTGAGGACGCGGACCTTGTAGCCGGACTGCTTCTCGAAGTCCGCGAGCACGTTCTTCGACACGGCCCACGAGTCGTGGCTGACGAGCGTGACCGTCTTCGAGTCGCCCGAGCCGGCGGCGCCGGACGAACCGCACGCGGACAGCGCGGGCAGCGCGACGAGGCCGAGGCCCGCGGCCATGACGGCGAACCTTCTGCCGCCGCCGATGGTGGTGGTGATGCTCACTGAATTCCTCCTGGGTGACCAGGAAGAGACGCGGCCCTGCCCGGGACCTCTGACGGTTCCCGGGCAGGGCGCAACAGCTTGAGTAATGACCGAACTTCCTACCCAGAATGACCTGGGCAAGGTTCAGAGGGTCTGCGGTCTGTCCCGCACTCTCAGCGCTGTGGCGCTCCCCTGTCGGAATATGAAGATGTCGGACGGTGCCGCCGCCGGACGTCGGACCGTCCGGCCGCGGCGCTGCCGGACCCCGCGATGGGCGGGGGACCGACTCGGTTCAGCCTACCGCTCGGTCGCGGCGAGCTGACCACACGCTCCGTCGATCTCCTGGCCCCGGGTGTCCCGGACGGTCACCGTGACGCCGTGGGCCGCGATGGCCTCGACGAAGGCCTTCTCGTCCTCGGGCCGCGAGGCGGTCCACTTCGAGCCCGGGGTCGGGTTCAGCGGGATGAGGTTGACGTGTACGGGCTTGCCCTTGAGCATCCGGCCGAGCCGGTCACCACGCCACGCCTGGTCGTTGATGTCGCGGATCAGGGCGTACTCGATGGACAGCCGACGCCCGGACCGGTCCGCGTACCCCCAGCCGGCGTCCAGCACCTCACGCACCTGCCAGCGCGTGTTCACGGGGACGAGGGTGTCGCGCAGCTCGTCGTCCGGGGCGTGCAGGGAGATCGCGAGCCGGCACTTGAAGCCCTCGTCCGCGAACCGGTTGATCGCGGGGACGAGGCCGACCGTCGAGACGGTGATACCGCGCTGCGACAGCCCGAGCCCGTCCGGCTCGGGGTCGGTGAGGGCGCGGATCGCGCCGACCACGCGCTTGTAGTTGGCGAGCGGCTCGCCCATCCCCATGAAGACGATGTTGCTCAGCCGCGCCGGGCCCCCGGGGATCTCGCCGTCACGCAGCGCCCGCATGCCGTCCACGATCTGGTGCACGATCTCGCCGGTCGACAGGTTGCGGTCGAGGCCCGCCTGTCCCGTGGCGCAGAACGGGCAGTTCATCCCGCAGCCCGCCTGCGAGCTGATGCACATCGTGACCCGGTCCGGGTAGCGCATCAGCACGGACTCGACGAGCGTGCCGTCGAAGAGCCGCCAGAGGGTCTTGCGGGTGGTGTCCTGGTCGGTCGACAGGTGCCGCACGACGGTCATCAGCTCGGGAAGCAGCGCCTCCTGGAGCTTGCCGCGCGAGGCGGCGGGGATGTCCGTCCACTGGGCGGGGTCGTGCGCGTACCGGGCGAAGTAGTGCTGCGAGAGCTGCTTGGCACGAAACGGCTTCTCACCGATCGCGGCAACCGCCTCTTTGCGCTCGGCGGGCGTGAGATCGGCAAGGTGCCGCGGCGGCTTCTTGGCTCCGCGCGGCGCGACAAAAGTGAGTTCTCCGGGTGCAGGCATAACACGTCCAGTGTGGCAGATCATCTGCGGGGCCCCAGGCCAGAGCGGGGTGGGAGCGGTCACCGCCGGGCAGTCCCTGTCAGCTTCTGCCGACCTCGCACGGCCCAGGGACGGCCCAGGAATGATCTTGGACGGAGCCTCTGACCGGCCACGAACAGGAGAAGGAGAGGAGTCGCGGGCGGTCGCCGGGCGTCAACACCCACGACCACCCCCGCCTCCACTGAGGATCAACGATTGATCGGAATCTCGTAGACGATCTCGCAGTGAGCGACGGGCACCACGATGTCCGCCGTCTCGACGGGCCGTCCGTCGTCGCTGTAGTACGTCCGCCGGATGTGCGTGACCAGCGCCGCCTTCTGGATGCCGAGCAACGACGCCTCATCGGCGGTCGCCGTCCGCGGTTCCGGCTGCTCCACGGCGTGGCTGATGGTGACCCCGATCGCGGCCATGCGCTTCACGACACCGGCTCCGGCATGCGGGCCTCCCTCGGGGAGGACGACGAGCGTGCCCGCGGTGAGGTCGTACGGCTCCCAGCTCGTCGAGAGCTGCACCGGCTTGCCGTCCGCCAGGAACTCGTACGTGGTCCGGACGCACAGCTCGCCCTCCGCGATCCCGAGCCGCGCGGCGATGTCTGCGGGCGCCGGCACCTTGGCGTCGGTCCGACTCTCCCAGTCCCCCGCCCTGCCAATGTCCCTCATGTCGGCTCGGAACGGTGACCCGTCGCGCCGCCGACCGGACCACCCGCACCCGCTGCCGGGGCTCGGCGACGTACGTACCCGATCCGGCGCGCCCCTCCAACAACCCCTGGGAGATCAGCAGCTCCTGCGCCCGGCGCACCACGTTCTCGCCCACGCCGCACTCCTGGCCGATCTGGGTGCGAGAGGGCAGACGGTCACCCGGCTCCCATACGTGCTCCGCGATCCGGCGCCGGAGTTCGTCGGCGATGCGGAGATAGGGCGGCTGCTCAGGCATATGGAAAATCTAGTCCACTAGCCCTAATCTAGTTAACTAGCTTCACTGAAAGTGATCGCTGGTGACGGAGGCTGTCCTGTGCCCGCTTCGGAAGTTAGCGCGGCGGCCATCGCCGCCCGGCTGTCCGCCCTCGGGCTTCCCACGCGAGTGGAGGAACACCGTCGTCACTCGTCGGTCGAAGCGGAGGTGCCGGACGGGCTCTCCGCCGCGTCATGGCGGGAGGTCCTGGACGTGGTGGCCGAGGCCGATCGGTTCGGGCTCCTCGCCACCAGCTTGAACGGCCGCACCCTCTGGGCGGTCGTACGCAGAACGGTCCCCGCGACGGGCGATGTCCGGGGACCGGGCCATCAGCGATAGGAGCTGACCAGCGTGCTCAACCGAATCCGCCGCGCCGCATCCCTCACCAGGGCGCGTCACTCCGCAAGAGGCAGGCACCGCCGCCCCTTAACGACCGTCCACACACCGACCGCTTTCGCTTCCCCCACTGAGGCGTTGACGGCCTTCGCGGGCCGGAGCCCCAGCGACGGGGACCGCTGCCACCCGCTCGCGGCTGAAGACGTCTCACTCGTCCGTCCGTACGTGCTGGCCCAGGAGAAGCCCGCCCGCACGCGCACGGTGGTCATCGCTCCCCATCTGCCGACCCGTGCATGGCCGGCACTCGTGAGGCTCCGCTGATGCCTTCGATGTCCTCAAGGCCGTCTCGCCGACATCTCCACATCGCGGACGCTCCGGCCGTTCCCTACCGCTCGACCGCCTGCCGCATCGGCACGCACCCCGCCTGCGCGGAGTCCTCCCCGGCTTCGACCCCGGCCGACCTTCCCGTGATCTACGAAGCGTGCGACTGCCCGTGTCACCCGACAGCCGACCGAACCCCTCCCCCGGAGGCAGAGCGATGAACGCATGGGCAACCGGCGGCGCGCTGGTCGGCAGTGTCGAGGTCACCGCGGCCACCGTGCAGCGCGGCGACGTCATCCAACTCGGCGGCCATGCCTGCCGGGTGAGAGACCTTTTCCAGCTCCCCCAGGGGGCCAAGCAACTGGTCTTCGAGTCGGGCGAGCTGCTGACCATCCACACACGCACCCGGCTCCTCGCCGTGCGGTCGCTGACAAGGCGGTGACCGGGTCCGTGCCCTCTCGCCCTCACGACATCGCCGACGACCTCCGGCGACAGATCACGACCGGCCGCATCAAGCCCGGTGAACGCCTCCCGTCCGAAGCCGACCTGGCCGACCGGTACAAGGTCAGCACCCTGACCCTGCGCAGCGCCCTCGCCGCACTCCAAGGGGAAGGCCTCGTCGAGAAGATCCACGGCAAGGGCAACTTCGTCCGCCGCCCCCTCCGCAAGATCATGTACGTCGGCGGCTGGGGAACCCTGGACCCGTGGACCGCTGCCGAAGCGGCCCTGCGTGTCACCGTTCGCACCACCACGGTTCAAGCGCACGGACGTCTCACAGGCTTGCTCAACGTGCCCATGGGCAGTCCCGTCGTCGAGGTCTCGTGCCTCAGCTTCGAGGAAGCGTCACCGCACGGGCTGGCCCGCATCTACATCCCGCGCGACCTGGTGCCGGCCGGAGCGCTCGACGACGAATCCGCGCACGGAGAAGAGGTCAAGAGATTCGCCGTTCTCGGTCCTGCGCCGACCGCCATCCGGGAGACGGTGTGCGCCCGTCCAGCGACACCGGACGAGGCATCGGCCCTTCGGATCGGCTCCACCGGGCCAGTCCTCGCCATCACACGCACCGCGACCGACTCCGCTGGACGTGTTGTCGAGGCCGCGCTGCTGGCCTTCCCGGGTGACCGCATCGACGCGGTCTTCACCACCCACCACGTGATCGACGAGAGGCAGACGCAAGGATGACGGCACAAGACGAACTGCGACTCCTCCCGTGGTCGGGCCCCGGCGGAAACCCCTGCTACCTGAGCACCGACGACCGCGACGGCTTCATGTCACGCCTGGCGGACAACATCGAATCGGTCCAACTAGGCACGGCCGCCGAGCTGCTGGAGCAAGCCTCCGAAACGCTCGACGACCAGGACGCGGCCCCAGAGGAAAAGCAACGACTGGCGAAGGAACTGACCGGGGCCCTACGGGACGTACTCCGCGTCGCGATCAGCCGCGGTCACCTGCTGGCGGTGAACGAACCACACGGCACCTGAAGACGCACCTGCACAGCAGCGCTTGCCGATGACGCTCCTCCCTTCCACACGGGAAGGGGAGCCCGAAAATCAACCCGGGCTCTCCTCCCCGTCGCGCTGTGCCAACCCGGGGCAGACGCATCACGCACCGAGGCAGAGACGAACCCTTTCGCGACCGCCTGAACCTCGGCCACAGAAAGTCAGCCACGACGGCGGGCGCGCCGACCGACCACGCACGCGTATGCCCCGCTCCGCCCCCACGTGCCCGAGCCACGCCGTCGGTGCCGTCGACCAGAGCAAGCCGCTGCGGCCCGCCCGTGACTACTGGGCCTGAGCTATCAGCTTGGGAAGCTGCGGTCATTCGGGGCCGGTCCGGACGCTGACCTGGGTAAACGGCCCGGCCGTGGTCCCGTCGGGCTCCGCTACTCTCATTGTGATTCCCCGGTGTTCCCCGCTCGATCTGGTGCGGTTGTGGTGAGGGCTGCACTGTAGCGACCTTCAGCCCTTTGCCGGCGCTTCTCCTCCACAGCTTGAGGCCCGGGCAACGTAGACGGAGAGCCACGTCGGCCTTCCGCCGGTGTATCGGGCTTCGGTGAGAGTCGCAACCACGTCACGGAGGATGCTCAGCGCCGTCTGGAAGTCGTCTTCCGCGTCCGAGGTCGGCCGAACGCCGGGCCAGACGATGACTACGCGGGGCCGTTTCAGTGCATGGAGCCCACCCCAGACAGAATCCGAGAGGGCGTCCCACACCGTGCGGGACGTTCCGAGGGGTGGGTCCAAAGGAAGCGTCTCCCGGACGGCTTCGAAGAAGGCTTCCTTGTCGGTCCGTCCGGCAGTGGAGAGCATGAACACAGGAAGCTCGTGGCAGGCGGCTTCGGCAAGGATCCCGGGGATGTCCGCACCGGAAACCTCGTGAAGGCCTCTGTCGATCACCATGCTCAGAACCGTAACGGTGCGTCTGCCTCCGGGGCGAGTTGCCCGCTAAACGGCGTGCGAGCGAACGGACGCCTTCTTCCTGGTGAGTACGGACGGATTCGAACCGCCGACATCCGCCTTGTAAGTTCGATCACCAGGCGTGGAGCTCCTGGCAACTTATGAGCGGGTAGGCCACGCACGGCCTCCTGGGGGTGCCCGCATCTGCTGCCGTTGATGTCAGACGTGGATGTCAGCCTGCTCGGTCACCAACCCCCACCGAACAGCGGTTGCAAGGTGGCGGCTACGCCCGACGTGATTGCCAGGAGGCCGCCCACGCTGGCGAGGGTGGTGGTCGCGTTCTGGAACAGCTCCTGCCGGAGCCGTGCCCAACGCGCGCTCCAGAAGAGCATCTTGAGCTTCTGCCACTTGTGCTGGCGAAGGTGACAACCCATGAGGGTCCCATAGCTGTTGTTGCGACAGGAGCTGTTGCGGCCCTCTGCACCACACCAGACAGGCACGTTGAAGAAGAAGTAGAAGGCGCTGACCCCGGACAGGACCATGAGCGCGACTGGTCCGAAGTCGAAGGTCAACCAGCCGGCAATGAGTATCGCGAAGACGATCCAACCCCAGTACTTCCCGAATCCCTTCATGGGAGGTCATGATCCAGTGACGCAAGGGGTGCTGAAGTGGCGCGACAGGGGCGCACGGAAGCATGCAGCAGCGCTGGTCCGTGGACTCTCAGCCTGGGAAGCAGCGATCGGAGACGTCGGTAGCCGCTGACCTGGGTGAACGGTTGGGATGTGGCATAGCGATATGGCCTACTTTCATCGCGATTGCCCGCTTTTCTCCCCTCCGTCTGGTGCGCTTGCACGGGAGGTTCAGTCGCCCCGCTGGCGGTCGATCAACGGCAGGCTCATTGTCACTGTCTACAGCTATGGTCTCTGGAGTTGACTGCCAGAAGACGCGCTGGGGCACTGACACGGGCGAGAGCGCGGGTCACTCTCCACTCACCTCAAGTCATCTGAACCTTCAAAGAGTGCGGTGGCCTTCGGAAATAGGGGAATTGCTTTGAGTGAAGAAGCTGCGCGCGCTGGAAATTCTCGAACTGTGGCTCGCGTTAGTCATATCAGTGACGACGGACGGACAACATTCCTAGAGCTAAGGGACGGGCGTACCGCTACGGCAGATCACGAGGAGCCCTTTGCCGACGTTGGTGAGATCGTTCTTATCGATCCCGAGGACGGATCAATTGAGGTTGCTCCGCGAGACCTTTGGAGGGAAGAGGTCTGGGTCGGGGTGACAAAGCTGGTAGTTGATAACCGAGTCGTAGTCGAAATTGGAGGTCGACTCCGCCTGTTCCCGGTTCCGCATAATGAGAACCTACGTGCAGGACTCACCGTAGAAGGAACGGATTCAGAAGGGATTGTAGGAGTTCTCTCCAGCAAAGCGATCAGCTTCCTGGATAACTCGACGGAAGATGCTCTTCCGGAGCGGTTTATCGTGCCGCCCGATGAAAAACTTTCTTTCGAAGACTTCGGCGGCTACGGTGAAATTGTCACGAGAGCTCGAGAACTGATCGAGCTGCCACTCAAGCACCACGCAGCCCTAAATGAAATTGGCACGAAGCCGATCAAGGGAATCCTCTTCTCTGGCCCGTCAGGAACTGGCAAGACTCTATTGGCTCGAATCATTGCCAATCATGCCGATGCCACCTTCTATGTCATTAGTGGTCCGGAGGTTCTCAGCAAGTGGTACGGCCAAAGCGAGGAGCTTATTCGGCGCATTTTCGAAGATGCGAAGCGGCGTGAAAGAGCCATCATTTTCTTTGATGAGATCGACAGCTTGGCATCTCAGCGTAATGACGAGTCCCACGAGGCTTCCCGGCGTGTTGTTGGGCAGTTGCTGGCGCTCATGGATGGATTTTCTCCAGACACTAACGTGATGGTTCTTGGTACTACTAACCGTCCACAGGATGTCGACTCCGCACTGCGCCGACCAGGCCGCTTTGACTGGCACGTTGACTTTCCAATTCCCAGCAGAGAGGACCGAGAGGCGATCCTTTCAACATCGGGACGGAAGCTGCAACTCCAGGAGAAAATGCCACATGACTGGGTTGCCGAGAGGACAGATGCTTGGACTCCTGCTGAGCTTGCCGCAATCTGGACCGAGGCCGGCCTACTTGCAGTTTCCGAGGGGCGTAATTCTCTCCTAGCTGAAGACTACATTGGCGGCTACGAGCGGGTTGCTAAGCAGCGTAGAGATTCGAGAGGGTGATCTCAATTGATTCGGCGGTTCAAGGTATGGTTCAGGGTTAAGGTTCTCCGCCGCGGACTTCGCGAAATGAAACGACTTCGCGAGTTCATCTACCTGGATGAGGTGAGCGTTACGAGCCTGCTGGCGTCCATTCTGGGTGCCATCCCGAGCGAAATCACGGAAAAGCTCACGAACTCCACTCGGTCCGAGGCAAGTGGGAGTGGTGAACATAAGTTCGTTGCAGGGAAGGTCAATGCTGGCATCAAGCGCGAGGTCACTCGAACCAGCGATTACCAAGTCCTGCGGAAGGCCTCAATCCAGGCGACCTTTAAGGACCTATATGCGAGTGTCGAGTCATCGCTCGCACTGCGATCTGGGCACCTGCCGGAGTTGAAGCCAGCAGTCCGAAGAAAGATTCGCAATGCTTCACCTGGCGGTTTGGATATCGCTCCCTGGATTTTTGATTCGACGGAGCTGAAGCGTGGCCAGCTCCTAGAACTTCAGGTTGAACTGCGAGCCGACGCTATCTTTCGGACCAGTACAATCATTTCAAGCATGACCAATATTATCGGCCAGTCCCCTGCTCTTGCGGCTGAGATCGACACGCAAGAAATGAGAACAGCGATCGAGCTCAACGGCTTCATCCAAGAGTTGATGGCTGGCCTGATCCCAATTAAATGCCAAGTCCTTGATTATGAAATCTCTAGTATCGCCGGACGTGACTACATTGTCCACAGCTCCCTATTCTCCGAGCTCCCGCTAATCTATAGGAGAAATCGGAAACCTCTCCATCTGGTTGGCGTGGTCGAGGAGGCGCTCTTCTGGAAAGATATCAGGCGGGTCCTATTTTCAAGCTCTCCGGTAAAGGTGCTTTGTCGCGTCGGGCATGACCGGGTACAGGATTCCTGGAGTCCAGTCAAGCTTGTTGACGTACTCAAAGAAGTAATTCCTGACATGGAAAGTGCGATGGATGATTTCGGTCCCTCTGCGCTTAGGGCACTGACTGGTGGGATGGATGACAGTCGCGACGTCTCGCAGCTGCGGCAGGCGGCATTGATTCGTTACGCCGAACTTCTTATTGAATCGCAAGGGTTGACCATGCCCGAAGCTCTGCGGGCGCGCATCACTGAAATTGCATCTGCTAGATCTTCCCAGCTAGGTTCCGTCATCGCCAATCGCACTATCTTCAGGGAGGTTACCGAGTGCGTCTCCGATGGGATCTCTCATCGATTTGCATCCGAAGATCTGGGCAGACTGCGTGGTCAAGCACTGGCACAGTTCGGCCTAATGGTTGACGGGAGCCTTTCGGTCCGCCCTGAAAATTCTAGCGGCCGACTTGATGAAACAGTCGATGGGAAATTTATCGATGCTGAAATTGTGGCGATCTATTGGTGACTAAATCATCGAACGCTGTTCCGCCCCCGGGTTGTGAAGCGGTCGGCGGAGCGGCTTTGGGCTGGAGCTGCTTTGGGGCGAGTGATCATGGCCCCGTAAGCTCATGGCGAGTCGGGCAGTCAGTGGACCTGCCCGTAAAGCACGACGTTGGGGCCATGATCTTCGAGGCTCGCCCCAAAGTGGCTGCCTAAAGCCGTGGAGCCGGCCGCCCCAGCCACAGAGGGTGTCTCCCACTTCGTGCCCGCAGCTCGCTAGCGCGCCGTCGGGCGCGGCCAGCCGGGGCGGAGACAGGAGGCAGGCCGCGCCGCAGAGGCGGCGCGCGCCCGCGCCGTGCGCGGGCCTTGATGAAGTAGGGAAAGTCTTATCCCGCTGAGATGCAGGTGAGGCGATCGCGCCTGGTGGGCTCAGGCTCCCGATGTTCGGATGCCATCAGAGTCGGCCGGTCGCTGGTGACCGCATGCGAGCCTCTCGCCGTTGATCCCTGTCACTTCGTAGTCGAGCAACGCGTTGTAGGGGTCGCCGTCTTGGTAGAGCCAGACCGTGAACACGTGCTTGGCGACGACCACTGAGAACTGCACGTTGTCGTCGCTCACCGGCACGACTTTGAAGGCATCCCCGGGCTTCAGCCAGAAGTCTTCGCCGTACGGCTCGATGAACAGGCAGACGTCCGTGTCGCCTGCATTCTCCACCGGCAGTGTGGACTTCATGTGTTCCCGCCGAGGAGACGCTGCCCGTCGTGGCTACGGACGTGGGGCCCGTTGCCGTCCAAGGCGTCCAGGAGCCTCACAGCGAAAGCCTCCGACATGCGTTCGCTGACCTCGTCCGGTGTGAGCCACGAGACCGCCAGGGACTCGCTGGACGTGCGTTCCGTGCCGCCCGAGGGCTTGCAGCGGAAGACCAGGGCGACGACGCCGCGGGTCATGTTCTTGTAGACGCCAGTGAGTTCGTCCACCTCGACGTGGATACCGGTCTCCTCCAGGACCTCGCGGGCAACGCCGGCCTCGGGGGTCTCTTCGAGTTCGAGGATGCCGCCCGGGAGCTCCCAGGTGCCGTTGTCGGCTCGGCGGATCGCCAGGAGGCGGCCGTCCTCGCGCACCACTACTCCGGCTACGGATACGGAGTGCAGGGGGGAGGGTGTCACTTCCTGTGATTGACTCATGTAAAGGAGCATAGGAGGCAGGGAAGGACTATGGGAACTGCGGCGGGAGGGGTCGGTTCCGGGCCTCGGTACGTTCAGATCGCGGACGAGATCGTGCGGCAGATCCGGGCGGGTGTTCTCAAGCCCGGTGACATGGTGCCCAGTGAATCGGAGCTGGTAGAGCGCTATGGCGTCTCGGGCGGGACGATCCGTAAGGCCATGGTCGAGGTGCGGGCGAGTGGGCTGGTCGAGACCCGGCACGGCAAGGGTTCGATCGTGAAGGACCGGCCTCCGGTGCGGCACCGTTCCTCCGACCGCTTCCGGCGGTCGCTGCGGCGTGGAGGGCAGGCGGCCTACCTCGCGGAGTCCGCGCAGTCCGGGGCCACCGCCAAGGTCAGCGTCCTCTACATCGGCCCCCTGGAGGCGCCCGAGGATGCCGCCGGACGTCTGGGCGTCCCCGTCGGCACACAGGTGCTGGCCCGTCGGCGTCTCTACTTCCGCAACGGCACGCCGGTCGAGACCGCCACGTCCTACCTGCCCTGGGACGTCGTGAAGGACATCCCCGAGCTGTTCGCCGAGAATCCCGGCGGCGGTGGCATTTACGCCCGACTCGAAGACCACGGGCATGAGTTCGCCGAGTTCGTCGAGACGGTGCAAGCGCGGCCGGCCTCCAAGGCGGAGGCTTCGGAGTTGGCGCTGAGCCCGGGTGCACCGGTGGTCCACCTGATCCGTGAGGCCCGTACAACCGCGGGTCTCGTGGTCGAGGTGTGCGACACCCTCATGGCAGCTGACCAGTTCGTCTTCGAGTACCGGATCCCCGCCGAGGACTGACGGCCACTCAGCATCCCGCAGCCCGCCACGAGTTCTTCTTCGTGGCGGGTTGACTCATATACAGGAGTGAGGCACTCTTCTTCGTGTCACTCCTATACATGAGTGACGGAGTCCAGCATCTATAGAGGAGTGAGTTCTGTGCGTCAGATTCCCGTCGACACCTCCGGTGCAGTCGTGATGGTCGCCAAGTCCCCGCAGGTCAAGGTGCGTGACCGCCGTACCGGTGAGGTCGCCACCGACACGGAGACCGGGGCGAGGCTGATGACCGTGGACGTGATGTTCGCGGCGAACGAGGAGGTGGAGATCCTGTCCATCACCGTCCCGGAACCGGGCATCTCCGGTGAGCTGGCCATGGGCACGCCGGTCGCGCTCACGGGCCTCATCGCCCGGCCCTGGGAGAACGACTTCAACGGCCAGAGGCGGCACGGGATCGCGTTCCGCGCGGTCGCGGTCACCTCGCTCGTCGGTGCTGCCGCCGGGTCCAAGGCAGCCTGATCGTGGCCGACTTCATGGTCGTTCTGGTCCTGGTCGTCGCTGCCGTGGGTCTCCTGCGGTGGCGGCGCCCCGCCTGGTACTGGTTGACCTTCGGGGTCACGCTGGCCGTGTTACGAGTCCTGGTCCGCTACCGCTCGGTCATGGACGCGTGCGGGCTGACCGTGCCGCCCTCGCGGTGGCGGCTCGCCCTGGCCCGTGCCGCCAACCGGCCGATGCCGGAGTCGCGTCCCCCGCGCATCCTGCGGCTGCGGCCGACCCGTACCGGCCTGGTCCTGAGACTCAAACTCCGCCCCGGGCAGGACGCCTTCGACGTCGTCGTCGCCTCGGACCGGCTCCGGCACTCGTTCTCGATGTACGGCGTGACCTCGCGTGAACTGCGCTCCGGCGTCGTCGAGGTGCGGATGACCGGCTACGACGTGCTCAAGCGAGTGCAGATGCCGACCGAGAGCGATCGCCGACCGCTGCGGGTACCGGTCGCACTGCGCGAGGACGGGGCGGTGCACTACCGCGACTACCGGGCCGTGCCCCATGCCCTCACCCTCGGCGCCACGGAATCGGGCAAGTCCGTGTACCAACGCAACCTGGTCGCGGGTCTCGCCCCGATGGACGTTGCCCTCGTCGGCATCGACTGCAAACAAGGGGTCGAACTGTTCCCGCTGGCCCGCCGGTTCTCGGCGCTGGCCGACGATCCCGACACCGCCGCGGAAGTGCTCGAAGCGCTTGTGGTCCGGATGGGGCACGTCTATCAGCTCATCCGGTCCCAGCAACGGATCACCTCCGCCGTCCCGGACGCGGAGATCGCCTCCGACATCTGGGACCTGCCCGACGACCTCCGCCCGGTCCCGGTCGTGGTCCTGGTCGACGAGGTCGCCGAACTCGCCCTGTACGCGAGCAAGGACGAGGAGAAGCGCCGCGACCGCATCATCACCGCCCTGGTCCGCCTCGCCCAGCTCGGCCGCGCGGCCGGCATCTACCTGGAGATCTGCGGGCAGCGCTTCGGCTCCGAACTCGGCAAAGGCATCACCATGCTTCGCGCCCAGCTCACCGGCCGCACAGCCCATCGCGTCAACGACGAGACCTCGGCCAACATGGCCTTCGGCGACATCTCCCCGGACGCCGTCCTCGCCGCGATCCAGATCCCGGCCGAGACACGGGGCATCGCCATCGCGGGTGACTCCTCCGGCGGGTGGCACCGCATCCGTGCCCCGCACACCTCGCTCCGCCAGGCCGTGAACATCTGCAACCGGCACGCCGATCGGACCCCGGACCTGCCCGAGCTGGCTCCGTTCCGGCCCGCTCTCCCCAGCGCTGCCACCGAGCCTGTGCCGCTGGTCAAGGCGTCCTCGGTCACCGTCTGATCCCTGCCCCACCCCCACGGTTGGCGCGACCGCCTTCGCGCCAAGTCCCTACCCCGCCATGCCCAAAGAAGTGGAGACCCGCCATGTGCCCGAACTGCGAGGACTTCGCCCGGACCGTGCTCCTGCTCGGCCAACTCGCGCTCTACGCCGACACGGACGGCGCAGACCTCGACTTCGTGGACGCCGTCAGCCCGGCCCTCGCCGCCTCGCTGCCCGAGCCGCCGTCCGGTGTGTTCCCGGACGGCTACGACCCTGACGACGGCCCCACCTATCCCGGCGACGTCTGATGGGCACCCGTCACGGCCTCCGGGTCGACGCGGTCCTGATTCAGGCCGTGATCGCCGGTGCCCTGTCCTTCGCCCACCTGCACGACCTGGCCGCCGCTGCCGGACAGAACGGCTGGAAGGCATGGGCCTACCCGGTCAGTGTCGACCTGCTCCTCGTCGCCGCCTGGCGGAGGCTGCGCAGCGAGGGACCGTCTCGGCTGGCCTGGTGCTGGTTCGTCGTCGCGCTGTTCGCCTCGCTCGGGGCCAACATCGCCACCGCCGGGTTCCTCGACCTGGCCGACCCGCCCGCTCCGCTCCGCCTCGGCATCGCCGGATGGCCCGCGCTCGCCTTCCTCGGCGGGACCCTGCTCGCCCACTCGTCCGCTGCCGAATCGGAAGCGGAGACGGTTCCGCCGGCCCCCGCCGTGGGAGCACCGGACGCCGAACAGCCCATGTCGGAAGCCGCTCCCGCGCCTGCCGCACTCCCCGCTCCGGAAGCCACTACTGCCGCTGCGCCCCCGGTCCCCGCCGTCCTCGTCGATCACGCCCGCAAGGTCGCCGACGAGTACCGCGCCCGCACCGGCTCCCCGATCGATCCCGACACCCTCGGCTCCCGCCTCGGCGTCCCGTCCCACCTTGCCGACGCCATCGCAGCTCACCTCACCTGATCAGGAATGAGGCACCCACGATGCCCGCAAGCGACAACTTCCACTCCCTGATGCGGATCGGCCCCGTGCAGATCGGTACCCACCGCGACCGCAACGGCCGCACCACGCACGCCGCCGTCTGCACCGCCGACCGCTGCGGCTGGTCCGCCGACTACTCCAGCCAGACCGCCGCCCAGCTCGCCGCCCGCACCCACCGCTGCACCGTCCGCTGAGGAGACACCCCGTGCAGGTCCCGCTCTGGCTCGCCCTGGCCGCCGTCGGCTACCTCGGCGTCAAGCTCATCCGCCCGCCCTGGTGGCTCATCGCCGTGCTCCTCCTCGGCGGCTACCTCCTCGCCGACAGCGTCCTCGCCCCCGCCATCGACACCGC
Source organism: Streptomyces sp. NPDC127038 (assembly GCF_042725875.1). Taxonomy (NCBI): domain Bacteria; kingdom Bacillati; phylum Actinomycetota; class Actinomycetes; order Kitasatosporales; family Streptomycetaceae; genus Streptomyces; species Streptomyces sp. NPDC127038. The sequence goes on along the minus strand of NZ_JBHXDQ010000012.1, from coordinate 101,450 downwards.
CGTCAAGTAGCGCACCGCGAAGGAGAACTGCCCATGCTCCGACCCAAGTTCCCGACGATGCCCCAGCCCACCGGCCTGATCACCCCGCCCGCCGTCATCCAGCCGACCACCATCACCCCGGGCGCCACGGTCCCGCAGCCGGTCGCTGTCGCCCCCGCGCCGTCCCGCCCGGTCGTCCAGCTCACCCCCGTCACCGCGCTCGCGCTCGTGGGCGGCGGAACGGCCGTGGTCCTGGTCGTCGGCGCCGTCCTGGTCTCGCTGCTCCTGGCGGTCGCCATCACCGGCGCTTCTGTCGCTGTCTGCGCGGTCGTCCTGCGCTCCCTGCTCGCCTCCGACGCCAAGCGCCGCTGACCGGCGCCCGGGCGGCCTCGATACCGCCAAGCATCCGCCGCCCGGGAGCCGTCCCCGCCGATCGATCTCTCAACCGGAAGGAACCCCCAGCATGGCCCACCGGGCCTCTCCCTCGACACAGAAGGCGCCCACGTCCGCCCCGACGCTCGACCCGATCACCCTCGGAGACATCCTCCGGGTGGCCTCGGTTTCCGACTACACCCGTTGGGAGGACCAGATCCGCCGCACCGGCGGCTGCTCCGACCCGATCCACCTGACCGGCTGGACCCTCGCCAAGGACAAGACCACCGGCGAGACCCTGCACCACTACTCAACCGAGAACGAACCCGGCGGACGCCTGCGCCTCGCCTGCGGCAACCGCCGCGCCTCCCGCTGCCCTTCCTGCGCCTGGACGTACGCGGGCGACACCTACAACCTGATCCGTGCCGGCCTCGCCGGAGACGATCGCCGGGACATCCCGGCCACCGTCCGCGATCACCCGCGGGTCTTCGCCACACTCACCGCGCCCTCGTTCGGCCCGGTCCACAACCGCCCCGACCATTCCGGCACCTGCCGCTGCGGCACCGCCCACTCCCCCGACGCCGCCGAACTGGGCACCGCCCTCGACCCCGACACCTACGACTACGCGGGCGCCGTCCTCTTCAACAACCACGCCGGGCAGCTCTGGCAGCGCTTCACCACCCGCCTGCGCCGCGAACTCGCCGCTCGCGCCGGACTGCCCCGCCGCGAACTCGCCGAGCACCTGCGCGTCTCGTACGGCAAGGTCGCCGAGTTTCAGAAGCGCGGCGCCCTCCACTTCCACGCCGTCGTACGCCTCGACGGTCCCGAAGGGCCCGGAACACCGCCGCCCGCGTGGGCCACGGTCGACCTGCTCACGGACGCGCTGCGCGCCGCCGTCGCGCACTCGTACACATCCGTCTCGGTCCCGGCCGCGGGAGACCAACCGGCCCGGACCTTCCGATGGGGAAGACAGCTCGACGTCCGCCCGGTCAAAGCCTTCGGGAACGGCTCCGACATCACCGAACAGGCCGTCGCGTCGTACGTGGCCAAGTACGCCACCAAGGCCGCCGAGAGCACCGGCACCCTGGACCGCCGCATCGGCGAACTCGCCGAACTCGACCGCCACGGCGTGCCCGACCACACCCGGCGACTCATCACCGCGTGCCGCGACCTGGACGGCCTCTACCCGGACCGGCGCCTCTGGGTCTGGGCGCACATGCTCGGCTTCCGCGGGCACTTCTCGTCCAAGTCGCGCACGTACTCCACCACGCTCGGCGCCATCCGCCAGGAACGCGCCGACTACCGCGCCGCCCAGGAGGCATCGGTCCTCGGCCTCGACGACCGCGAGCCGGACACCGTACTCGTCCTGACCGACTGGCAGTACGCCGGCCACGGCCACACCCCGGGCGAGGCCGCCCTCGCCGCAACGATCGCCCGTGACCTCCAGGCCAACCGCGAGACCGCCCGCGAAGCTCTGCGAGACCTGGAAGTGAAAGGGGCTGCGGCATGACCGTTCGCACGCTTCCCGAGCGGTACCTGACTCCGGCCGATGTCGCTGAACTCCTGGGTGTTCCGGTCGAGACGCTGTACCAGTGGCGGCGCAAGCGCTCGGGTCCTCCGGCCTTCCGGGTCGGTCGTCATCTTCGATACGACCCTGTGCGGCTCCGCCAGTGGATCGACGCTCTGACCGAGGCGGCCGCCTGATGCCGGGGCATGTGCAGGATCGCTGGTACAAGACGGAACCGGGTCCGGGCGGCAAGCCGGTCAAGGTCAAATCGGACCGCTACGGCAACGGCCTCCGCTACCGGGCCCGCTACGTCGGGCCGGACGGCACCGAGAAGAGCCGGTCCTTTCCCGACCGTCAGAAGCGTCGGGCGGAGGAGTGGCTGGCCGAGACGGCCGCCGACATGTCTCGGGGCCAGTACATCGATCCCAAGGCAGCACAGACGACCTTCCAGCAGTACGCGGAACGCTGGATCACTGGGCAGACAACCGACCTGAACACACGCATCGGAGCGGAGACCCGCCTTCGGCTCCATGTCTTCCCTCGTATCGGGTCGCGCCCCCTTGGGTCCTTCCGGCCGCTCCACATCCGCGAGTTCGTGCGGGACCTGGAGAACGGCCCGATGAGCGGCACCTACGCCCGCAACATCTACGCCAACGTGCGCGCGGTGCTGTCGGCCGCCGTGGATGACGGTCACCTCGCCCGGAATCCGTGTTCGGCGGCGTCTGTCCGGCCGCCTGCCGCCTCCGCCGCCCGGGTCGTCCCCTGGTTGCCGTCACAGGTTCGGGCAGTCCGCGATGCCCTGCCGGAGCGCTACCGAGCCATGGTCGACGTGGGCAGCGGCTGCGGTCTCCGCCAGGGCGAGATCATCGGTCTGGCCGAGGACTCCGCACAGCTCGACGGTGACACGCTTCGGGTCACGGCTCAGGTCAAGCTGATCAGGGGCGTCGCCGTCTTCGCTCCGCCCAAGGGCAACAAGGAGCGGGACGTACCGCTGCCGTCCTCGGTGGCCTACGCCTTGCGGCGGCACATCGCGAGTCACCCGCCCATGGCGATCAAGCTGCCGTGGATCCGGCCGGACGGCCCCCTCACAGAGCGGCGGCTGATCTTCACCAACACGGCCGACGGAATCGTCTGGCGGAGCAACTTCAACGCCCTGGAGTGGAAGCGCGCCCTTGCGAGGGCCGGCCTCATCCCGACGCCCGACCCCGGGAAGCCGTACGCCTCCGCCCGACAGCACGGGATGCACGCCCTTCGCCACTTCTACGCTTCGGTCCTCCTGGACGCGGGCGAGAGCATCAAGGCGGTGAGTGAATACCTCGGACACTCCGACCCGGCGATGACGCTGCGGGTGTACGCCCACCTGATGCCCAGCAGCCGCGAGCGAGCCCGCCGGGCCCTGGACGAGGTCTTCGTCACGGCCCGGGAACCCTGACGGCCCAGGGACGGCCCAGCGGGTACAAGGCAGCCCCCTATTCGCGGCAACATCGCTGGTAGGGGGCTTCTTTGAGCCCGGATCACATAAGTTCTCCGGGCTTCGGCATAACCCTTCCAGTGTCGCAGATCAACTCACCCACCCCAGGCCGGAACGGGGTGGGGGCGGTCACCCACGGGTGCGGCCTCAGTCCAGCCGCACGGGAGCGGCCGGGAGCTGTTCCCTGTGGGGCCAGGTGAAGGTGCGATCGGGTTCGAGGTGGGCGTCTCCCCAGTGGATGGCGTGGATGCCGTCCTCGGCATCGGCCGTGAAGAACACGCAGACCAACCTGGTGGAGGCTCCCAGCTCCTCGAACGCTTCGTGCAGCCCCAGGTACTCCTCGGTCGCCAGGTCGTCATCGACATCGAACAGGGTTTCCGGAGGCTGCGGCCCGTGGGCCCGTAACAGCCGGTGCCGAGTCGGCGACGCGTTGGCAGGCAGTCGGGCTCGGTCCAGGGGCCTCGGCCTGTCCGCGTACCGGAAAGGGAAGAGCGCGTGATCGTTGATCACCGCGTACTCATACCCGCGCACGTCTCGCACGGCTTCGTCCAACGCGCGTGCCGTCTCCGCCAGGTTCTCGCGCACCAGGCCGGCGAGGGCGACACCGTACGGACTCCGCTTCTTGAGTCCCGCGGCGAGGTGCGCGGCATGAGCCTTCTCATGCGCCGCTGCCAGCCGCTCCGGGACCGCGGCGGCAAGAGCGCCGGCATGCCGCCCGAATCTCTCGACGGCCCAGGCCGACGGTCCTGCCGGATGACCACCCAACACCGACATGCAGTGCCCCCTCCCCCAGGTCCCCGCCTCTGAACTGTGTGACACGCACACGAACGGCACACAAGGGGGCGATCCGGCCAGGGCGCCACCGAACCAGCCGCGGAAGAGGCTGACGACCCGGATGAATTTCCAGACCTACCGTGCGGCTGTCGCTCGGAGCTTCAGCGCTCTTGACGTGCTGCGCATCGAGCATCTTCCCGTTCGTCCGCTGGCGCCCGGGAGCATCCGTGTCGCGGTCCGGGTCGGCGGGGTGAACCCGGTCGACGCCGCGATCCGCTCCAGTTCGTTCGGCGGGAGCACTCCGTTCGTGCTAGGCACCGAGTTCGCCGGGGTGGTCACCAAGGGTGTCTCGGTCGGCGATCACGTGGTCGGGTTCGGCACGCCTGCCTCGGACGCCGATCTCGTCGACACCTCGCCGGATCGCGTCGTGACGAAGCCGGACGACCTGGCGTGGGACCTCGCCGGGGCGTCGGCGCGGTCGGGCTCGCCACACCGAACCCTGCAGCCGCGACCACCAACCACGACAACCGCGAGTAGCACCACGAACGCGTCTGATCCGTAGCTCTATGCGGGGCGTACAGCCGGTGCCCAGCCGAAACTTCGTCCTTCCTCGGGTGGGCTGAGGCCGATTGACCCGGCACGCGATCTCTAGACCCGTTCCACCAGCTCAATCGCGATGGGTGCGGCGGACTCGATCGCGATCGTGGCCCCTTCGTCCTCCTGTAGGACGTCAGAGGAGGCATCGACGGGGAGTACGACCAGCCTCGTGTGCGGTCGAGGAAGCCGACCCAGGTCCAGAGGCGGATCGTGACGCAGGATGTCGAAGACACGAACGAGAGTCTCGGGGATGCTCACGCTGCACGAGTCCCCACGCTTCAGGAATTGAGGGCTCGGCTCGGTGCGAAACAGCGTGTACGACCACTCCCACGAGCCGGGGTCGAGAGGGAAGGCCACTTGCCCGTTCCAGCGGAACCGGGAATCCGGATCGACCTTCTCCCAGGGCCACTCCACGTAGATGTGGAAGCCCCGAACATCGGCAACTCGCGCCCTCGCCGGTGAGCAACTGACTCTCAGTACATCGCCCACCTGGTAGGCCGGTCGACCGCCCTCGCGCTTCACCACGCTGTTCCTAACATGTCTGATCCGTGTCCGAAGGCTACGGCTGGTTGTTGCCGCCTTCTCGCCCTGGGTCTTGCCGGGGATCTTGGCGACCTGCTGCTTCCCGACTCAGGGGCGGTGGGCTCGTGCGCCCGGTCGTCGAGGCCTGGCTCACCCAATACAAGCAGGGCCGTGCGAGGGTAGCGCCTAGCTGCGGCGATACAGCAATGGACTACGCGACCGCGCAGGTTCGCGAGATCTCGAACCGAACTCGGGTTGCCAGCCCCCTCGCGACTCATCGAAAACGTTGGTGGCAGGTGGATGCCAGCCCCAGTTCGAAAGCCTCTGACCTTCTCGATGCGAACTATGGGCGGAACGGTCGCTGAGGTCTACTGCGCTGTGAACTGGTCATCGAGCGCTGGTAACGGTCGGCTGCGGGCGCCGCAGTTGCTGTGCATCCGTGCTCTATTGCAGAGATTCCGGAGTCGGCGGGCCGTCTTCGTGTGCGGGAACCGGCTACTCGTTCACCGCGTCAAGTCCAACTGGCAGAGAAGGCGCGCATGAAGAAATTGGCTGTCTCGCTCGGCAGCGGCCTGCTGGTCGCCGGGATCAACGCAGGGGTGTGGTGGAACTGGTTCCACGAGCCCTATGCCCTGGCCGACGCGCCCAAGGTCGACGTGACGGTGCGCGCGGAAAAGTCCGGGTACCCCGACGTACAGGAGACAGCCGAGGACGTCGACACTCTCGTACGGGTCTACGTGCAGCGGCTCAAGGACGGAGACGCGAAGGGAATCGCCGAGCTGGCCGGCCCCGCTTTCAAGCGGCCCGGGCCCACCGCGGCCCAGCATGTGCGCGAATACGGCCGGGCGGCGGGCGGTCCCGTCGAGGTCACCGTGCTGGAGGGAGTCGTCCCGTACTTCAACCCGGTGACGGTGACGTACGAACAAACCGGCCAGCGGCAGGAGTTGCTCCTGGTGAAGGACGACGGGCACTGGTGGATAGGCCTCGGCGACGGCGACCCCGCGGCGGGCATGTAGCGATGACCGCGGAACTCTGACGTTCAGCCTCGTCTTTGTCAGGGCCGTTGGTGTCAGCTGCTGATGTCACGGTTGGAGGCGGCCTTGTCACGCGCCCACCTTGCCGAGTCGCGTCCGTAATGGATAGCCGCCATCGTGAGCGATGAGGCCAGGACCTGCGGAATGCCGCCGGGGCTGTGGGCTCTCGGCCCCGGCGGCGCGTTCTCATCGGCCTGTGTGCCGGCGTCTTCGGCTTGGCGGCTGGAGGCGTCCGGCGTGGAGGCCGGGGCCGTGCGGGTGGATCAGCGTCCGGCGCGGCGCGCGGTGACTCCGTTGGGTTCGAAGTCGTAGATCGTGCGGTTGACGCGCAGGCCGTCGACGGCGCCGGACCACAGGTAGTCGCGGCCCTTGCTGACGCCGACGGTGTCGATGGTCGGCTTGTCGCCGCCGTCGTTGAGGGCGGTCTTCAGCTGCGCGAAGGTGCATTCGGTGGTCTGGTTGCAGCCGGTGACGTCGCCCGTGTCGCCGGTGATGCGCCAGGTGCCGGTCGTGGTGGCGTCCAGGTAGGGGCTCCAGCGGTTGGGTACGACGCCGTCCGGGTCCCACACCACCGTGGCGAAAGTGTCGGTCGGGTGCCCGGTGAGGTGCGGGTTGATCTCGATGGAGATGTTCGGCATATTCCGCACGCCGCCGTTCTCCACGTTGAAGGCGGTCTGGAAGACGTGGAAGCCGATCTGGTCCACGTCGAGGAAGTTCTGGCCGACGAAGTCGACCTCGTCTCCGAAGAACGCCTTCTCGCTGGCCGGGCTGAGACTGGTGGAGGCGTCCGCCACCTGGATGCCGAGGCTTCCGTCACCGTAGGGCGGCTTCGAGATCGTGTTGTCGAGGCCGACCGTGGCGAACGGTCCGCGCCGCAGCCCGACGTCCGGCGATCCGATCTCATTGCGGGAGACCACGCCCCAGTAGTCCTGGCCGGGCCGGGGTGCGTCAGGGGCGACAGAGGCCACTGCGGGCAGGGCCGAGGCCGTGATCGCGACGAGTGCGGTGACGCCGAGAGCCGTCTTCCGTCTCATGCCGAAGCGAGCGTTCACGCTCACTCCTTTCAAGTCGATGCAGATCGAGACGCAAGATCACGTCCCCCGCAACGCCTTTCACGGCACGTCCCGGCATATGCCACGACGGATCAGGTCGCACCCGTGCGGGCAGCGACTTGATCCCCCTGGCCGACAGCGCCACGACCGCACCCGGATGATCGCCGCAGCCGGCTGAACGGCCCGGCCGGCGGGACGCCGACGGCGACTTCACGACCGTTCGGCCTCACTGACCTCGGACCGCCCTTACGACAATGGGTCCAGAACGGGGGCTCGGCAGGCGGGCCTCGCGACCACCACAGGGAAGACCGAGGCGACCACGTGAGCACACCCCGCGGAATCCGTGTCACCGCGATGACGGCCGAGCACGCGGACGAGGTTCTGGCCATCTACCGGCAGGACATCGAGGAGGGCGACTCCACCTTCGAGACCGCGGCCCCGTCCTGGGAGGAGTTCGACAGGGCCAAGCTTCCGCGGCATCGCCATGTCGCCCTGGACACGCTGGACGCCTCCGGCCGGGTGCTGGGCTGGGTCGCCGCGACACGGGTCTCGAACCGCGGCGCGTACGCCGGTGTCGTCGAGCATTCCGTGTACGTGCGTCCGGACGCCCGCGGGCGGGGCGTCGGGCGCGCCCTGCTGGACGCCTTCATCACCTCGACCGAGGCCGCGGGCATCTGGACCATCCAGTCGGGCGTCTTCCCCGAGAACACCGGCAGTCTCGCCCTGCACAGAGCGGCGGGATTCCGGGTCATCGGCACGCGCGAACGCATCGGCCGGCGTCACGGCGCCTGGCGCGACGTCGTCCTGATCGAACGCCGTAGCCCGGTGGTCTCCTGAGCGGCCGCCGGGACGGAGGCGGTGGCGTCGGTCCGTGCTGCTACGCGCCCGGCGGGCGGAAGGAGACCTGGCGACGGGCCGCCTCGTCGATCTCGTCGAGGGTGAGGAGCGGCGTTGCCCGGGTGTGGAGCGCGCCGCTGGCCTTGACGCTCAGGCTGACCGCGGCCATGGAGACCGAGTCGGGGAAGTCGAGGACGCACACGAAGTCGTCCTCCCCGAAGGAGAAGTACATGGCCTCGACGGTGCCGCCGAGGCCCGCGACGACCTGCTCGACGGCGGCGCGGCGGCCGCTCGCGCCCTCCTTGAGCACACCCTTCGCGCCCTCGGGCGTATAACGGGCCTGAATGAGGAACTTCGGCATCGAGGTGCTCCCTGCCCATGACGTGACCGGTACACGGATGACCTTCCCGCTGCCGCACCGGCCGCCCATCCACGAACGGCAGGATTCACCCGTACGGCCCGGATAGCCCGGATGGCCGGGACGGCCGGGACGGCTCCGGAGACTCGGAAACCCGGAGACCCAGGAGATCCAGGAGACCCAGGAGATCCAGGACGACCGGGCTGGACCTCGGCGACCCCGTACGACCCCGGCAACCCTGGACCGCCCCGCCCGGCCGACACCCGCGGCGGCCGGCCACCAGCCACCAGCCACCCGCGCCGGCCGCCCAAAGCACCCGGGGCGGCCCGAACACCCGGACCGGTCCGCCCCCGCACACGACCCCGGTTACGCGAACTGGCCGGGCCGGTAGTCGCCGGCGGGCTGCTGGATCATGACGTTCACGCGGTTGAAGGCGTTGATGAGCGCGACGCAGGACACCAGCGCGGCCAGTTGCGCCTCGTCGTAGTGCTTGGCGGCGTTCGCCCAGCACTCGTCCGTGACGCCGCCCGCCGCGTCGGCGATCCGCGTGGCCTGCTCCGTCAGTTCCAGGGCGGCGCGCTCGGCGTCGGTGAAGACGGTCGCCTCCCGCCAGGCCGCGACCAGGTTGAGGCGTACGGACGTCTCGCCCGCGGCCTCGGCGTCCTTGCTGTGCATGTCGGTGCAGAACCCGCAGCCGTTGATCTGACTGGCGCGCAGCTTCACCAGTTCCTGCGTCGCCAGCGGCAGCGTCGACTCCGCGAGCGGCCGGCCCGCGGCGACGATGTGCTTCATGACCTTGGCCGAGACGGGGTCGGCGAAGAGGCTGAGACGGGCTTCCATGGTGCGCTCCCTGGGTCGTTTTCGTGGGCTACACCTGGATGACGGAACGGCCCGAGGCGATGTGACCGGCCCGAGTGTGACCTGCGTCTCCCCATGGAAGGGCGGCCTGACGTGGACGGACGCGCTCCGGGTGCTGTCGCGTCCCCGCGCCAAGGCCTAGAATCGAATACGTGTCCGAAAAAGTGTCCCGCCTGCAACACCTGCGCAGCGTCCGCGTCTGGCTGCTCTGGCAACTGCGCCGCACCGACGACACCATCGCCGAGCTGGAACGCCAGGAGGTGGCCGCCACCCGGGCGGCCCGCACCGCTCCCCCGCGGCCGCGCGGCTGGAAACTCGCGATGCGACGGGCGGGCGGCAGCGAAGGCGGCGGTGCCGGTGCGACCCCGGACGCCGTCCACACGGGCGACTGCGGCCTGGCCGGGAAGAACACGAAGCCGCTCGCCCGCGAGCAGGCCCTCCGGGCGATCACCGAAGACGGCGTCACGGCCTGCCCGTACTGCCGCCCCGACACGGATCTGGGTGTCCTGTGAACCACGAACACGTCCCCTCCGCCCCCATCGTCGTCGGCCGCCCGGCCCCCGCCGGAGGCCGTCGCGTGACGATCCGCGGCCGCAGCGCCGGCATCGCCCACAGCGACGCCGACGTGGTCGAGTTCCTGCGCCGGGCGGGTCTGCCCGACGCGTGGGACCACCTCGACGACCCGCACTGGGTGGAGTGGCAGGACGGCGGACCCCGTACATACGACACCACCCCTCCGGGTCACGGGGATCACGGTGAGGTGATCGGATGACCCGAAGGGGTGGTGTCGTGGCGGTGGTTCGCGGATACGGGGGCCGTAAACGCGTACGGAAAAACGATCAGCCGGATCCGACGAAGAGCACCAGCAGCAGCCAGACGACCGGAGCCGTCGGGAGCAGCGAGTCCAGCCGGTCCATGATGCCGCCGTGGCCCGGCAGCAGCGTGCCCATGTCCTTGATGCCCAGGTCCCGCTTGATCATGGACTCGCCGAGGTCACCGAGCGTGGCGCTGGCCGCGACCGCGAGGCCGAGGATCAGACCCTGCCACCAGGTGCCGTCGTCGATCAGGTACTGCATGCACAGCGCACCCGCCGCCATCGCGAACGTGACCGCTCCGAACAGGCCCTCGCGGGTCTTTCCGGGGCTGATCCGCGGTGCCAGCTTGTGCTTGCCGAAGCGCCAGCCGATCGCGTACGCCCCCGTGTCGCTGACGACCGTCAGCAGCAGGAAGGTGAGCACGCGGCGCGGGCCGTCGTCGGCCGTGAGCATCATGGCCACGAAGGTCGCCAGGAACGGCACGTAGAAGGCCGCGAAGACCCCCGCCGTGACGTCCTTGAGGTAGCCCTCGGGCGGTTCCGTCATCCGCCAGACCAGGACGGCCAGCGCGGTGAGCGCCATGGCCACCCAGGCACCCTCGGCGCCGCCCACGTACCCGGCGACGACCATGGCGGCCCCGCCGAGCGCGAGCGGCACGAGGGGTGCCTTGATGCCCTTGCGCTCCTCCAGCCGTGAGGTGAGCTCCCAGAGCCCCACCACCACGGCGACCGCTATGACGCCCACGAAGACGGCCTTGACGACGAACAGCGACGCGACGATCACCGCGCCGAGACCGACGCCCACTCCTATGGCCGCGCCCAGGTCGCGACCCGCACTCTTCTTCTGCGGTGCGGGGGCGGGCTCGGGTGCGGTGCTGGGCATGGGCTCCTGCGGGCTCTGCGGGTCGTGCGACGGAGCCCCGTAGGGCACCGCCGTCGGCGTGTCGTTGCGGACCGAGGGGCCGCTCAGCCGAGCGGCCCCCCTGTCGTCATCCTGGTCTCCGCCATGTGCGGGTACGTCGGGCGCGGTGGGCATGGGCCGAGTGTGCTGCGCGTCATGCGCATCGTACGTGGGACCCGCCGGGACCGCCCCCTGGGCAGGCCCCTGCTCGGACGGCCCCCAGTACCCGGCTTGTGGCGGCGCTCCCCAGGAAGAGTCGTTCATCAGACCTCGAGCAGCTCCGCTTCCTTGTGCTTCAGGAGCTCGTCCACCTGGGCGACGTACTTCGCCGTGGTGTCGTCGAGTTCCTTCTCCGCACGGCGGACCTCGTCCTCGCCGGACTCCTTGTCCTTGACGAGCTTGTCGAGCGCGTCCTTGGCCTTGCGGCGCACGGCGCGGATCGAGACCTTGGCGTCCTCGCCCTTGGTCCGCGCGACCTTGATGTAGTCCTTGCGGCGCTCTTCGGTCAGCTCGGGGAACGTCACACGGATGATGTTGCCGTCGTTGCTGGGGTTGACGCCCAGGTCGGAGTCGCGGATCGCCTGCTCGATGTTGCGCAGCGCGCTCTTGTCGAACGGGGTCACCACGGCCATGCGCGGCTCCGGGACGGAGAACGAGGCCAGCTGGTTGATCGGCGTCAGCGCGCCGTAGTAGTCGGCCACGATCTTGTTGAACATCGCCGGGTGCGCACGGCCGGTGCGGATCGCGGCGAAGTCCTCCTTGGCGACCACGACGGCCTTCTCCATCTTCTCCTCGGCCTCGAGGAGGGTCTCTTCGATCACCACTTGCTCCTGCGTGTCTTGAGTAGGCCCGGCAGCTGTTCCTCGTCGGAGTCCGGCGGCCGGCTGCGTCGCGTCTTGTTCCTGCACGGTTCCGGACCGGCAGGACATTGTCCATCCCCCGGCCGGGGTCCGTCCCGGACCGGAAGGCGTATCCGGTCGGGAGCGTTCCCCGTCAGGCCCTGCCGCTCGGGTCGCCCACGAGTGTGCCGATCTTCTCACCCTTGACGGCCCGCGCGATATTGCCCTCCGCCAGGAGTTCGAAGACCAGGATCGGCAGCTTGTTGTCCCGGCACAGCGTGATGGCGGTCATGTCGGCGACCTTGAGGTCCCGGGTGATGACCTCGCCGTAGCTGAGCGCGTCGAACTTGACCGCCTCGGGGTTGGTCTTCGGGTCGGAGTCGTAGACACCGTCCACGCCGTTCTTGCCCATGAGGAGCGCCTCTGCGTCGATCTCCAGGGCCCGCTGGGCGGCGGTGGTGTCGGTGGAGAAGTACGGCATGCCCATGCCGGCGCCGAAGATGACCACACGGCCCTTCTCCAGGTGCCGGACACCGCGCAGCGGGATGTAGGGCTCCGCGACCTGGCCCATGGTGATGGCGGTCTGGACGCGGCTGTCGATGCCTTCCTTCTCCAGGAAGTCCTGGAGGGCGAGGCAGTTCATGACGGTGCCGAGCATGCCCATGTAGTCGGAGCGCGCCCGGTCCATGCCGCGCTGCTGGAGTTCGGCGCCGCGGAAGAAGTTGCCGCCGCCGATGACGACGGCGATCTGGGCACCTCCGCGCACGACGGCCGCGATCTCGCGGGCGATCTTGTGCACCACGTCGGGATCGACGCCCAGCCCGCCGCCACCGGCGAACGCCTCGCCGGAAAGCTTCAGCAGGAAGCGGCCCGCGCCTTTGCCGTCGTCGCTCTTCTCGCCGTTTCCGGCCTGGGTGGTGGTCATGGAGATCTCCTCATGGTGCACATACGAAGAAGGCCATTGCCGGTGGGGTGTGTTCGCATCCCATGCTCGGCAATGGCCTCCTCGTCAGATCTGCTGTCCTCCGGCACACACGGGTGCGTGCCGGCGTACGCGGACGACTGCTGTCGACCCTATCGGGGTCGCGCGTCGATCGCTGTACGGACTCAGATGCCGACCTTGATGCGCGAGAAGCGCTTCAGGACGACACCGGCCTCGTTCAGAACCTGCTGGACGGACTTCTTGTTGTCGAGCGCGTAGGGCTGACCGAGGAGGGTGGCCTCCTTGAAGAAGCCGTTGACGCGACCCTCGACGATCTTCGGGAGGGCGGCCTCGGGCTTGCCCTCGGCGCGGGTGGTCTCCTCGGCGACGCGACGCTCGGTCTCGACGACCTCGGCCGGAACGTCCTCACGGGAGAGGTACTTCGGCGCGAAGGCGGCGATGTGCTGCGCGATGCCCTTGGCGAGGTCGGCGTCGGCCTTGTCCAGCTCGACCAGAACACCGATCTGCGGGGGCAGGTCGGGCATGGTGCGGTGCATGTACGCGGACACGAAGGCACCGGAGAACTGGGCGAAGCGGTCCAGGACGATCTTCTCGCCCAGGTTCGCGTTGGCCTCGTCGACGAACGCCTGGACCGTCTTGCCGGGCTCGATCTCGGAGCCGAGCAGCGCCTCGATGTCGGCCGGGGACGTCTTGACGACGTGCGTGGCGATCTCGTTGGCGACGGCCTGGAACTTCGCGCCCTTGGCGACGAAGTCCGTCTCGCACTTCAGCTCGACCAGGACACCGGAGGTGTTGTCGTCGGCGATGATGGAGACCACGGCGCCGTTCTCGGCGGAGCGGCCCTCGCGCTTGGCGACGCCCTTCTGGCCCTTGATCCGCAGCGCCTCGACGGCCTTGTCGACGTTGCCGTCGGCCTCGTCCAGCGCCTTCTTGCAGTCCATCATGCCGGCGCCGGTGAGCTCACGGAGCTTCTTGACGTCAGCGGCGGTGTAGTTCGCCATGATTCCTGGAGTCTCTCTCGAAGTCTGAAGATCTACGGGCGGAACGGCGGGGGCTTGGTGCGCCCCCGCCGTTCACAGACCCGAAGGGGTGAGGGGTCAGGCCTGCTCGGCCTCGGCGGCGGGGGCCTCGACGGCCTCGGCCTCGGCGACGGGGGCCTCGGCCTGCTCGGCGTCGGCGACCTTCTCCGTCTCGGCGGAGGTCTGGACCTCGGCGTCGTCGGCCTTCTTCTCGCCCTCGAGCAGGTCGCGCTCCCACGCGGCGAGCGGCTCGCCCGCGGCCTTGTCACCGGCGGCCTTGCCGGCGCCGGAGCGGGCGATGAGGCCCTCGGCGACGGCGTCGGCGATCACGCGGGTGAGCAGGGTGACGGAGCGGATCGCGTCGTCGTTGCCCGGGATCTTGTAGTCGACCTCGTCGGGGTCACAGTTGGTGTCGAGGATGGCGACGACCGGGATGTTGAGCTTCCGGGCCTCGCCGACCGCGATGTGCTCCTTCTTGGTGTCCACGATCCAGACGGCGCTGGGCACCTTCTGCATCTCGCGGATACCACCGAGGGTCTTCTCCAGCTTGGCCTTCTCGCGCGAGAGCACGAGAAGCTCCTTCTTGGTGAGACCCGAGGCCGCGACGTCCTCGAAGTCGATCTGCTCGAGCTCCTTGAGGCGCTGCAGACGCTTGTAGACGGTGGAGAAGTTGGTGAGCATGCCGCCCAGCCAGCGCTGGTTGACGTAGGGCATGCCGACGCGGGTGGCCTGCTCGGCGATGGCCTCCTGCGCCTGCTTCTTCGTGCCGACGAACATGACCGTGCCGCCGTGGGCGACGGTCTCCTTGACGAACTCGTAGGCGCGGTCGATGTACGACAGCGACTGGAGCAGGTCGATGATGTAGATGCCGTTGCGCTCGGTGAAGATGAAGCGCTTCATCTTCGGGTTCCAGCGACGGGTCTGGTGACCGAAGTGGACGCCGCTTTCCAGCAGCTCCCGCATCGTGACGACGGCCATGGCCGTTCTCCTCGGTTTTCTCGGTTGCCGCGTGTGCCGGACGGCACTCGCGCCTGACGCCCGCGACGCGCCTTGCCACAAAGGACCGAGAGGCGCTGACACCGGTGGTGACCGGATGTCGGGGCGTGCGAAGTCGACCCGATGACCCGGGTCGCCATCAGAAGTGTACGGGACCCGAGAGGGCGCAGGTGACGCCGCTGTCCACAACCGGCCGGTACTCCACAGATCCCGGCCGAGATCCGTCCGATGCGGGACGGTTCCCGCATGCGAGTGAACCGATGTGCGCGTCTGCGGCTTCTCGTGGGCCTGGCCGCGATCCTCCTGGGCGCCTCGGCCCCGTCGGCGCCGGCCCATGGGGCCGGGCCGTCACCGAGAGTTCCCGTCTCCCCGCCCGCGGCCGACCCCTCGGTGCCGGCGGTCGCCCGCGTCTGGCCCGTGGGGGTACGGCCCTTCGTCCTACGGGGCTGGGAGCCGCCGGCGACGGCCTACTCCCGTGGACACCGCGGGGTCGACCTCGCGGCCGGGCCGGGCGACCCGGTGAAGGCCGTCGCGCCGGGCCGGGTGTCCTTCGCGGGCAGGGTCGGGGGCCGCGGGGTCGTCTCGGTGGAACTGTCCGGCACGGGGGCGCCCCCGCTGCGGACGACGTACGGCCCGGTGCGGGCCTCGGTGCACAAGGGCGACGAGGTCCTCGCGGGCCAGGTCCTCGGCACCCTGGAGGCGCCGGACCCGCACTGCGGAGCGCCGCCCTGTCTGCACTGGGGCCTGCTCAGGGGCGCGGTCTACCTCGACCCGCTGTCGCTGCTTCCGCCGTGGCTCCTGGACGCCGGCCCCTCGCGCCTCCTGCCGCTCGACGGCCCGGACACCCGCTCCCGAAGAGCGGAGCGGGACGCGCGGGCGGAGGCGGACGTGCAGGCGGGCGCGGAGACGGGAGCGGTCCGACTGCCGGCGGAAAGGCGGCGGGTCAGCCCCGGACGCCCCGGAGAGTCATCGTCACGGCCGCCTCGGTGATCGCGGAGGGGTCCTCGGCGGCGCCCAGTTCGATGCGCCGGGCCGCCGCGTCCACCACACCCTGGAGGAGCATCGCGGCCAGCCTCGGCTCGGCGTGCCCCATCTCCGCGAGCGCCTCGCCGATCATCGTGACCAGTCCGCCGTGCGCGGCCCGGATCTTGTCCCGGGCGCCCGCGTCGAGTTCACCGGCGGAGATGGCGACCACGGCCCGGTGCCTGCGGTCCCCGACGAGGGCCAGCTGCCGGCGCACATAGGCCTCGACCGTGGCCTCGGGGCCGTCCGCCGCGGCCATCGCCGCCGAGACCTCGGCCGCCCAGACGGGGAAGTCGACCTCGCACAGTTCCTCGACGACGGCCGCCCTGGACCGGAAGTACTCGTACACGGACGAACGCGCGAGGCCCGTGCGCTCGGCGAGCGCGGGGAAGGTCAGCGCCTCCGTCCCGCCCTCGGACAACAGGGACCGCGCCGCGTCCAGCAGGGCGGCTCGCTGCATCGACCGGTGCTCGGCCACGGAGGCCGCTCGAATCCTTGGCACGTCAACCACTGTACGGACGCGGTGCCGTCGACGGGAACCACTCCGGCCGACCCGCCCCGGTGGCGTCCGTCGCACCGGTCCCTCCACCGGGACGGCACCACGGGGCCCCCGGGGCGGCACGACGGCAGCGCGGGATCGCACGGCGTCACGAAGGCACGGCCCGGCGTCACGGCGGCGCCGGGTTCAGCGTCCGAAACTGGCCAGCTTGGCGCGCAGCTGGAGCACCGACTTGGTGTGGATCTGGCTCACCCGGCTCTCGGTCACCCCGAGCACGTTGCCGATCTCCGCGAGGGTGAGTCCCTCGTAGTAGTAGAGCGTGACCACGGTCTTCTCGCGGTCGGGCAGCGTGTTGATCGCCCGCGCCAGCAGCCTGCGCAGCTCCCGGTCCTCGGCCACCTCGACCGGATTGTCGGCGGCGGTGTCCTCCAGCGTGTCCATCAGGCTCAGCCGGTCACCGCCCTCGCCGCCGGCGTGCAGCAGCTCCTCCAGGGCGACCACGTTGGCCAGCGACAACTGGCTGAACACCGCGTGCAGTTCCTCGACGCCGATCCCCATCTCGGCCGCGACCTCGGCCTCGGAGGGGGTGCGGCGCAGCCGTGCCTCCAGGGTCGCGTAGGCGCGCTCCACGTTGCGGGCCTTCTGCCGCACCGACCGCGGGATCCAGTCCAGCGCGCGCAGTTCGTCGATCATGGCGCCGCGGATGCGGGTGATCGCGTACGTCTCGAACTTGATCTCCCGTCCGATGTCGAACTTCTCGATCGCGTCGATCAGTCCGAACACCCCCGACGAGACGAAGTCGGCCTGCTCGACATTGGCCGGCAGACCCACGCTCACGCGGCCCGCGACGTACTTCACCAGCGGCGAGTAGTGCAGGATCAGCTGTTCCCGCAGCCGTTCGTCACCGGTCGACTTGTACGACCGCCACAGCTCGTCGAGCGTCGAGGGCGCGGGCGGACGCACGGTGCCGCCGTCGCGGGCGGCTGGCGGGATCGCCGTCCGGTCGGTCCCGGAGGTGTGCTGGGGCATTCGTCGCCTTGTGCCGTTCTGCCGTGAACTGGGATTACCTGGGCGTCCTGTCGGCGTCACGCCGAGATCGCGGGTGTGCTTCGGATTCTTGTGAGCGTAGCGTGACTGGGCTGTCGCAGTGCGCGAAGGGCTGGCTGTCACCCGCACGCGAAACCTTTCCCCGGGACGTCTCCCGGAGTCACGGCGGTCGCCGTGCGTGACCACCGAGGGGCGCCAACTGCGCTGATTCTCAGGCGTGTCGGCGTTCCCCCGGACGGCCGAACACGCTCGGTCAGCATCTCTCCCGGTCACCTCGGACGGGGGTCGTCGCCTGGCGTGTCAACTTCCAGCCGTCGCCGTGTCGTTCGACGAATCCAAGTGCTCGGAGTTCGTACAGTCTCCCGACCGCGTCGTCCGTGCTGGTCGCCGCCCGCCGGGCGATCTCCTCGGCCCCGGCCGGATCCCGGGCGGGCAGGGCGGCCAGGACCCGCCCCGCGCCCGGTTCCAGCAGATCGCGCGGCAGTACGGGCCCACGGCGGTCCGGGGCCAGCTCTCCCATGTCGCCCACCAGTTCGGCGACGTCCGCGGCGTCGGACACCAGCACGGCCTCCCCGCGCAGCAGTTCGTGCACTCCGGCGGACAGCGCGCTGGTGGCGGGTCCCGGCACGCCCATGGTGAACCGGCCCAGCCGCTGGGCCGCGCGGGCGGTGACGAGCGCTCCGCTGCGGTACGCGGCCTCGACGACCACGGTGCCCCGGGTGAGCGCCGCGATGACCCGGTTGCGCAGGACGAATCTGCTCGGCGTCGGATGCTCGCCCGGCGGCAACTCCCCGACCACGAGTCCCTGTTCCGCGATCCTGGTGATGAGCTGGGCGTGTCCACGGGGGTAGGGGCGGTCGACGCCGCAGGCGAGCACCGCGACCGTGGCACCTCCTGCCCCGAGGGCGCCGCGGTGTGCGGCGCTGTCGATGCCGTAGGCGCCGCCGGACACCACCACCCAGCCCCGTTCGGCGAGGCCGGCGCCGAGGGCGGCGGCCATGTGCGCGCCGTACTCCGTGCAGGCGCGGGCTCCGACGACGGCGACCGACCGCAGCGCCCACAGCCGCAGCCCGGCCCGGCCCCTGACCCAGAGTCCGACGGGCCGCGCGTCCCCGAGGTCGTCGAGCTGGGCGGGCCATTCGGCCTCGCCCGGGCAGACGAACCTCACCCCGGCGTCCCGTGCGAGGGCGAGGTCGCGCTCCGGGTCGGCCCGCTCGGCCCTGGCCCGCAGCCCGGCCCAGCGTCTGTCGGTCATCCCCCGCGGCCGTCCCCGGTCCGCGTGCAGCCTTCGGACCGCCTCCGGGGCCCCGACCTCCCCGATCCAGCGTCCGCAGACCTCGTCACCCGGTTCGACGACCCGGGAGAGCGCGGCGCGGGCCGCGTGGTCGGCGGCCGTCATACCGGTGAGCCGATCGCCATCGGTACCCCGCGCGGGACGCCGGTGCGCAGCTGGAGGGCCAGGGCGACGTCCCCGGCGTCGGGCCGGTCGTGTCCGGACAGGTCGGCGACCGTCCACGCGACGCGGAGCACCCGGTCGAGCCCCCGGGCCGTCAGCAGTCCGCGCTCCAGGCCCCGCTCGGCCTCGTCCATCGCTCCGGCCCGGGCCTGCCAGCGTCCGCGCAGCTCCCGTCCGGGCACCTCGCTGTTGGTGTGCCAGGGCGTTCCCTTCAGACGCTCGGCGGCCCGCTCGCGCCCGGCGAGCACCCGGTCCGCGACCGTCTTCGTCGACTCGCCCCGGGCGCCGCGCGCGGTCAGTTCGGCCCGGGTGACCGGCTCGACGTCCACCCGCAGGTCGACCCGGTCGAGCAGCGGCCCGGAGAGCCGCGCCTGATAGCGGCGGATGACGGAGGGCGGACACTCGCAGAAGTCGTTCGCCGTGCTGAAGCGCCCGCACGGGCAGGGGTTGGCGGCGAGCACCAGCAGGAACTTCGCGGGGAACCGCACCACGCCGGCGCTCCGCGCGATCACCACGTGTCCCGCCTCCAGCGGCTGCCTGAGGGCGTCCAGCGCGAAGCCGGCGAACTCCGGTGCCTCGTCCAGGAAGAGCACCCCGCGGTGGGACAGGGACACCGCGCCGGGGCGGGCGAGCCCCTTGCCGCCGCCGACGAGCGCCTGCATGGTCGCGGAGTGATGGGGTGCGCAGTAGGGCGCGACGTCCACCAGGGGTTTGCCGGGCGGCAGCAGGCCCGCGACGGAGTGGATCGCCGTCACCTCCAGGGACTCCTGGCGGGTGAGGCGCGGCATGATCAGCGGCATCCGCTCGGCCAGCATCGTCTTGCCCGCGCCGGGCGGTCCCTGGAGGAAGACGTGGTGGCCTCCGGCGGCCGCCACCTCCATCGCGGTGCGCGCCGAGAGCTGGCCGACGACGTCGCCGAGGTCGTGGCCCCGGTCGTGCTCCGGCACGGCGATCCCGCACAGGCCGGTGGCCTCGCCCGTGCCCGGCAGGCGCAGCCCGGCCGACAGGGGGTCCGGGCGGCCCCGCTCGTCCGGTTCCTCCTCGGGCACGGGTTCGTCCGCGAGGACCGCGATCAGCTGGCGCAGGCTGCGGACGCCGAGCACGGAGACGCCCGGCACCAGTGAGGCCTCGGCCGCCGCGCACTCCGGCACGACCACCTGTTCGTACCCTGCCTCGGCCGCGGCGAGGACGGCCGGCAGGATGCCGCGGACCGGCCGGACCCTGCCGTCGAGGCCCAGCTCCCCGATCATCACGATGTCGGCGAGGACACGCGGGTCGATCCGCTCGGCGGCGCCCAGCACGGCGCTCGCGACGGCGAGGTCGAAGCCCGAGCCGCCCTTGGGCACCGAGGCCGGGCTCAGTCCCACCGTCAGCTTCTTCTGCGGCCAGGCCGCGCCGGAGTTGACGACCGCCGCCCTGACCCGGTCGCGGCTCTCCGTCAGGCTCTTGTCGGGGAGACCGACCAGCGCGAAGGCGGCGATGCCGGGCTCCAGGTCGGCCTGGACCTCGACGACGACGCCCTCCACGCCGACCAGGGCCACCGAGCACGTACGCGCGAACCCCATCAGGCCACCCCCCGCGCGTGCTCGACCACGGGTGCGCCGCGTTCGGGGATCAGGACGCCGACCAGGTCGATGCGGACGCCGCCCGGTGGGGCTCCGCCGTGTTCCTGGAGCCAGCGTTCGGCCAGGCCGCGCAGCCGGCGGGCCTTGGCCGGGGTGACGGCCTCCATCGGATGCTGGAACGCCCCCGCCGTGCGGGTCTTGACCTCGCAGACGACCAGCGCGTCGCCGTCCCGGGCCACGATGTCGATCTCGCCGGTCCTGCCACAGCGCCAGTTGCGCGCCAGGACCGTCATGCCGCTCCCGGTCAGCCCCCGCGCGGCGAGTTCCTCGCCGTAGG
Source organism: Streptomyces sp. NPDC127038 (assembly GCF_042725875.1). Taxonomy (NCBI): domain Bacteria; kingdom Bacillati; phylum Actinomycetota; class Actinomycetes; order Kitasatosporales; family Streptomycetaceae; genus Streptomyces; species Streptomyces sp. NPDC127038. The sequence continues at coordinate 80,650 of NZ_JBHXDQ010000012.1, read as the reverse complement.
CGCCCAGTGCGTTGCGTGCCTCGGATGTCTTCATGTCGGCACCACCTCCGGCACCGACACTGACGCCGTCTCACCCGGCTGTTGGATCTTGGTGGACGAGCGGGTGACTGGGGAAAACCCAGTCACCCGAACGAGTCACCACCGTGATTGCGCTCCTCAGCCGCCCGGCAGCTCCAGATCGCTCTTGTTCAGCTCCTCGATGTTCACGTCCTTGAAAGTGAGGACGCGCACCTGTTTCACGAAGCGGGCGGGACGGTACATGTCCCACACCCAGGCATCCGCCATGGACACCTCGAAAAACACCTCGCCCTGGACCGAGTGCACCTGCATCTCGTAGTCGTTGGTGAGGTAGAAGCGCCGCTCGGTCTCGATCACATATTTGAACAGACCGACGACGTCGCGGTACTCCCGATAGAGCTTCAGCTCCATCTCGGTCTCGTACTTCTCGAGGTCCTCGGCGCTCATGGCATGTTCCCCTTCAGCCGTGCGTTCCCCTATTGTGCGCCAGCCCCGGGAGCCCCTAGACGATTTCCGTGTCGAGGACCTCGGGCGTGGCCGGGGGACCCTCGTCGAGCACCCTGCGCAGCAGCCCGGCGAGCTTGGTCGGATACACCGTCTCATGTGCCTCGGCCAGTTCCCGGCACGTCCACCAGCGCGCTCCGGCGACACTGCGCCGCTCCAGCTCCGTCAGCCCCGTGGCGGCCGTGGCCGTCTGGGTCGTACGGGCCAGGAAGTACCACTCGTCCTGGTTCCAGCGCCTGCCCGCGAACGGGAACGAGCAGACCCGCCGCCACAGCACGGGGCCCAGTTCGACCTCGGTGATGCCGGTCTCCTCCACGAGTTCCCGCAGGGCCGCCTGCTCCCGGGTCTCGTCGCCCTCCACCCCGCCGCCGGGGGTGAACCACCAGTCGTCCGAGGGATCGTCCGGCTCGTGGCCGTGCAGCAGCAGTACGCGGTCCCGCGGGTCGAGCAGCACGACCCGGGCGACCCTGCGCAGCCCTCCACCGGGGCCCTCGTCGGACGCGGGCGCCTCAGGCGGCACCGGCGGACTCCTTGCCGGCGCGGGACCGCCCGGCCAGCTTGGCGACCGGTCCGTACGCCGCTCCGCCCAGGACGAGGACGGCACCGGCGATCACCAGGGCGATCATCGTGGGGAGCGGTCCCGGCGCGGACAGGGCGCCGAGCGCCTTGAAGCCGTCGGGGCGGGCGAGCATGCCGTTCATCGGCCACGCGATGGCCTCGACCCGGGCCTTCACGGCGCCGCGCGCCACGGTGCCGCGGGCCGCGTCCGTCAGGTGCGCGGTGGAGTCGAGGGAGCCCCGCCGCTCGTCGCCCAGGAGGAACAGCCGCCCGGCGGGGACCTTGACGGTGGGGAAGCCCGTGAGCTCGGCCAGGCTCCCCTCGGGCAGATACGATTCGTCGATCTGTTTGCCGTTGACGGTCAGCTTGCCGTCGGTGCAGCAGGAGACGGTGTCGCCGCCGACGGCGACCACCCGCTTGACCACGGACGAGCCGGTGACCCACGTCTTGTCGTCGAAGACCACGACGTCACCGCGGCGGACCTCGCTGCCGTCGACGCGCTGCGCGAGCACGCGGTCACCGATCTTGATCGTCGGTGCCATCGAACTCGTGGGGACGGTGTACGGCCGGTAGACGACCGCCGCCCAGCCGAAACCGCCGAGGAACAGCACCAGACCCAGCGCGACGGCCAGTCCGGACAGCCGCTGTCCGGTCCTGCTCCCCACCGGGGCCTTGCCTGTGCCGCCGCTGCGCGGGGCCGTACGTGTTGCGCTCTCGCCACCCATGGGGCCGCACCTTACCCGGGGGTACGGTCCGGGGTCAGCCCCCTCCGGATCACGATCGCCGGAGCGGGCCGGATCCGCGCGGCTCGCGCGGCCGGGTGGCGTGGCCTGCTTGCGCGGCCCGCACGGCCCGTGTGGCCTGCGCGGGAAAGGAACAGGGCCGGCCGCCCCGGACCTGTCCGGAGAGACCGGCCCCGAAGGCCGAGCGGTTCCTCAGTCGTTCTCGGACGCCTTGCGCCTGCGGCGGCGCACCACCACGAGCGGCGCCACGCCCAGCAGGGCCAGCGAACCCGGCGCGGTCACCGCCGCGGCCGCCTGGTCGCTCAGACCGGGCTGGTCGAAGGTGTCCGGCACCGGGAGGGTGCCCCAGCGGTTGATGGGCCAGGCCTTGACGATGGCGCGGCCGACGACGTCGTTCACCGGCACCATGCCGTGGTGCTTGTCCGTCTGGTTGTAGCGCGAGTCCCGCGAGTTCTGGCGGTGGTCGCCCATCACCCAGATCATGCCCTTGGGCACCTTGACCTTGAACTGGCCGCCGTCCTCGTCCTGGCTGCACGGGGTGTTCCCGGCGTACACGTACGACGACTCGTTCAGTGCCTTGCCGTTGACCTTCAGCGGGCCGGTGCCCTTGCACTCGATGGTGTCACCACCGACGCCGATGACCCGCTTGATCAGGTCCTTCTCCTCGGCGGACGGCATCAGGCCGATCCAGCTGAGGACGGTCTGAAGAGCGTTCGGGTTGGCCGTGGGCTCGCCCGCCAGCCAGTTGTCCGGGTCGTGGAAGACGACGACCTCGCCCCGCTGCGGCTCGGAGCCGAACCACGGGGTGAGCTTGTCGACCAGGACGCGGTCACCCTGCTGGAGGGTGTTCTGCATCGAGTCCGAGGGGATCGAGAACGCCTGCACCAGGAACGTCTTGATGATCAGAGCGAGCACCAGAGCGATGCCGATCAGGATCGGCAGCTCCTTCCAGAAGGAGCGCTGCTTGGTGGACTTCGGGTCCCGTCCGGAACGCCCGGTCGAGACGTCACCGTCCTCCGAACCGCTCCCGGAATCGGAACCGGGTTCTACGGCCGGGGCAGCCGCATCCTCGGGCCGCTCCGGCTGCCCTTCGGGACCTTCGTGCCCAGAACGCGCGCCGACCGCCACATCCCCCACATCCACTCCTCACTCCGTGCCGCCGCCCGCGCCGTATTCGGCGCAGGCCCACCACTCCCATAACGAGCGGGAGTTCCGCAGGGCTCGGGAGCGGGATCAATCCGTCTGGATCCGCAGAGGCCACCCTATGCGACAGAGCTGGAGCGGAAGCCGACCCTCCAGGCGCGTCGGCCACCGTCGAGAACGTGTTCGGCTCCTGGAGCCGGGTCCAGTGGCCGATGGGCCAGCCGATGACCATCGCGCGGCCCACCACCGACTTCTCGGAGACGGTGCCGCTGAACTTGTCGCTGCGGTGGTAACGGGAGTCCGCGGAGTTGCCCCGGTGGTCGCCGAGCATGAACAGGCGGCCCGCGGGCACCTTCACCTCGAAGGCGAAGTCCGACGGTTTGTCCCCGGCGTAGATGTACGGCTCGGTCAGGGGGGTGCCGTTCACCGTCACCCGGCCCTGCGCGTCACAGCACTTGACCGTGTCCCCGCCGAGCCCGACGACCCGCTTGATCAGGTCCTTCTCGTTGTCGGAGGGCAGCAGTCCGATGAAGGTCAGCCCTTCCTTGAACTGCTTGACGACCACGGGGTCGTTCTTCTTCTGGGTGTCCTCGGCGGTCAGCCAGCCGCCGGGGTCCTTGAAGACGACGACGTCACCGCGCTTGGGCTGGGAGCCGAACCAGGGGGTGAACTTGTCCACCAGGACGCGGTCACCGATCTGGATGGTGTTCTCCATGGAGCCCGACGGGATCACGAAGGCCTGGACGAGGAACGTCTTGAGGACCAGGGCTATCAGCACGGCCACGCCGACGAGGAGGGGGATCTCCTTGACCGCCGAGCGCCGTCTGCGCCGCTTGATCTTGCGCGCCAGCTTGCGGCGCTCGACCCGGCTGGGCCGGGCGGCGCCGCCGGAGGCGCGCCGCGCCCCGGTGGGCAGCGGGTTGTCGGAGGCGGCGGCGGAGACCCCGCGCGCGCGTCCACGGTTACCCACGGGCACCTCCGGCGGCCGGCACGCCCGCGTAGGCGGCGGGGCGCGTCAGACGGCTCCAGTGGCCCGCGGGCCAGGCGATCCAGTCGGCCCTGCCGATGACATCGCCGACGGGGACCATGCCACCGCCGGGCGAGCCCAGATGGTCACGGGAATCGCTGGAGCGGCTGCGGTGATCCCCCAGGAGGAACAGGGTCCGCTCGGGCACGACGATGTCGAAGGGCACCTCGGAGGGGCTGTCGCCCCGATAGAGAAATGTCGACTCGTCGACCGATCGGCCGTTCACCTCGAGTCTCCCCTCCTTGTCGCAGCAGACCACGTGGTCTCCCCCTACCCCGACGACGCGTTTGACGTAGTCCGCGTTCCCGAAATAACCGGTGCCGTCGAAGACGACGACATCGCCCCGCTGCGGCTCGGAACCGAAACGGTACGCCAACTTGTTTACGAGAACGCGGTCGCCGATCCTCAATCCGGACTCCATGGAACCGCTGGGAATTTCGAACGGCTGCATCACGAAGCGGCTGACCAGCAGCAGAAATCCCAGACAGATCAGCACGGTCAGGGTGATCCGGCCCCCGGGAAGCCACGCGGCGGCCTTGTCGGTGAACGCAGAACGCGACCGCTCCTCCGGCCCCGCTGTGTCCGAGATCTCCTCGGAAGCGGAAGGGCGGGAGGAGCGGTCGCGCTCCACGGGCTGTGCGTCGGTGTCCATCGGGGCCAGATGCTATCCGGCCCGTCTGAGACGCCTTCTTACCGGCTCGGTCGCCGACGGGTCACCGCGGCGGACGAGCTCAGTTGTCGCGCTTCTCCTTGATCTTCGCGGCCTTGCCGCGCAGCTCACGGAGGTAGTACAGCTTCGCGCGACGGACGTCACCGCGGGTGACGAGCTCGATCTTCTCGACGATCGGGGTGTGCACCGGGAAGGTGCGCTCGACGCCGACGGAGAACGAGACCTTGCGGACCGTGAAGGTCTCGCGGACACCGGCGCCCTGGCGACGGATGACTACGCCCTTGAACTGCTGCACACGGGAGCGGTTGCCCTCGATGACGCGGACGTGGACGTTGACGGTGTCACCCGGGCGGAAGGCCGGGATGTCGGTGCGCAGCGAGGCGCCGTCGACGGAGTCGAGCAGGTGAGACATTTTGTCTGCTTTCTTCGCTGATGCCACAGGTCATCAACGGGAGAGAGGTTCGAAGATGATGCCGTCTCGTCGGGACGGGCGTCGTGTCCCCCTGTGGCAGGGGCGCACGCCGGACGACGGAGAGCAGCGGCCTATTCTTCCACGGGCTCCGGCCTGCGCCAAAATCGGCCGTCGGGGGCCGGGCGCCAGCCCATGATCGAGAGCATCTCGCGGTCCTTCTTGTCGAAGGAGGAGGCCTCGCAGCGTTCGATGAGGTCGGGCCGGTTCGCCGCCGTGCGGCGCAGGGCCTCGTCGCGGCGCCAGCGGGCGATCTTCCCGTGGTGCCCGCTGACCAGCACGTCGGGGATCTCACGGCCGCGCCACTGCGGGGGCTTGGTGTACACCGGGCCCTCCAGGAGGTTGGCCATGGGCCCGGGGGCGAAGGAGTCGTCCCGGTGGGACTCGGCGTTGCCGAGGACACCCGGGAGGAGCCTGGCCACGGCCTCGGTGACGACGAGGACGGCCGCCTCGCCGCCGGCGAGGACGTAGTCGCCGATGGAGACCTCGTAGACGGGCATGCGGGTCGCGTACTCGTCGATGACACGGCGGTCGATGCCCTCGTAGCGCGCGGGCGTGAAGACCAGCCAGGGGCGCTCGGAGAGCTCGACGGCGAGCTGCTGGGTGAAGGGGCGTCCGCTCGGGGTGGGGACCACGAGGGCGGGGCCGTGGGCGCCCGTCTCGTAGCCGTCCGCGAGGGCGGTGTCCAGGGCCTCGCCCCAGGGCTCGGTCTTCATGACCATGCCGGGGCCGCCGCCGTAGGGCGTGTCGTCGACCGTGTTGTGGCGGTCGTACGTCCAGTCCCTGAGGTCGTGCACGTGCACGTTCAGCTGCCCGCGCGCTCGGGCCTTGCCGACGAGCGAGACGTTCAGGGGCTCCAGGTACTCGGGGAAGATCGTGACCACGTCGAGCCGCATCAGACGTCGGCCCCCGTGGCGTCCTCGCCGGACCCGTTGCCGTCCGGGCCGGCCTCGGCGGACCCGGTCTCAGCGTCCTCCGCGGCCTCCGCGGCCTCCTCGTCCCTGGCGGAGACGATCTCGGCCCGGTCGTCGATCAGCCCGGGCGGCGGGTCGATGACGGCCCGCTGCTCCTCCAGGTCGATCTCGACGACGATCTCCTCCACGAACGGGATCAGCACCTCGGTCCCGTCCGGGCGCTCCACCACGAACAGGTCCTGCGAGGGCAGGTGCGAGATCTCCGTGATGCGTCCGACCTCGGCGCCGTCGACGGTGACCACGTCCAGGTCCATCAGCTGGTGGTCGTAGTACTCGTCCGGGTCCTCGGGCGTCTCGTCCGGGTCGACCTCGGCGATCAGCAGGGTGTTGCGCAGGGCCTCGGCCGCGTTGCGGTCGCGCACGCCCGCGAAGCGCAGCAGGAGACGGCCGCTGTGGACGCGGCCCGTCTCGATGGTCAGTGGCCCGGTGGAGGCCGGATCGGTGAGCAGGACGGCACCGGGGCCGAGCCGCAGCTCCGGCTCGTCGGTGCGGACCTCCACGGTGACCTCGCCCTTGATGCCGTGGGCGCGGCCGACGCGAGCGACTACCAGCTGCACTGTGCTTGATCTCCTGTGGTGTACCGACGGCGAAGCTTCGGATGCGGATACGAGGGCCCGGCCCGACCGCGCGGCGGACGGTTCCGGCCGTACAGACGACTACGGGCCGGGGACGGCTCGTAAGCCCTCCCCGGCCCGAGCCGGTGCTGCCTGTTACGTCAGCGGACGTGGTCCACGTCGACGAGGTCGACGCGGACACCGCGGCCGCCGATGGCACCCACGACGGTCCGCAGAGCGCGCGCGGTGCGGCCGTTGCGGCCGATCACCTTGCCGAGGTCGTCCGGGTGGACCCGGACCTCGAGAACGCGCCCGCGGCGCAGGTTGCGCGAGGCGACCTGCACGTCGTCGGGGTTGTCGACGATGCCCTTCACGAGGTGCTCGAGAGCCTCCTCGAGCATGCTCAGGCCTCGGTCGACTCGGACTCGGCCGCGGCCTCGTCCTTCTTCTCAGCCTTCTTCTTCTGGGTGATGGCCTCACCCTTGCCCGTGTCCTCGCCACCGAGGGCGTCGAACAGCGGGCGCGCGGCCTTCGGCTCGGCGACGAGCAGCGGAGCCGGGGCCGGCAGGCCCTTGAACTTCTGCCAGTCACCGGTCAGCTTCAGGATGGCGAGCACGGGCTCGGTCGGCTGCGCGCCGACACCCAGCCAGTACTGCGCGCGGTCCGAGTCGACCTCGATGCGCGAAGGGTTCTGCACCGGGTGGTACAGACCGATCTCCTCGATGGCCCGGCCGTCACGGCGGGTACGGGAGTCGGCGACGACGATGCGGTAGTGAGGCGAACGGATCTTGCCCAGACGCTTCAGCTTGATCTTGACTGCCACGGAAGTGGTGTCTCCTGGTCTTGACGGGGTTGGGCACGCAGAGATGGCCGCGTGGGGTTGCGGTACCCGAGTGCCCGATGGACGCGTCAGCCGGAGGAGAGAGGGGTCCTATGCGGCTGTCGAGTACAGCTAGCCATTCTGCCACATCCTGCGCACAGCCCGGACCGGGGGTGCCGCGGCTCACGCCGGACGGGCACGCGGCCGGCGGGCACCCGGCGTTCCGGGTGCCCACGGGCCACGCGACGGGGCGGACCGGCCGCCGGGGGGGTCGGAGAGGTGCCGCCCGCGCGCACTCGTGCCTCCTGAATTCCCCCACCCGCGCGGGGCGGGTGGGGGAGGCACGACTGCTCACGGGCCGTGCGGACTCGTCCGGCACCCACGAGACGCCGGTTGAGCACACGCCTCAGCCGGCTGCGGCCCCGACCACCTCCGGGATGCGGAAGGGCTTGCCGCAGCCCCCGCACACGATCGGCGCCTGCGCGAGGACGGACGGGACCACGCGCACGTTGCGCCCGCAGTCGCAGACCGCCTTGACCCGCACGCCTCCACCGGAGGAGCCGTGGCGGGCGGCCGGACCGCGGAACGAGCGGGCCGTGTCCGCGGACGTGGCGGCCGAGTGGGCCTTCAGCGCGCGCTGGAGCCGCTCGATGGTCGGACGGTAGCGGCGCTTCGCCTCGGGGTTGAGCGTGACCAGGGAGAAGCCACTGCTGGGATGCGGTTCCTCCGGGTGGTCGAGGCCCAGCTCCTCGGCGATCGCGAGGAATCTGCGGTTGTGGTAGCGGCCGGCGCGCGAGGTGTCGCGGACTCCACGGGCGGCGGCGATGCCGTGGACTGCTTCGTGAAGCAGTCGTTCGAAGGAGAGCTCGTGTCCGCAGGCGGACGACGATTCTCCGATCAGGGACTCTGGCGCGGCAAGATCGGGCAGTTCGGGGTGGTGCCGCTGAATGTCGGCCCACGCGCCTGCCAGCTCTGCGGCGAGAACAGGTGGTGTCGTGCTCACGTAATGAGAACGAGCGGGAGTGCCTCCGTGTTCCTATTACGGGGCATCCCAAATAATTTGCACGTACCCGTCAGTTGGCACTGATGCGTCGCGACGAGGGCGGGTGCGCTGATCTGCGGAGAAGCGTCACAGCTCCTACCAAGGCGGTACGTAGGCACACGTACGCCCCGGCGCGTAGGCGACATCCGCACGCCGGGGCACCTGTGGCGCGGGAATGCGCAAGAGGTGTTTCGGCCGCCCTGGGGCCCCGCTCAGTAGGCGCGGGCGACGACGGCGACGTTACCGGGTGCGTCGTCGGCGTCGGGCACCGACCCGTCCTCGGCGACCAGACACCGTACGGTCACCGCGTGCTCGGCGAGCCCCGCCTCGCCCTCTTCGCCGAGGTCGGCCCAGGGGATGCGCGCCCAGCCGCCGGCCAGCGCGGCCTCCACCGCCTCGGCGGCCGTGGACACGTCCGACGTACGGGACTCGCGGCGCTCGCGGGACTGCTTCAGGAGCAGCGCCTGGTCCTCCTCCAGCATCGCGGGGACCAGGGCCGCCAGCGCGTCGACGGCCACCGGCTCCTTGCCGCCGGGAATGCGGCGGACCAGCATCGCCGTGCCGCTCTCCAGGTCACGGGGGCCGATCTCGACCCGTACGGGGACGCCCTTGAGCTCCCAGTCGACGGCGCGGCGCCCGAAGGGGGTGTCCGTACGGTCGTCGACCTGGACCCGTACCCCCGCCGCGGTCAGTCGCTCGCCGATCTCGCGGACCTTGGCCAGAACCGCATCGTCGCCCTTGATCGCGAGGACGACCACCTGTACCGGGGCGAGCCGGGGCGGCACCCGCAACCCGCTGTCATCGCCGTGCGACATGATCAGGCCACCCACCATGCGGGTCGAGGAGCCCCAGGAGGTCTGCCAGACGAGCTCCTGCCGGCCGTCCCCCGACAGGTACCGGGTGTTGAACGCCCTGGCGAAGTTCTGCCCCAGCTCGTGACTCGTGCCCAGCTGGAGCGCCTTGCCGTCACCCATCATGCCTTCGAGCGTGAGGGTGTTGATCGCGCCCGCGAACCGCTCGCCCGCCGTCTTCCGGCCGAGGACGACGTCGATGCCGAGGACGTTCACCATGAAGTCGGCGTAGACCTCCTTGTGGATGTGCGCGGCGTAGTCCCGCGCGTCCTCGTACGTGGCGTGCGCGGTGTGGCCCTCCTGCCAGAGGAATTCGGTCGTCCTCAGGAACACCCGCGGGCGCATCTCCCAACGGACCACGTTCGCCCACTGGTTGATGAGCAGCGGCAGGTCGCGGTAGCTCTGCACCCACTTGGAGAAGTACTCGTTGACGATCGTCTCGGAGGTGGGCCGGACGACGACCGGCTCCTCCAGCTCCTTGCCGCCGCCGTGCGTGACGACCGCGAGCTCGGGCGCGAAGCCCTCGACGTGCTCGGCCTCCCGGTTCAGGTACGACTGCGGGATGAACAGCGGGAAGTACGCGTTCTGGGCGCCCGCCGCCTTGATGCGGGCGTCCATCTCCTGCTGCATCCGCTCCCACAGCCCGTACCCGTAGGGCCGGATGACCATGGTGCCGCGCACCGGTCCGTTGTCGGCGAGCTCGGCCTTGCCGATCAAGTCCTGGTACCAGCGCGGGAAGTCGTCCGCCCTGGGCGTGAGCACGGGTGCCTTTGCCATGTGGGTGATGCTACGGGCACACGTTGCCGGTATGTGAATTCTTGCGCCTTTCGCGCCTGGGGCACAAAGAGGGCCCCGCAACCCCTGGACGGCACGTCGAGGGCGGAGTTACCTGACATACGGGGGGAGTGCGGGCCTTACGCGCGGGGGCGGAGGAAAGGAGGCCCGGCGGCAACTCTCGGCGGATTGGGGCACTTTCGATGACACCTACGCTCGTGCGGCAGCGCCTTCCTCATGCGGGCCCACCGGGCCGCGCGGACCGGGGTGCACGCGCGCGTGACTGGGCCGAGATCCAGGAGCGGATGCTGGTGCCGCTCTACGAGGCCGTCCACGACCGGCTCGAAGTGGGCGCGGGGACGCGGCTGCTCGGGCTCGGCTGCGGGTCGGGGCTCGCCCTGCTGATGGCCGCCTCCCGCGGCGCCGCGGTCACGGGTGTCGACTCCTCGTCGCCCGAACGGCTGGCCCTCGCGCGGGAACGGCTGCTGCCGCGGGACGGGGACGCCGGCCCGCGCGCGGAGACCCGGGTCGTGGCGGGATCCCCTCGGGACACGGTGGCCGAGGGGGCTCCCCCCTACACCCTGGTGACCGCGTTCGAGCCGATCGGCTGCGTGGCCGGGGACTCCGAGGGACTCGGCTCGCTGCTCGCGGAGGCGGCGCCGCTCGCCGGCCGGGGGGCGCCCGTGGTGCTGGTCGGGTGGGGGCCGCCGGAGCGGTGCGCCACCTCGGCGGTGCTGCGGGTGGCGACCAAGCTCGCCGATCCGCTGCGCGGTGCGGCGAGCTGGCGTGCGGCCTGCCGGGACGACCTGGAGGAGGTCGCCCAGCGGGCCGGGCTGCGGCCGGACGGGTCCGGGCGGGTGGCCTGTCCGTTCGGCTACGCCGATGTGGACAGCGCGGTGCGCGGGCTGCTCTCCACGGGGCTCTTCGACGCCGCGGTGGAGGCCACCGACCAGGCCCAGGTCGACAAGGAGGTGACCGAGGCGCTGCATCCTCATCTGCGGCGCGACGGGACCGTCTGGATGCCGAACGTGTTCCGGTATCTGATCGCCCGTACGCCCTGAGGGGGGTGATGGGGCTGGGCCCTTGTGCCGGTGCGTCAGGCCTTCGGCGGGGACCGGTGGGGGGGTCGGGGCCGTGCCGGTGCATCAGGCCGTCGCCGTTGGGTGAGGTGTGGGCGTCGGTGGCGACGGCCATCGATGTACCGGCACGGCCCCTCGCGTCGTATCCCGGCTGCGGGTGCGTCGTGGTGGATGCCGGCACGGCCCCTCACGCCGGATGCCGACTGCGGGTGCGTCGTGGTGGATGCCGGCACGGCCCCTCACGCCGTATCCCGGCTGCGGGTGCGTCGTGGTGGATGCCGACTGCGGGTGCGTCGTGGTGGATGCCGGGTGCGGGAGGGTGGGGGTTCGGGGTCACACCTCCTTCGTCGTTCGGGGGACTCCGGCGATGCGGTATGCCTCGGCCTCCTCCAGGGTTTCGTTCGCGAGGAGGGCCTCCGCCAGGGCGTCCAGCTGTTCCCGGTGTTCACGGAGTTTCTGGCAGGCCTCCTCGTAGCACTCGTCGACGATGCGGCGCATCTCGTGGTCGATCGAGTCGAGGGTGCCCGGGGCGGCGGCTAGGCCGTAGGCCTGCTGGGCGTCGTTGGGCAGCGCGGACAGCCTGCCGACGCGTTCGCTCATGCCCCAGCGGGCCACCATGCCGCGGGCGAGGTTGGTGACCTGTTCCAGGTCGTTCTCCGAGCCCGTGGTGATGACGTCGTAGACGACGTGCTCGGCCGCCATGCCGCCGAGGGCGCCGATGATCCGGCCGCGCAGATACTCCTCGGTGTACGCGTACCGGTCCGCGTCCGGTGTCGAGAGGGTGACGCCGAGGGCCCGGCCGCGCGGCACGATGGTGATCTTGCGGACCGGGTCGGCGCCCGGCCGCAGCATCCCGAGGAGGGCGTGGCCGCTCTCGTGGTACGCGGTGCGGCGGCGCTCCTCGTACGGCATGACCAGGGAGCGTTCGGCGCCGAGCTGGACCTTCTCCAGTGCTTCGGAGAGGTCGCCCTGGGTCACCTCGGACTGCTTGCGCTTGACGGCGAGGAGCGCGGCCTCGTTGGCGAGGTTGGCGAGATCCGCGCCGGTCATGCCCGGGGTCGTCCGGGCCACCTGGGTGAGGTCCACGTCGGGGGCGAGCGGGATCTCGCGGGTGTGGATCTCCAGGATCGCCTCCCGGCCGCCGCGGTCGGGCGGCGAGACGTTGACGACCCGGTCGAAGCGGCCGGGGCGGGTGAGCGCCGGGTCCAGGATGTCCGCCCGGTTGGTGGCGGCGATGACGATGACGCCCTCCGAACCGGAGAAGCCGTCCATCTCGGTGAGGATCTGGTTGAGCGTCTGTTCGCGCTCGTCGTGGCCGCCCATCGCGGAACCGCCCGACCGCGACCGTCCGATGGTGTCGATCTCGTCGATGAAGATGATGGACGGGGCCACCTTGCGGGCCTCGGCGAACAGTTCGCGGACCCGGGACGCGCCGACGCCCACGATCATCTCGATGAACTCGGACGCCGAGGCGGAGAAGAAGGGGACGCCCGCCTCGCCCGCGACCGCCCGGGCGAGCAGGGTCTTGCCGGTGCCGGGCGGGCCCGCCAGCAGCACTCCGCGGGGCATCTTCGCGCCCATCCTGCGGTAGGCGTCGGGGTTCTTGAGGAAGTCCACGACGTCGTCGACCTCGCCGGCCACCTCGTCGATGCCGGCCACGTCCGAGAACGTGGTGCGCTTGCCGCCGGGCACGAGCTCGACCGGTTTCGGGGGCGTCTTGCGGCCGAGCATGCCGCCCGCGCCGCCCATGCCCGAGCCCATCCGCCGGGCGATGAAGATCCACAGGACGACGAGCAGGATCATCGGGGCGAGCGAGATCAGCAGGTTGAACAGGAAGCTGCGCTCCTGCACCACCGGCGAGGCGGTCACGGTGACGTCGTGCTTCTGGAGGTTCTGCCAGAGGTTGTCGTCCGCGAAGACCGGGCGCTGCGTCTTGAACTTGGTGTACTTCCCGCCGCCGTCGGGCTTCTCCTGGGAGTTCTTGAGCTGTCCCTGGATCGCGTCGCCCTTGGCGTAGATCTTGGTGACGTTGCCGTCGCCGACCTGTCTGCTGAACTCCGTGTACGAGATCGTCGGCTCGTTGCCCTGGTTGTAGAAGGACAGCACCAGGTTGGCGATCAGGAACACGATGAGCGCGGCCAGGGCCAGGCTCCACCAGCCGCCGGGCAGCTTCCGCCGGCCGCCGGGCGGCGGTGTCGGCTCGGGGGGCGTGCCTTCGGTGCGCCACGGCTGGTCCGGTGCCTTGCGGGGCGGCACGGGATTGCTCATACAGGGACGTTACGACACATGGCGGACACCGGCACCCGCGGTCATGCCGCTGGGGGCGCCTCTCGGTGAGAGGCGCCCCCAGCGGGCGTCACGACAGCGCTTGCGCGCGGGGCGTCAGCCCATGAACTTCTTGAACTCGTCCGGCAGCTCGAAGTTGTCCTGGGCGTTCTGCTGCGGAAGACCGAAGGCGTTGCCGCCCTGGGCGCCGGCCTCGCGGCGGGCGGCCTCCTCTTCCTCCTGCTGCTTGCGCTTCATCGGGTTGCCGGAGCGCTGCTTGCCCTTGGCCACCTTCGGCTTCTTCTTGGCGCGGCCGGGGCCGCCGCCCATGCCCGGCATCCCCGGCATGCCCGGCATCCCGCCGCCCTGGGCCATGCGGGACATCATCTTGCGGGCCTCGAAGAAGCGCTCGACCAGGCCCTTGACCGCGCTGACCTCGACGCCGGAACCCTTGGCGATACGGGCGCGGCGCGAGCCGTTGATGATCGTCGGGTCCTGGCGCTCGCCCGGGGTCATCGACTTGATGATCGCGCCGACACGGTCGACGTCCCGCTCGTCCAGGTTGTTGATCTGGTCCTTGATCTGGCCCATGCCCGGGAGCATGCCGAGCAGCTTGCTGATGCTGCCCATCTTCCGGACCTGTTCCATCTGGGCCAGGAAGTCGTCCAGGGTGAAGTCCTGGCCCTTCTTGGACGCCAGCTTGGAGGCCATCTTCTCGGCCTCTTCCTGGCTGAACGTCTTCTCCGCCTGCTCGATCAGGGTGAGGAGGTCACCCATGTCGAGGATGCGGGAGGCCATCCGGTCAGGGTGGAAGGCGTCGAAGTCGTCGAGCTTCTCGCCGTTCGAGGCGAACATGATCGGCTTGCCGGTGATCTGCCGGATCGACAGGGCGGCACCACCGCGGGCGTCACCGTCGAGCTTGGAGAGCACCACGCCGTCGAAGCCGACGCCGTCGCGGAAGGCCTCGGCGGTGTTGACCGCGTCCTGGCCGATCATCGCGTCGACGACGAAGAGGATCTCGTCGGGGCTGACGGCGTCGCGGATGTCCGCGGCCTGCTGCATCAGCTCCTGGTCGATACCGAGGCGGCCTGCGGTGTCCACGATCACGATGTCGTGGACCTTGGCCTTGGCGAACTCGATGGAGTCCTTGGCGACCTTGACCGGGTCGCCGACGCCGTTGCCCGGCTCGGGGGCGTAGACGGCGACGCCCGCGCGCTCGGCGACGACGCTGAGCTGGTTCACCGCGTTGGGGCGCTGGAGGTCGGCGGCGACGAGGATCGGGGAGTGCCCCTGGTCCTTGAGCCACTTGCCGAGCTTTCCGGCGAGCGTGGTCTTGCCCGCGCCCTGGAGGCCCGCGAGCATGATCACGGTGGGCGGGTTCTTGGCGAACCGCAGACGGCGGGTCTCGCCGCCGAGGATCGTCACGAGCTCGTCGTTGACGATCTTCAGGACCTGCTGGGCGGGGTTGAGGGCCCTGGAGACATCGCTGCCCATGGCCCGTTCCTTGACGTTCTTGATGAACGTGCGGACGACGGGCAGGGCGACATCGGCTTCGAGGAGCGCGATGCGGATCTCGCGTGCCGTGGCGTCGATGTCCGCCTCACTGAGGCGCCCCTTGCCGCGGAGGTTTTTGAACGTCGCGCTGAGGCGGTCGGAGAGGGTATCGAACACGGTGGCTTCGGTCCTCGGAGTCGGGGTCGTTTCGGGCTGCCCTCCAGGGTATCTGTCCCCGCAAGCGATTCGTCCCCGCGCACCGCATTCGACGGGCCGGGACGGCCTCCGGAGCGGCGGGGGCACGGGTCCGCGCCCCCGCGAGGACCGTGATCCGCCCGACGGACGGCCCCTGGGGTCGTGGAGATCACATGCCCACGCACCGGCTCAGGAGCGCAGTGCCTCCTCCAGGGCGCGGGCCACCGAGGCGGCCTCCTCCCCCGGCAGGGGTTCCCCCTTCGTGCCGGTCACGTAGAAGGCGTCCACGGCGTTCGCGCCGAGCGTGGACACGTGCATGCTCCGTACCCGCACCCGCGCCGTCTCCAGGGCCCGGCCGATGCGGTGCAGCAGGCCCGGGGCGTCGTGGGCGCGGACCTCGATGACCGTGGCCAGACGGGACGCGGCGGGGGCGACGGTGACCCGCGCGGGGGGCGCGACGACGCCCCGGCGGCGCGGATAGGCGGCGTCGCGCTCGGCGAGGCGGGCGGTGATGTCCAGGGAGCCGTCGAGGGCGCGTACGAGGTCGGCGCGCAGCCGGGCGGCCTGCGGCAGGGAGCCGTACTCGGCCGCGACCCGCCAGTTGAGCAGCAGCACCGAGCCCTCGACGCCGTCGGGCAGGTCCAGGGCGCGCAGTTCGGCAGTGCGGACGGTGAGCCGGTGCATGGCGAGGACGCCGGCCACCGAGGGGAGCACGCCGGGCTGGTCGGGGACGGCGATGAGGAGTTCCACGCCGAGCGGCTCGGGGTCCTCGGGGCCGGTGGCGGGTTCGGCCTCGGTGTCGAGGGGTTCGGTCTGGGCGCGCAGGGACAGGACGGGTCCGCCGGTGCGGCAGGCCTCGATCGCGAGGCGTTCCATCTCGGCGGTCGGCGCGGCGGCCTCGGGTTCCTCGGGCGCGTCCCCCGCGAGCACCGCCGAGACCCGTTTGACCAGGTCGGTGACGAGGCCCCCGCGCCAGGAGGACCAGGCGGCGGGCCCGGTGGCCAGCGCGTCGGCCTCGGTGAGGGCGTGCAGCAGCTCCAGGGTGCCCTGGGAGCCGACGGCCTCGGCGACCGAGCGGACGGTGGCCGGGTCCTCCAGGTCGCGCCGGGTCGCGGTGTCGATGAGCAGCAGGTGGTGGCGTACGAGGGTGGCGAGCACGGCGGCGTCCACGCGGTCGAAGCCGATGCGGGCGGCCACGTCGCGGGCGATGATCTCGCCGGCCACGGAGTGGTCGCCGGGCCAGCCCTTGCCGATGTCGTGGAGCAGGGCGGCGACGAGGAGGAGGTCGGGGCGGCCGACGCGGCGGGTCAGTTCGGAGGCGCGGACGGCCGTCTCGATCAGGTGGCGGTCGACGGTCCAGATGTGGACGGCGTTGCGCTGCGGCCGGCAGCGCACCCGCTCCCAGTCGGGCAGCAGCCGGGTGATCAGCCCTTCGGCCTCCAGTGCCTCCCAGACCTCGACGGTCGGGCGGCCCGAGCCGAGGAGGGTGACGAGCTGTTCGCGGGCCTCGGCAGGCCAGGGCGTGGGGAGCGGGCGGACGGCGGCGGCCAGGCGGCGTACGGCGTGCAGGGACAGCGGGAGGTCCGCCTGCGCGGCAGCGGCGGCGGCCCGCAGCGGGAGCACGGGGTCGCGTTCGGGCCGGGCGGCGCGGGCGAGCACGACCTCGCCGTCCTGTTCGACCACTCCCTCGGCGAGGGGGGAGCGTTCGGCGACGGGCTTGCCCCCGCCGAGCATGGCGCGCAGCCGGGGCCGCACCGCGCGCGAGCGCAGGACGCGTCCGACCTCGCGCCAGGTGACGTCGGAGGCGTACGAGACGACGCGGGCGGCCTCGTAGACCTGGCGCAGCAGGGTGTCGGCGTCCAGCAGTCCGAGTCCGGCGGCGACCTGGTCCTGTTCCTGGAGGGCGAGGCGGTCGGTGGCGCGGCCGGTGGCCAGGTGCAGGGCGTCGCGGACGTCGAGGAGCCGGCGGCGGGCTTCGGCGAGGCCTTCGCGGGGTGCGTCGGCGAGCCAGGACGCGGCGACGGCGCGCAGCGCGGTGGCGTCGCGCAGTCCGCCGCGCGCCTCCTTCAGGTCGGGTTCGAGGAGGTACTGGAGTTCGCCCTGGCGTTCGGCGCGTTCGGCGCACAGTTCCTGGAGTTCGGGCAGCCGCTTGGGTGCCTGGTTGCGCCAGTCGGCGAGGACGGCGGTGCGCAGTCCGGCGGTGAGGCCGAGGTCGCCGGCGAGGTGGCGGGCGTCGAGCAGGCCGAGCTGGACCTTGAGGTCGTCGGCGGCGGTCTTGCGGGCCTCGGCGGGGGTGCGGACGGAGTGGTCGAGATCGAGGCCGAGGTCCCACACGGGGTACCAGAGGCGGTCGGCGAGGGCGGCGACGGCGCCGGAGTCGGAGCCGTCGTGCAGGAGGAGCAGGTCGAGGTCGCTGCGGGGGGAGAGCTCGCCGCGGCCGTAGCCGCCGACGGCGACGAGGGAGACTCCGCGCAGCCCCTGGGAGCCGGCGGTGAACAGGCCGGTCAGCCAGTCGTCCGTCAGTTCCGCGAGGGCGGCACGGCGCGGCGGCCCGGACCGCGCCCCCTCTTGGAGGAGGCGCAGCCGGGCCGCCGCGTAGCCGCTGGGTCCCGAGTCCTCTGCTTCCACTCGCGTGTCCGTGCTCGTCACCCAGCGACTCCTGTCTTTCCTGTTCGTGCGGGCCGGTCCCGTCAGAGCGCGTCCGGGCCGCGCTCGCCGGTGCGGACGCGGACGGCCGTGTCGACCGGCACGGACCACACCTTGCCGTCACCGATCTTGCCGGTACGGGCCGCCTTGACGACGACGTCGACGAGCTGTTCGGCGTCGTCGTCCTCGACCAGCACCTCGATGCGGATCTTGGGAACGAGGTCGACCGTGTACTCGGCGCCGCGGTACACCTCGGTGTGTCCCCGCTGCCGACCGTAGCCGCTCGCCTCGGTGACCGTCAGTCCGTGGACGCCGAAGGCCTGGAGCGCCTCCTTGATCTCGTCGAGCCGGTGGGGCTTGACGACGGCGGTGATGAGCTTCATGCGTCCACCTTCTTGGTCTCCGTGGCGGGCACGGCCGTCGCGGAGCCGGCGATGACACCGCCACCGGTACCGCTGAAGTCGTATGCGGTCTCGGCGTGCTGGGCCTGGTCGATGCCCGAGACCTCTTCCTCCTCGGTGATCCGCATGCCGATGGTCTTGTCGAGGATGAAGGCGAGGATCGCGGAGGCGATCAGGGAGTAGAAGAGGACTCCGAAGACGCCGGCGCACTGGATCCAGAACTGGTGCATCCCGCCGCCGTAGAACAGGCCCTTGACGTCCGACTGGCCCTTGCCGCTGGCGAAGAGGCCGATCAGGAGCGAGCCCGCGATACCGCCGACCATGTGGACGCCGACGACGTCCAGGGAGTCGTCGAAGCCGAACTTGAACTTCAGTCCGACGGCCGCGGCGCAGGCGACACCGGCGATGACGCCGACGGCGATGGCTCCGAGCGGGGAGACCGCGCCGCCGGACGGGGTGATGGCGACCAGACCGGCGACCGCGCCGGAGGCGGCGCCCAGCGTGGTGAACGCGCCGTGCCGGATCTTCTCGTAGGCGAGCCAGGCGAGCATGGCGGCGCCGGTGGCGATCTGGGTGTTGACGAACATCAGCGGGCCGACGCCGTCGTCGTTGCCGAGCCAGGAGCCGGCGTTGAAGCCGAACCAGCCGAACCACAGCAGACCGGCGCCGAGCATGACCAGCGGGAGGCTGTGCGGGCGCATCGGGTCCTTCTTGAACCCGACGCGCTTGCCGATCACCAGGATCACGCCGAGCGCCGCGGCGCCCGCGTTGATGTGGACCGCCGTACCGCCGGCGAAGTCGATCACGCCGAGTTCGAAGGCCCAGCCGCCGGTGCCCCAGACCCAGTGCGCGACCGGGAAGTACACGACCGTCGCCCACAGGACGAGGAACACGGCCCAGGCGCTGAACTTGACGCGGTCCGCGATGGCTCCGCTTATCAGGGCGGGCGTGATGATCGCGAACATCATCTGGAAGACGGCGAAGACGAACACCGGGATGGTGTAGCCCGGCCAGAGGTCCATCTTGTCGATGCCGGCCCAGCCCACGTAGTCGCCGGTCCAGCCGATGATCGAGCCGTGGTCCGTGCCGAAGCTCATGGAGAAGCCGTAGAGCACCCACAGGATGGTGACGATGCCCATGCTGATGAAGCTCATCATCAGCATGTTCAGGGTGCTCTTGACCCGGACCATGCCTCCGTAGAAGAAGGCGAGGCCCGGCGTCATGATGAGCACGAGGGCGGAAGCAATGAGCATGAAGCCTGTGTTCGCGGAGGACAGCTTGGGTGCCTCCGCGGCAAGCGTGATGGCTGGTGCCATCGGCGTCTCCTCGTCGTTGGTACGGCCCCGTGCGGGCGAAGCCTGGGGTGGGTCGTGAGGGGTGGGCCGGTTATGCGCCATGAGATTGACGCAGCGCCGTTTCCGTGGACGCCCCTCGATGTTTCGCACCCGTGACGAAGGCACTCCGCGTGTTACACGTTCATGAACTGCCCCATTGCGGTCGAAGCGATCGTTATCGTGACGCAATCTCCCGCGGGACGCCCACGGCGTCCGGGGCGGGTCGGGCCGGGGTCGCCGTACGGGATGCCCCGGCGGTGGCCGGCCGTCCGCGCGGGAGCGGCGCCTAACGGGGCCGCGCACAACGGAACCGGCCACGGCGGGCCGTCCGATGACCTGGCACGGGGGAGCCGAGTCGGGCAGTTCGGGACGGCCGGCCGCAGCCGGGGTACTGGGCGGGGCCGCCTCGGCGGCCGGGGGTCAGACCGCCTCTGCGGTCTCGGGCAGGTCGACGGCGAGCTGGTCGGTGAGGTCGATGACCTCGGCGAGGTCGCCGAACTCGCGGACCGCGGTGTCGACCGTCTTTCGGATACGAGTGTTGACGCGCTCGGAGCGCACTTTCTTGCCGATCCTGAGTGCCTCTTTGGCCAGGACCGCACTCTGCTCGGGCTCGCGCTGGAGCAGGTGCACGGTGGCCATGCCGATGAGGTTGAGCGCGTACGACCGCTGGTGCTCGGAGTCCTTGCCGAAGCGGTCGACCGCCTGCTGCATGAGGGGCTCGGCCATGGAGGCGTACGTGGGGCTGCGCCCGGCGACGTAGGCGAGGTCGCGGTAGGAGTGCGAGTTCTCGCCGTACAGCTCGGCCTTGGAGAAGAAGCGGATCCAGTCGGGGTCCGGCTCGTCCCACTCGTGCACGTCGGCGAAGGTGTCCTCGGCCATGCGGACGGCCCGCTTGCACTTTCCGGGCTGGCCCATGTTGGCGTAGGCGCGGGCCTCCATCGCATACAGCATCGACTGGGTGCGCGGGCCGGCGCAGTCACGGCTTCCGTACTGGGCGAGGTGGATCAGCTCCAGCGCGTCCTCGGGCCGCCCGAGGTGGATCATCTGCCGGCTCATGCTGGAGAGGATGTACGAGCCGAGCGGCTTGTCGCCCGCCTCCTTCGAGGCGTGCAGGGCGAGCACGAAGTACTTCTGGGCGGTGGGCTGGAGACCCACGTCGTAGCTCATCCAGCCCGCCAGTTCGGCCAGTTCGGCGGCGACCTTGAACAGACGTTTCTCGGTGGCGGCGGGCTGCGGTTCCTGGAGCAGGTCCGTCACCTCGTGCAGCTGGCCGACGACGGCCTTGCGGCGCAGTCCGCCGCCGCACTGCGCGTCCCACTGACGGAACATCACCGTGGTGGACTCCAGCAGGTCGAGCTCCGGCTGCGAGAGCCGGCCGCCGCGGCGCGTCGAGGCGGGCGGTTCGGCCGCCTCGTACGGTGCCGCGGGCGTGGGGACGAGCCAGCGCTGCATGGGCTCGATGAGGGCCGGGCCCGCGGAGAGGCCCAGCGAGCTGCCGAGGAACCCGCGCCGCGCCAGCATGAGGTCGCTGCGCGAGTACTCGCTGATCAGGGCGACGGTCTGGGGCCCGGTCCACGGCAGGTCGATGCCGGACACGGAGGGTGCCTGGTGGGCGGTGCGCAGACCGAGGTCCTCCACGGCGACGACACAGCCGAACCGCTCGGAGAACAGCTCGGAGAGGATCCGCGGGATCGGCTCGCGCGGGTTCTCCCCGTCCAGCCAGCGGCGCACCCGTGAGGTGTCGGTCGAGATGTGGTTGGCCCCCAACTGGCGGGCCCTGCGGTTCACCTGACGCGCCAGCTCGCCCTTCGACCAGCCGCTGCGCACGAACCACGAGCCGAGCAGCTCGTTGGGGCGCTTGTCAGCGTTCGTCCCGCCTCCGCCGTTGCCGCCCACTGGAACGCCCCCACTCCCCGAGACCACTTGTCGCCGCTCTGCGCCAAGCCCTATCAGAATGCCCGTAAACGCGGCCGCGCGTCCGGTAGTTCTCACCCTTCGAACGGGAACCCGGCTTGCCCTTGGCATACTCACGAGTAAACAAAACCCCAGGACTCGTGCACACAAAGTAATCCTACGATCACCCGTCCAGCCATGGCGAACCGTGAAACGCCACCATTCGCCACCCCTTCGAATGAACTCCATTCGCCCCGTGCGCGATTCACTTGACACGGAACGGCCAAGGGTGGGCGGAGAGGCGCACTTCAGGGCGCAGCGAGCCGGGCGCACCACCCCCCGCACAACAACACGCCGTCTGGATCGCGTGATACCGGGCAGCCAGGAACAGAGGGTGACAATCCGGTTCCGTCACGTAACCACGGGCGCATCGAACCCGTTGGAGGGGGCATGGGCTTCACGATCGGCAGTAGTCGGGCGATGCGCGACATCCGGACCGGTGCTCGTCGCCGCGGCCGTTCGTCGGAGGGCACCGCCGTCGCCGCGTTCACCGGACTGTGGGGATGGGACGTGGTCCCGGGTGCCCGAGCCGCCGCGGGGGCGTGCTCGTGCGGCCGGGCGGACTGCTCCGCCCCGGGTGCGCATCCCCTCTCCTTCGCCCCGGTGATCCCGGCGGGCACGACCCTGGACGGGGCGACCCGCGCCTGGGCCGGGTTCCCGGGGGCCGCGGTGATGCTGCCGGTCGGCCGGGCCTTCGACGTGCTCGAGGTTGCCGAGGCGGCGGGGCGGCGCGCGCTCGTCCGGCTGGAGCGCATGGGTCTGCCGCTCGGTCCCGTCACGGCCACCCCGGACGGCCGCGCCCAGTTCTTCGTCTCCCCCGGGTCGGCCGCCGAACTTCCCGAGCTGCTCTACCGCATGGGCTGGGACGACGCCTCCCTCGACCTGCACGGTCTGGGCCCCGGCACGTTCATCACCGCCCCGCCCTCCGACCGTGCGGGACTCGGCCCGGTCCGCTGGCTGCGCTCCCCCGTCCTCGACTCCGTCACCAAGCCGCCGCCGGCCAGGCTGCTGCTGGGCACGCTCGCCTACGTGGCGCACCGCTCACGGGCCTGACCACGGGCCGGGTGCGGGAGCACGGCGGGCCCGTACCCCGGAGCCCCTCCCCCGCACCCCGTCGCGTCCCTCCCCGTACAGGACGAAGCGCCCGTCCCCCAGGCAGTGCCGTGGGGGCGGGCGCTTCTTCGCGTACCTACGCGTTCGCGTGGGTGGTCACTCTCCGATAAGGGCGTCAACGAACGCCTCCGGCTCGAACGGCGCCAGGTCGTCCGCGCCCTCGCCGAGCCCGACGAGCTTGACCGGGACGCCGAGCTCGCGCTGCACCGCGACGACGATGCCGCCCTTGGCCGTGCCGTCGAGCTTGGTCAGGACGATGCCGGTGATCTCCACGACCTCGGCGAACACCCGCGCCTGCACCAGACCGTTCTGGCCGGTGGTCGCGTCGAGGACGAGCAGCACCTCGTCGAGCGGGGCGTGCTTCTCCACGACACGCTTGACCTTGCCGAGCTCGTCCATGAGGCCGGTCTTGGTGTGGAGCCGGCCCGCGGTGTCGATGAGGACGACGTCCGCGCCCTCCTCGATGCCCTCCTTGACCGCGTCGAACGCGATCGAGGCCGGGTCGCCGCCCTCGGGGCCGCGGACGGTACGGGCGCCCACCCGCTCGCCCCAGGTCTGGAGCTGGTCGGCGGCGGCGGCGCGGAAGGTGTCGGCCGCGCCGAGCACGACGCTCTTGCCGTCGGCGACGAGCACGCGCGCGAGCTTGCCGGTGGTGGTGGTCTTGCCGGTGCCGTTGACGCCGACGACCATCACGATGCCCGGCGTGTCGAGGTTCGAGTCGGTCTTGACCGTACGGTCGAACTCCGGGACGAGCAGCTGGATCAGCTCCTCGCGCAGCAGGCCGCGCAGCTCGTCGGGCGTGCGGGTGCCGAGCACCTTCACGCGCTCGCGGAGCCGCTCGACCAGTTCCTGGGTGGGCTGCACACCGACGTCGGCGACGAGCAGCGTGTCCTCGATCTCCTCCCAGGTCTCGTCGTCCAGGTGCTCGCGCGAGAGCAGCGTGAGCAGGCCCTTGCCGAGAGCGTTCTGCGAACGCGAGAGCCGGGTGCGCAGCCGCACCAGACGGCCGGCGGTCGGCTCCGGGATCTCGATCTGGGGGACGGCCGGAGGCTCCTCGACGACGACCGGCGGGGCGGCCGAGCCGTCGGGGAGATCCACCTCCTCCAGGGTGCGGCGCGGTTCGTCGTGCGGCGCCTCGGCCTCGTCGCCGACGTGCGGTTCGGCCGGAGGGGCGGTGATGTCGGGGGCGGCGGGGGGCGGCGGGGGCAGCTGCTTCCGCTTGCGACTGCCGACGACGAGCCCACCGAGCGCGCCGATCACCACCACGGCGATGACTACAGCAAGGATGATGGTTTCCATAACGCCCTCAGTATCCGCCATCCCCTGTGCCGGAAGCTTTTTCCCCGCGCAGGAGAAGGCTTGTAGTTTCGTACGAACACTGGATCCCCGGAGTGTCCCGCCGGACGGCGGGCGGCTCGCCACCCGGGGGTCCGCGGCTATGGCCACCTGACGCCCTGTCAGCTACCGTCCCCCTCCACCCACGAAGGGGGGCTCCCCATGCCCGTGACGGTCGTGCGCTTCAACCTCGTCGAACCCGACGCCACCCCCGCCTCGCTCGGCGCCCGCTACCGGACCGCCGTCGAGATGGCCGCGTACGCGGACGACCGCGGGGTCACCACCGTGCAGACCGAGGAACACCACGGCGCCGCCAACAACTGGCTGCCGTCGCCCTTCGCGTTCGCGGGGGCGGTCTTCGGAGCGACCCGGCGCATCGCGGTCACCGTCTCGGCGGTCATCGGCCCGCTGCACGACCCGCTGCGGCTCGCCGAGGACATCGCCGTGCTCGACCTGCTCGGCGGCGGACGGCTGGTGACCGTGGCCGGCATCGGATACCGCCCCGAGGAGTACGCGCAGTTCGACGTGGACTGGAAGCGGCGCGGCGAGCTCCAGGACGAGCTCCTGGAGACGGTGCTGAAGGCGTGGACCGGCGAGGAGTTCACGTACCGGGGCCGTACGGTACGGGTCACCCCGCGCCCGTTCTCGGACCCGCATCCGCTGCTGCTGGTGGGCGGCTCCTCCCGGGCCGCGGCCCGGCGCGCGGCGCGGCTCGGTCTGCCGTTCTTCCCGAGCGCGCACCTGCCCGCGCTGGAGGCCTACTACAAGGAGCGGCTCATCGAGTACGGCACCGAGGGCTGGACCATGATGCCCGGCGCCGAGACACCGCTGCTGCACATCGCCGAGGACCCGGACCGGTGCTGGGCCGAGTACGGCCGCCACTTCCTGCACGAGGCACGGACGTACGCCTCCTGGCAGTCCGGCGAGATCCGCTCGGCGGTGAAGTCGGCGGCCACGACGGTCGACGAGCTGCGCGCCGAGGGCGTCTACCGGATCCTGACGCCCGGTCAGTGCGTGGACCTGGGCCTGGACAGTCTCGTCCTGCATCCGCTGTCCGGCGGGATGCCGCTGGAGGAGGGCTGGCGCAGTCTGCGTCTGTTCTGCGAAAGCGTGCTGCCCCGGCTCGCGTGACCTGACGGTCCGGACCGGGGCGGCACGCCCTCTTCACTGGTGCCGCGCCAGGCAACGTTTGCCCCTGAAGGAGCGGCGTCCGGTGCGTGCTCTCGGTGTGCCGGCCGGAAGTCCTCGTACTGGATGTACTTGGGCTTTCGGCCGGTGCAGCGAGAGGGCGTGCCGGGCGTCGCGACGGGGTGAACGTTGCCTGGCGCGGCACCAGTACGGGGAGAGGGGCAGCGGGGACTTGGCCCTTCTCCCCGGGTCGGGGGGCCGCCGGCGGGCGTGGGGGGCCGCCGGCGGCACGGGCGGTCAGCCCATCTCCTCCAGCGCCTTGCCCTTCGTCTCCTTGACGAACTTGAGGACGAAGGGGATGGAGAGCACCGCGAAGCAGGTGTAGATCACATAGGTGCCGGAGAGGTTCCAGTCGGCCAGCGACGGGAAGCTCGCGGTGATGGCCCAGTTGGCCATCCACTGCGCGGAGGCGGCGACACCGAGCGCGGCGGCGCGGATCCGGTTCGGGAACATCTCGCCGAGGAACACCCAGACCACGACACCCCAGGAGAGGGCGAAGAAGAGGACGAAGACGTGGGCGGCGATCAGGGCGACCCAGCCCTGGGTGGCGGGCAGCTTGCCGTCGACCAGGTCGTAGGAGAAGGCCCAGGCCTCCAGGCCGAGGCCGATGGCCATACCCACCGAGCCGATGAGGGCGAGCGGCCTGCGGCCGATGCGGTCGACGAAGATCATGGCGATCACGGTGCCGATGATGTTGATGATCGACGTGGTGAACGAGTAGAAGAACGAGTCCGTCGGGTCGACACCGACCGACTGCCACAGCGTCGCGGAGTAGTAGAACGCGATGTTGATGCCGACGAACTGCTGGAAGACCGAGAGCCCGATACCGACCCAGACGATCGGGAGGAAGAGGAAGCTGCCGCCGAGCAGGTCCTTGAAGGTCGACTTGTGCTCGCGCTTCATGGCCGTCTCGATCTCGTCCATGCGGGCGTCCAGGTCGATCTTGTCGCCCTCGACCTCCTTGAGCACCTCACGGGCCCGGTCCCTGCGGCCCACTTCGAGGAGGAAGCGCGGCGACTCGGGGATGGCGAAGGAGAGCAGACCGTAGAGGACGGCCGGGATGACCATGACACCGAGCATGACCTGCCAGGCCTCCACGCCCAGCAGCTGACCGCGCTGGTCGCCGCCGGCCGCGTTCAGGATGGCGTAGTTGACGAGCTGCGAGATGGCGATGCCGACGACGATCGCGGCCTGCTGGAACGAGCCGAGCCGTCCGCGGTACGCGGGCGGGGAGACCTCGGCGATGTAGGCGGGGCCGATGACGGAGGCCATGCCGATGGCGAATCCGCCGATGATGCGCCAGAAGGCGAGGTCCCAGAGCGCGAACGGCAGGGCCGAGCCGACGGCGCTGATGGTGAAGAGGCTCGCGGAGATCTGCATGCAGCGGATGCGTCCGATGCGGTCCGCCATGCGGCCGGCGGCCGCCGCGCCGATGGCGCAGCCGATCAGGGCGATGGCGATCACCTGGGCCAGCGCCGCGGAGCCGATGTTGTAGCGGTCGCGGATGGCCTCGACCGCGCCGTTGATCACAGCGCTGTCGTAGCCGAAGAGGAAGCCGCCCATCGCGGCCGCGGCCGCGATGAAGATGACATGCCCGAGATGCTCGGGATGAGCCGTCCGGGCTCCTGGCACAGGTGCCTGCGATGCGCTGGTCACTAAGACTCCTCGGGCCACCGGCCTCGCTGCCGGGGGTGGGGGGCGAAGACCTTCACCGGTGGTTACCAGTGGCGCACAGGTTCACGCGGGCCACCACCTGAAGGTAAAAGGAACGTCGGAGAGACTATGCCTTCACTTTTCGAAGTCAAACCCCGGGGTCGTTCCGGACATCGCCACCGATGTGACGTTGTTGTGTTCAAGGTTTGAACATCAAGTGCCCGAATGGTCCAGCGAGGGCCGGTTCTCGGCCGCGCTCACGTTGCTCCCGGCCGCCCGAACGAGGAGGATCCGAGCATGCCCAGGACCACGGTCGTCAACCTCAAGGGTCACCGCGACGACCCTGCGTACGCCGATGTGGTGTACGTCGGCCGCGCCATGCACCGGGGCGGCTGGCGGCTGGCCGGTTCCCCGCTGGCGAGCCCGTTCCGCCCGGGCCACGACGGCACCCGCGAGGAGGTCGTCGAGATGTACCGCGCCTATCTGCTGGCGCGCCCGGAACTGCTGGCCCGGCTCCCGGCCCTGCGCGGCCACCGCCTCGGCTGCTGGTGCGTCCCCGAGCGCTGCCACGCCGAGGTGCTGGCCGAACTCGCCGACGAGGGCGTGGGCGAGGACCTTCCGGAGCCGGACGAGGGGGAGCCTGGCCTCAGCGCAGGCGCTGGCTGATCACCTTCGAGACGCCGTCGCCCTGCATGGAGACGCCGTACAGCGCGTCCGCGACCTCCATCGTGCGCTTCTGGTGCGTGATCACGATCAGCTGCGAGGCCTCCTGGAGCTCCTGCATGATCCTGATCAGCCGCTGGAGGTTCGTGTCGTCCAGCGCCGCCTCGACCTCGTCCATCACGTAGAACGGGCTCGGGCGCGCCTTGAAGATCGACACCAGGAGCGCCACGGCGGTCAGCGACCGCTCGCCGCCCGACAGGAGGCTGAGCCGCTTGACCTTCTTGCCCGGCGGCCTGGCCTCCACGTCGACACCCGTGGTCAGCATGTTGTCGGGGTCGGTCAGGATCAGCCGCCCCTCACCGCCCGGGAACAGCCGGCCGAACACGCCCTCGAACTCCCGGGCGGTGTCCCGGTACGCCTCGGTGAAGACCTGCTCGACGCGCTCGTCGACCTCCTTCACCACCTGGAGAAGGTCGGCGCGCGTCTTCTTCAGGTCCTCCAGCTGCTCGCTGAGGAACTTGTGGCGCTCCTCCAGCGCGGCGAACTCCTCCAGGGCCAGCGGATTGACCTTGCCGAGCTGCTGGTACGCCCGCTCGGCCGACTTCAGCCGCTTCTCCTGCTCGGCCCGGTGGAAGCGCCGCGGCTGGTTGCGCGGGTGCTCGGGGTCGTCGGGCAGCTCCTCGCCCTCGGCGGGCAGCGACGGCGGTACGAGCTGGTCGGGGCCGTAGTCCGCGACGAGTCCCGCCGGTTCGACGCCGAGTTCGTCCAGCGCCTTCGCCTCCAGCTGCTCCATGCGCATCCGCTTCTCGGCGCCGAGCACCTCGCCCCGGTGCACCGAGTCGGTGAGCTTGTCGAGCTCTTCCTTGAGGTCACGGCCCTGGCCGCGCGCGGCCACGAGCTCCTGCTCGCGGCGGGCCTTCGCCGTGTCGGCGGCGGTGCGCTCCTCCTCGGCGCGGGCGAGCGAGATCTCGACGTGCGCGAGCAGCTGGCGGGCGCCGGAGGCGACGGCCGAGGCGACGGCGGCCTCGTGGCGCAGCCGGGCACGCCGCTGTTCGGCACGCGCGCGTGCCTCGCGTTCGGCCCGGGCGGCCCGGTCCAGCGAGTCGGCCCGTCCGGCGAGTCCCTTCACCCGCTCCTCGTGCGTACGGACCTGGAGGCGGGCCTCCATCTCCGTCTGCCGCGCGTTGGCGCCGTCCGCGGCGAGCCGGTCCCGTACCGAGGTGTCGGGTTCCTCCTCGGCCGGCATCTCCTCGGCCACGGCGAGCCGTTCGGCCAGTTCCTCCGCCTCGGCCACGGCACGGTCGAGCGCCTCCTGCGCGCGGGCCGCGGCCGCGGTGCCGCGCTCGGCCTCTCCGGCGGCGCCCCGCGCCTGCCCGGCCAGCCGTCCCAACTGCTGCGCCACGGAAGACTTCTCCCGCTCGGAGGCCCGGCGTCGCTCCCCCAACTCCTCGACCAGCGCGGCCCGTTCCTTGCGCAGTTCCGTGGCAAGTTGCTGAGCCTCGGCCAACTCCTCGCAGCGTACGGCCAGTTCCTCCAGCTCGGCGGTGGCCTCGTCCACGGAGGCCTGCACTTCGAGGAGGCTCGGCGCACCGGCGGACCCGCCGTGCGCGAAGTGCGCCCCGAGCAGGTCGCCCTCGGCGGTCACCGCGGTGAGTCCGGGGCGGGCGTGGACCAGGTCCTCGGCCTCCTCCAGGGTGCCGACGACGACGATCCCGCGCAGCAACCGCCGTACGGCGGGCATCAGTTCGGCGGGACCGCGGACCAGAGCGGCGGCGTACGGGCGGCCGTCGGCGTCGGTGCCCGAGCCGGCGTCGGGGGCCGTACCGGTGCCGGTCCCCGCGTCGGGTTCCTCGGGCGCTCCGGCGAGCAGCAGGGTCGCGCGGCCCGCGTCCTGCTTGCGCAGCAGCCGGATGGCCTCGGCCGCCGAGGCGGTGGTGGTCACCGCGACGGCGTCGGCGGCCGCGCCGAAGGCAGCGGCGAGCGCGACCTCGAAACCAGGGGTGACCGACAGCAGCACGGCGGCGGGACCGAGGATCCCGGTGAGCCGGTCCGTGGCGCCGAGCAGCACTCCCGTGCCGTCCTTGCGCCGCAGGCCGAGGGCGAGGGCGTCACGGCGGGCCCGGGTGGCGGCCCGCTCGCGTTCCGAGGCGGTCGCGGCCTCGCGGGCGGCGCTCAGGGCGGCCTCGGCGTCGGACAGGGCGGCCCTGGCCGCCTCGTGCCGCTCGGCGAGATCGGCGTCGTCCGCGTCGAGTCCGTCGACCTCGGCCTTGAGCTGCTCGTACTCCTCCTGGGCGGTGACCGCGCGGTCCCGTGCCTCGTCGCGGGCGGCGGCGAGCCGGTCGATCTCGGCCTGCGCCGAGGCGGCGCGCGAACGGGCCGCGTTGACCTGGCCGCCCAGGCGGGCGAGGCCCTCGCGGCGGTCGGCGATGGCGCGGGCCACGTCCTTGAGCCGGCGCTCCTCGACGGTCAGTTCGCGCTCCAGCTCGGCGCGGTGCGCGACGGTGTCCTCCAGGGCCCGCTCGGCCGCCTCCAGGGCCGCTTCGAGTTCGGCCTCCTGCTCACGGACGCGGGCGGCCTCTCGCTCCATGTCCTCGGGGTCGCGGCCGCGCCGCTCCTCGGCGGGCACCGAGGTGGCGCTCTTGACGCGGGCGTCGGCCAGCGAGACGGTGCCGCGCACCCGCTCCGCGAGCTGGGAGAGTTCGTACCAGGTCTGCTGGGCGCGCTGGAGACGCGGCGTCAGCTGCCGTACCTCGTCCTCCAGCAGGGCCTCCCGCTGGAGCGCCTTCCTGAGCTCGGTCTCGGCGGACTCCTTGCGCCGCTTGAGCTCGGCCTCGTCGGCGATCTCGGACTGGAGCGCCCCCCGCAGCCGTACGAGGTCGTCGGCGAGCAGGCGCAGCCGGGCGTCGCGCAGGTCGGCCTGGATCACGGCCGCGCGGCGGGCGACGGCGGCCTGCCGGCCGAGCGGCTTGAGCTGGCGGCGCAGTTCGTCGGTGAGGTCCTGGACGCGGGCGAGGTTCGCCTGCATGGCGTCCAGCTTCCGCAGCGCCTTCTCCTTGCGCTTGCGGTGCTTGAGGACGCCGGCCGCCTCCTCGATGAAGGCACGGCGGCCCATCGGGTCGGCGTGCAGGACGGAGTCGAGCTGGCCCTGTCCGACGATGACGTGCATCTCGCGGCCGATGCCGGAGTCGGACAACAGCTCCTGGATGTCGAGGAGTCGGCAGGTGTCGCCGTTGATCTGGTACTCGCTGCCGCCGTTGCGGAACATGATCCGCGTGATGGTGACCTCGGCGTACTCGATGGGCAGCGCCCCGTCGGAGTTGTCGATGGTCAGCGAGACCTCGGCCCGGCCGAGCGGCGGACGCCCGGTGGTCCCGGCGAAGATGACGTCCTCCATCTTGCCGCCGCGCAGCGACTTGGCGCCCTGTTCGCCCATGACCCAGCTGAGCGCGTCCACGACGTTGGACTTGCCCGAGCCGTTGGGGCCCACGACACAGGTGATGCCCGGCTCGAACCGCAGCGTGGTCGCCGAGGCGAACGACTTGAACCCGCGCAGGGTCAGGGCCTTGAGGTGCACGCCGCCGGACTCTACCTTTCGGGCCGGTCTCACTCCATGAACGCGCGGTTTCGCCCATGAAGGCGCAGGGCAGACCAGACGTTGAAGAGGGGGAAACGTTGCCCGGGAGCAAGAAAGAAGGGACGCCGGAGGGCGTCCCTTGCAAATCCGACAACTGAGCGGTTGATTCGGGCTGCCCAACCACTGCTGTCATGGTGCGGTGCAGTGATCAGGTGAGCGCAGGCTCCGCCTGGGGTACGTCGATGCTCTCGAGAAGCGAGTCGTGAGAAGCGGCAGCCGCGAGCGCGTCGTTCTCGGCCTGGATCCGTACGAGCTCGGATTCGAGGTCCTGGACGCGCTGCTGGAGCCGTCGCATCTCGGCAATGAGTCGCGGGTCGGAGCCGCCGACGTAACCGAGAAGCGCCTTTGCCATGATGGATGGTCCTCCACACTGAGTGACCGACCGAAGCGGTGTGGGTCGTGAGGGAATCGCACCCGCGATGCTTGACACTGCTGTTGTCGTGCTGCCGTTCCACATGCCAAACAGCTAAGGTGCGCGGGGCTTTCAGCGTCTCACCAAAAAGTTTGACGGTCAACACGATCACGCCCCGTATCGGCGGGCAACCCACTGTCGCGCGGCTTCTGGAACGGCGGCGCGGCGACTCCGGTGGGACCCTCGGGGCGTCGGGATCATCGTTATCTCGGGAGCCTGCCACTTCGAGCCGTCGTTGGCAACCACCAGGCGGTTTCCACTACTGACGGGTGCCGGAGGCATACGCCACGCCACTTTCGGAGGGTCTCGCGGGAGGCTCCGTCAGCGGATCGCGAAGCCGTCGTAGATCCCCCGGGGCGTGTCCCAGATCTCAGTGACTCCGTCGACCCGGCCGGGCGTGTCGTCTCCCTGGAGCCAGTCGAGCAGACTCTGGCAGCCGGCCCGGGGGCCCTCCGCGACGACCTGGACGCGTCCGTCGTCGAGATTGAGAGCAAAACCACTCAGCCCGCCGATCTCCAGGGCCCTGGCCCGGGTAAACCAGCGGAAACCCACACCTTGGACGCGTCCGCGGACCCAGACGACCAGCCGTGAAACCTCGTTCATGGCTGCACGCTAACCGGACAATGTCTCGTGGAGCACATCCTCCCCACGCGCCATGGGGTACCGTCCCGGACCAATGAGTCTCACTAGAAACTCACTCTTCCGGGTGAGTTTGAGGTGAGGATCGCTGACTCAAGATCGAGGAAGGCCCAAGAGATGGGACGCCACCGACGCTCCGACGCCGGCCGCGCCGCCACAGGGCGCGCCACCGGAGTCACAGAGACGAGCGAGAGCCACACGGAAAGCTACGGCCCGGAGAACCTGTACGGCTACGCGGCCGTCGCCGATCTCCCGTCCGCCGCCTCCGCCCGCTCGCACCGCAAGCGCAAGGGCCCGAGCCCCGTCAAGACGGGTCTGCTCGGCGTCTCGGCGGCCGTGGCCCTCGGCACCGTGGCCGTCGCGGCCGGTGTCGTGCCCGGCGCCGACAACTACGCGCTCGGCGGTGGCAGCAACAACTCCGACAACATCCAGGCCGCGAGCTCTCCCTCCAGCATCGACCGGCAGCAGGGCGGCACGTCCGGCCCCGCCGACGCCCGCGGAGGCACCTCGACGAGCCGCGGCTCCGGGCGCGCGACCACCACCCCCTCGACCACCGCCCCCTCGGCCTCCACCTCGCCGTCGGCCGCTCCGACCACGAAGACGCCGCCGAAGAAGCAGGCGACCCCGGGCAAGGAAGCCGGCGCGTCGAAGCAGAAGGAGACGACGACCGCGCCCGAGGCTCCCAAGCCCTCGCAGTCCGAGACCAGCGCCCCTGTCGCCGTGGCCCCGGTGAACGTGTCCGCGCAGGCGGCCGCCGAGGCCGAAGTGCTCAAGCTCGTCAACGACGAGCGCGCCAAGGTCGGTTGCAGCCCGGTCGCCGCGAACAGCGCCCTGACCGACCTCGCCCAGGCCTTCAGCGAGGACATGGCGGCGCGGGACTTCTTCGACCACACCGACCCGAGCGGGCTGACCCCCTGGGACCGTGCGGCGAAGGCCGGGATAACCGACCTCGGCGGCGAGAACATAGCCCGCGGCCAGGCCGACGCGGCGGCCGTCATGGACGCCTGGATGAACAGCCCCGGCCACAAGGCCAACATCCTGAACTGCGACTTCAAGACCCTCGGCGTCGGAGTCCACTTCGGCGAGGGCGGCCCCTGGTGGACACAGGACTTCGGCTACTGAACCGACCGCTGACGACACGACCGGCCCGCTCGGGGGGCCGGTCGTGTCGTGCTTTCCGGGCCGGAAGCGCCGGGACGACGGGCTAACCAGGAGTCAGCGCAACCCCTCGGGTGGCGCTGTGGCTGCGTATGCTGGGTGCATGGAATCGTCCCCGCGGATCAGTGAGTACTCCGGGAGCGGCGACGGCGAGGATCTCGCGTACGACGTGTTCGCCCGTGGCTGTCCGTCCCGGGGCACGCTGGAGCACGTCACCGGCCGCTGGGGCTCCCTGACCCTCGGGGCGCTGCACGACGGCACGTTCCGGTTCAACGAGCTGCGCCGCAGGGTCGACGGCGTCAGCGAGAAGATGCTCTCGCAGACCCTGCACGCGCTGGAGCGCGACGGTCTGGTGCACCGTGACGCGCGGCCCACGAACCCCCCGCGCGTCGACTACACCCTCACCCCGCTGGGCCGCGAGGTCGCCGAGCGCCTGCTGGCCCTCATCGGCTTCGTGGAGAGCCGCATGGACGACGTCCTGGCGGCCCGCGGACGTTACGACGAGACCCGCGAGGCCCGGCAGGGGGCGTAGGCCCGCACGGGCGTGGACGGCTCCCGGGCGGTGGCGCCGGGGTGTCAGGCCGCCGGGCGCGGTGCGCGCTGGCAGCGCGGGCAGAAGTAGCTGGAGCGGTTCATCCAGGGCTTCCGGCGCATCGGGGTACCGCAGCGGTGGCAGGGCTCGCCCTCACGCCCGTAAGCGTCGAGCGAGCGGTCGAAGTAGCCCGACTCGCCGTTGACGTTGACGTACAGGCTGTCGAAGCTGGTGCCGCCGACGGCGAGGGCGTCGTTCATGACATCGCGGACGTGGCCGAGGAGTTCGGCGGTGCGCGGCCGGGTCATCGTTCCCGCCGGGCGTTCGTAGTGGAGCCTGGAGCGCCACAGCGCCTCGTCCGCGTAGATGTTCCCGACACCGCTGATCAGTGACTGGTCGAGCAGGGCCCGCTTGAGGGTCGTACGGCGGGCCCGCAGCGCGGTGTGGAACGCGGCGTCGTCGAAGAGGGGGTCGAGCGGGTCGCGGGCGATGTGCGCGATGACGTCGGGGAGGCCGTCCGCGGTGTTCTCGTGCAGCGACAGACCGCCGAAGGTGCGCTGGTCGACGAACCGCAGCTCGGTGCCCTGCGCGTCC
The DNA here is from genome assembly GCF_042725875.1 of Streptomyces sp. NPDC127038. Lineage (NCBI taxonomy): Bacteria > Bacillati > Actinomycetota > Actinomycetes > Kitasatosporales > Streptomycetaceae > Streptomyces > Streptomyces sp. NPDC127038. Next base: position 46,215 of record NZ_JBHXDQ010000012.1, on the reverse strand, counting down.
TCGAAGCGGACGCGGATGCGCAGATGCTTCTCGTCGGCGGCGTCCTGCGGCTGCACGAGGAGCTGACCGCTCATGCCCAGGTGCGCCAGCACGGAGAAGGGCGAGTCGTCGAGCGGCAGCCACAGATACTTGCCGCGGCGCATCGCCCCGCCCACCCGGTGCCCGGTGAGTGCCTTCGCGAAGGCGTCGGGTCCCGCCAGGTGCCGCCGCACGGCCCGCGGGTGGCGGACCTCCACGGATCCGACGACCCGCCCGGTGACCCAGCGCTCCAAGCCCCGCCGCACGACCTCGACTTCGGGCAGCTCGGGCACGGGACTCCTCCAGGGGAACGGACGGGGCGGGTGATGCCGGAAGGGTACATCGAGCCCGGCGACGGCGGCCGGGGAACGGCCCGCGGGCGGGCCGGCGCAACGCGCGGACCCCGCCGCGGCGCTGGTGCGCCGTGACGGGGTCCGGTGGTGCGGGTACTTCGGGTGCTGCGCGTACCGCGGTACGTCAGCGGGTCGAAGGAGTCAGGCCGTGGCCGGGTCGGGGCCGGGCGTCGAGGGGACGTCGGCGGTCTCCTCGCCGTCCCGGGCCGCCTGCTGGGCGACACGGTCCGCCTGCTCCGCGGCCCGGGCCGACTTCGCCCGCTCGTCCGCGGCGGAGTGGATGGCACGCCACGCGGACTCCGCGGCCTGCTGCTCCGCCTCCTTCTTGCTGCGGCCGGTGCCGGTGCCGTACGAGACGCCTCCGACGCGGGCGGCAGCAGTGAAGACCTTCTCGTGGTCCGGGCCGGTCTCCGTGACCAGGTACTCGGGAACCCCGAGCCCCTCGGTCGCGGTGAGCTCCTGGAGACTGGTCTTCCAGTCCAGGCCGGCACCGAGATTCGAGGACTTCTCGATCAACGGGTCGAAGAGACGGTGGACGAGCTCGCCCGCCGCTTCCAGACCCTGGTCGAGATACACAGCGCCGATCACCGCTTCGAGGGTGTCGGCGAGGATGGACGCCTTGTCCCGGCCTCCCGTGCCTTCCTCGCCCCGGCCGAGCCGGATGAAGGAGCCGAGTTCGAGGCCGCGGCCCACCTCCGCCAGTGCACGAGAATTGACCACCGCGGCCCGCAGTTTGGCCAGCTGGCCCTCGGGCAGGTCGGGGTGGGTGCGGTACAGCGTGTCCGTGACCACGAGGCCGAGTACGGAGTCCCCGAGGAACTCCAGACGCTCGTTGGTCGGCAGACCGCCGTTCTCGTACGCGTAGGAACGGTGGGTCAGCGCACGCACCAGAAGGGCGGACTCGAGCTTGTAGCCGAGCCGCCCTTCCAGAAGCGTGTGGGACGAGGCTGTGTTGTCCGCCTTTTTCTTGGCGGTTGGATCCGCCTTGGCGTCAGACATCAGACCTCTCACCAGCCGCTCAGACCTCGAGGACCTGGCGCTTGTTGTAGGTGCCGCAAGCCGGGCACGCGATGTGCTGCAGCTTGGGCTCGTGGCAGCGCTCGCACGCAACCAGGGTGGGGACCGCAGCCTTCCACTGCGACCGGCGGTGGCGCGTGTTGCTGCGCGACATCTTCCGCTTCGGAACAGCCACGGCTACTTCTCCTGCTTCTCGTCGACGCCAGGTTCGGCGCCGCTCAACTCGTCCTTCTCGCCATCTTCGAGTGAACCGGCGAGTCCCTGCAGTGCCGCCCAACGGATGTCGACGGCGTCGTGGTGGTGGTCCGGGTCGTCCGCGAGCCGGGCTCCGCATTCGGAGCACAGACCCAGGCAGTCGTCCTGGCACACCGGCTGCATCGGCAGTGCGAGCACCACCGCATCCCGCAGCACGGGTTCGAGGTCGAACAGGCCGTCCTCGAGAAAGAGCGTGTCCTCGTCGTCCTCGGCGTCGTCGACCGGCTCCGCCTTGGGGCGGCCCCGGTCATCGGCGTCAGGGTACGAGAACATCTCCTGGAAATCCGCTTCGAGCGCCTGCTCTAGCGGCTCCAGACACCTTACGCACTCCCCCTTCACCGATGCACGGGCGGTGCCTGTGACAAGCACCCCTTCCATGACCGACTCCAGACGGAGTTCGAGTTCCACCGGGGCGCCTTCCGGCACTCCGATGACACCCTGGATCCCGAGATCCACGGGAGCGTCGATCGTGCGGGTCAGGCGCTGCATCGCGCCAGGACGCCGCCCCAGCTCGTGCGTGTCGAACACGAGAGGATTGCGGTGGTCGAGGCGGGCGTTCAGAGCCATTCCTGCTTTCGATCTTCGAACTCGAGGAACGCCACCCGGGGTGTCCCTCGGGCAGCGCTGATCACGGACGTAGACGCGACCGAAGAGCCAGGATACTGGACCTTTCGCTCTCGGCCCAATCCGGTGCGCGCCCCCATCCGGGCCGGCGGCGCGCACCCCCTGCCGACCGTGCGGTCAGTGCCCGCCGCGGCCCTGCTCGTACGCCCTCAGCTGGTCCGCGCTGATCATGCTGGTGTCGAAGAGGCTGGCCTCGTCGAGGGCGTGGCTCTGCTGGTCCATGAGATGGGCCTGCTGCTGGGCGTAGCCCTGCTGGCCCTGGTCGTACCCCTGCTGGTCGTAGCCCTGCTGCTGGTAGGCGGCGTACGGGTCGGCCTGCTGGTAGCCGTAGGCGTCCTGCTGGGGGGCGTACTGCTGCTGGTAGCCGTACGGGTCGGCCTGCTGCTGGTAGGCGTACGCCTCCTGCTGCCCGTAGGACGGCTGCGCGGCCGGTTCCGGGGCCTGGGCCGGGATGCTCTGCTCGGGCTCGTCGGCGAGCTCCGCGAGGCCGGCCAGGTAGTCGGCGTCGCTGGTGTGCGCGCCGGGCGTCCCGTCGTCCCCGTAGGAGCCGAGCGTGCCGAGGTCGTCCGAGGCGATCCGGCCCTGGAGCTTCTCCCGGCCGCGGCCGACGGCCTCCAGGGTCTTGGCGAGGACGGCCTCGAAGGCGCCGAGCTTGGCGTCGACGTATTCGTCGGCGTTGCGGCGCAGGGTCTCCGGGTCGTAGCTGCGCTCGGGGGAGTCCTCGTCCTCGTAGCCGTCCTCGTCGAGGCCGGGGCCGGTGCCGAGGAGCTTCTCGCGGCCGCGGCCGACGGAGCCGAGGGTCTTGGTGAGGACGACCTCGAAGTTGGCGAGCTGGGAGTCGACGTAGTCGTCGGCCTCGGCCCGGATCTCCTCGGCCTCCTTGCGGGACTCGTTCAGGATCCGGTCCGCCTCGTTCTGCGAGCGGCGGGCGACCTCGGTGTCGGAGATCAGCGAACCGCGCTCGGCGTGCGCGGTCTCGATGATCCGCTCGGCCTCCTGACGGGCCCGTTCGACCATCTCCTCGCGGCCGCCGATCAGCTCCTGCGCCTGGGCGAGGGAGCCGGGCAGCGCCTGGCGCACCTCTTCCAGCATCGCGAGCAGGTCGGCGCGGTTGACCACGCACGACGCCGACATGGGCATGGAACGGGCGCTGCCGACCGCCGAGACGATCTCATCGAGCTTCTTCTGTACGTCCACCGTGTGCTCGCCACTCTCTACAGCCGTGATGGAGACGGACGGGACGACTGTACGACCACTGCCGCGCCGTCCGACACCGGGTGACGGACTGTCAGTCGCTCAGTCCTCGCCGAGCCGCTCCTTGAGCGCCTCCAGGACCACCGGGGGCACCAGGTGGGAGATGTCCCCGCCCCAGTTCGCGACCTCCTTGACCAGCGACGAGGACAGGAAGCTGTAGGTGGGGCTGGTCGGGATGAACAGGGTCTCGACGCCCGAGAGGCCGTTGTTCATCTGGGCCATCTGGAGTTCGTAGTCGAAGTCGCTGACCGCGCGGAGGCCCTTGACGATGGCCGGGATGTCCCGCTGTTTGCAGTAGTCGACGAGGAGGCCGTGGTAGGCCTCGACCTGGACGTTGCCGAACTCGGCCGTGACCTCGCGGATCAGCTCGATCCGCTCGTCGACCGTGAACAGGCCCTTCTTCGACTGATTGATCATCACGACGACGTGCACGACGTCGTACAGCGCGGAGGCGCGGGCGATGATGTCGAGATGTCCGTTGGTGATGGGGTCGAATGACCCCGGACAGACGGCGCGGCGCAACAGTGGTCCCTCGCTCTCCGGTCCGGTCATCGTGCGTCTTCGCACGTAGAGGCGGCGCGACCGTACCAAAAGGTGCCCTCGCCGTAGCGACGGGCCCTGAGGGCCTCGAAACCCTCGGGCCAGCCGAATTCACCGCCTCTGGTGCTGCGCTCCACGGTGACGAGCGCATCCTCCGTGAGCCAGCCCCCGGTGCGGAGTGTGAGCAGGATCTCCCGAAGATCGTCGTCCGGGACGGCGTACGGGGGGTCGAGGAAGACCAGGTCGTACGGCTCCGGGGGCGCCGCCGTCCGGACGATCTGTTCCGCTTTGCCCGCTCTGACCTCGGCGCCCGGCAGACCCAGGGTCCGCACGTTGTCGCGGACGACCTTGGCGGCGCGGGCGTCCGCCTCCACGAGGAGGGTGTGTCCGGCACCGCGGCTGAGCGCCTCCAGGCCGACGGCGCCCGACCCGGCGTACAGGTCGAGGACGCGCTCGCCCTCCAGCGGGCCGCCGAGCAGGGACTCCCAGGTGGAGAAGAGGCCCTCGCGCGCCCGGTCGGAGGTGGGGCGGGTGCCGGTGCCCGGCGGCACGGCCAGACGGCGTCCGCCGGCCCGGCCGGCGATCACGCGGGTCATGGGGGTCCTTTGCGCTGGGGGTGGTCGGTTCCTCCCAGTCTCTCAGCCGCGGGCCTGTCGCCGCCGCTCAGCCCTTGTCCAGGTACTGCTCCCGTTCCTCGTCCAGCAGGGCGTCCAGGGCGACGCGCAGGCCGGGCAGGCCGACGAGGTCCGGGTCGGCCGCGACGACCGAGGTGGCCTCCTCGCGGGCCTCGGCGATGATCTCCTCGTCCTCGATGACGGCGAGCATGCGCAGAGAGGAGCGGACGCCGGACTGGGCCTGGCCGAGGACGTCGCCCTCGCGGCGCTGTTCGAGGTCGATACGGGAGAGTTCGAAGCCGTCCAGGGTCGAGGCCACCGCGTTCAGCCGCTGACGGGCCGGGCTCGCCTCCGGCATCTCGGAGACCAGCAGGCACAGCCCCGCCGCCGAGCCGCGGCCGACGCGGCCGCGGAGCTGGTGGAGCTGGGAGACGCCGAAGCGGTCGGCGTCCATGATCACCATGGCGGTGGCGTTCGGCACGTTGACCCCGACCTCGATGACGGTCGTGGCGACCAGGACGTGCGTCTCGCCCGCGGCGAAGCGGCGCATGACGGCGTCCTTGTCGTCCGGGTGCATCCTGCCGTGCAGGACCTCGACGCGCAGGCCCTGGAGGGGACCCTTGAGGAGCTGGTCGGCGACGTCGAGGACGGCCAGCGGCGGGCGTTTCTCGGCGTCGTCCGCGGGTGACTTCTTCCGGGCGCCCTTCTTGTCGTCCTCCTCGTCGCCGATGCGGGGGCAGACGACGTACGCCTGGTGGCCGTTCTCCACTTCCTCGCGCACGCGCTCCCACGCGCGCGTGAGGAAGTGCGGTTTGTCGGCGGCGGGGACGACATGGGTGGCGATCGGGGAGCGTCCGGCGGGGAGCTGGTCGAGGACGGAGGTCTCCAGGTCGCCGAAGACCGTCATCGCGACCGTGCGCGGGATGGGGGTGGCGGTCATGACCAGGAGGTGCGGGGGCTGTTTGCCCTTGCCGCGCAGGGCGTCGCGCTGCTCGACGCCGAAGCGGTGCTGCTCGTCGACCACGACCAGGCCCAGGTCGTGGAACTGCACCTTGTCCTCGATCAGCGCGTGGGTGCCGATCACGATCCCGGCCTCGCCGGTGACCAGGTCGAGCAGCGCCTGACGCCGGCCGGCCGCGCCCATGGAGCCGGTGAGCAGCACGACCTTCGTGGAGTGCTCGGCCCCGCCGAGCATGCCGCCCTCGGCCAGCTCGCCCATCATCTCGGTGATCGACCGGTGGTGCTGCTGGGCGAGCACCTCGGTGGGCGCGAGCATCGCGGCCTGCCCCCCGGCATCGACGACGGCGAGCATGGCGCGCAGGGCCACCATCGTCTTGCCCGATCCGACCTCCCCCTGGAGCAGGCGGTGCATCGGGTGTTCGGTGGCCAGGCCGTCGAAGATCTCCTTGGAGACCTTCTGCTGGCCCTCGGTGAGGGTGAAGGGCAGCCGGGCGTCGAAGGCGGTGAGCAGGCCGTCCGGGGCGGGGACGCGGGCGACGGCCGGGAGCTGGGCGTCGGCGTGGCGGCGGCGGGCCAGGGCGACCTGGAGGACGAAGGCCTCGTCCCACTTGAGGCGGGCGCGGGCGTCGTGGACGTCGGCCTTGGTGTGCGGGCGGTGGATCTTGAGGAGGGCCTCGGGGAGGGTCACCAGACCGCGGCCGTCGCGCAGCGAGTCAGGGAGGGGGTCGACCGCCTCCTGGGCGCTGGGCAGCACCGTCTGCACGGACTTGGCGATCTTCCAGGACTCCAGCTTGGCGGTGGCCGGGTAGATCGGGATGAGGGCACCGGCCCAGCTGTCGACGCTCTCCGCGGCCTCGCCGTCCTCGCCGCGCAGCAGTTCGTAGGCCGGATGGGCCAGCTGGAGACGGCGGTTGAAGACGGAGACCTTGCCGGAGAACATCGCGCGGGTGCCGGGCAGCAGGTCCTTGTGGGGCTTGTGCACGCCGTTGCCGAAGAAGACGAGCTGCACGCGGCCGCTGCCGTCCGTGATGGTGACCTCCAGGCGCTGGCCCTTGCCGCGGGGCGCCTTGGCGGAGGCGAAGGTGTGCAGACGGGCGTCGGCGACCTGGGCGACCACCGTCACGTGCTCGTCCATCGGCAGGTCGGCGAGGTGGGTGAGCTGCCCGCGCTCCTCGTATCTGCGGGGGTAGTGGTGCAGCAGGTCGCCGACGGTGTGCAGGCCGAGATGCTCGGCCATCACCTTCGCGGTGGCGGGACCGAGCGCCTTCTTCAGTGGTTCTTCGAGCACGGGCACGAGATCCATTGCACACCACGGCACTGACATTGCCGTATACGTCCGGGAAATCCGCTGGTCAGACGGCTGGTTCCGGGCCTAGGATGACGCGCCCGGCCCTCTTCGCGGTCACCGCCCCCGGGACCGCCCTACCCGCGCCGTCGCCCCTTCCCCCCGCCGGCCGGCGCAGCGACGATGGAATCCCAGACCTCACAGCCGTCCCCGGCCTCCCCGTCACCCCATACGTTCCAGGTCGACCTGCGCGGTCTGGTCGACCTCCTCTCCCATCACCTCTACTCAAGCCCCAAGGTCTATCTGCGCGAGCTGCTGCAGAACGCCGTCGACGCGATCACCGCCCGGCGCGCCGAGGAGCCGGACGCCCCGGCCACGGTGCGCCTGTACGCCGAGGGCGGGACCCTGCGGATCGAGGACTCCGGTGTCGGGCTCACCGAGTCCGACGTGCACAGCCTGCTGGCGACCATCGGCCGCAGCTCCAAGCGGAACGACGGCCTGGAGTCGGCGCGTTCGGACTTCCTCGGCCAGTTCGGCATCGGACTGCTGGCCTGTTTCGTCGTCGCCGAGCGGATCCGGGTGGTCAGCCGCAGCGCCCGGACGCCCGACGCGGAGCCGGTCGAGTGGACCGCGGCCGACGACGGCTCGTACACCGTGCGCACCCTGCCGCGGGAGGCGCGCCCCGAGCCGGGCACCACCGTGCACCTGGTGGCGCGGGCCGGGGCCGGCGAGTGGCTGGGCCCGGAACGGGTCCGGTCGCTGGCGCGCGACTTCGGTGCGCTGCTGCCGTACGACGTCCGGGTCGGCGACGAGGCGGTCGCGGACCTTCCGGCGCCCTGGGACCGGCCGTACCCGAGCCCCTCGGCCCGGCGGTCCGCCCTGGCCCGGCACTGCCGTGACCTGTTCGGCTTCACCCCGCTGGACGCGATCGACCTGAACGTGCCGCTCGCCGGGATCCGGGGGGTGGCCTACGTCCTGCCGACGGCCGTCTCCCCCGCCCAGCGCGCGAGCCACCGCGTGCACCTGAAGGGCATGCTGCTCACCGAGCGGGCCGAACAGCTGCTCCCCGACTGGGCGTTCTTCGTGCGCTGCGTCCTCGACACGGACAGTCTGCGGCCCACCGCGTCCCGCGAGTCGCTGTACGAGGACGAGACGCTCGCCGCCGTACGGGAGGCGCTCGGCGAACGCGTCCGGTCCTGGCTGACCGGCCTGGCGGCGGGTGATCCCGAGCGTCTGGCCGCCTTCCTGTCCGTGCACCACCTCGGGGTGAAGTCGCTGGCGCGGCACGACCCGCAGATGCTGCGCACGATGCTGCCGTGGCTGCCGTTCGAGACGACCGACGGACGGCTGTCCCTGGAGGAGTTCGCGCAGCGGCACCCGGTGGTGCACTTCACTCGGACCGTGGAGGAGTACCGGCAGGTCGCGCCGATCGCCTCCGCGCAGGGCGTCGGGGTCGTCAACGGCGGCTACACGTACGACAGCGAGCTGGTCGAGGCGCTGCCCTCCGTACGCCCCGGCACGGCCGTCTCGGAGCTGGACGCGGACACCGTGACCGCGCACCTGGACACGGTGGACCCGGGCGAGGAGCTGGCGCTGTCGGGCTTCCTCGCCGCCGCGCGGGCCAGGCTCGACCCGCTGCACTGCGACGTGGTGCTGCGCGCCTTCCACCCGCTGTCGGTGCCCGCGCTGCACCTGGACGACCGTGCGGCCCGCCACGAGCAGGCCCGCGCGGAGGCCGAGGAGGGGGCCGACGACCTGTGGGCGGGCATCCTGGGCTCGCTGCGCGGCAGCGCGCCCCGCGCGCGACTGGTCCTCAACCATCTCAACCCGCTGATCCGCAGGATCGGTTCGCTCGGTGATCCGGACCTGATCGGCACCGCCACGGAGTCGCTGTACGGGCAGGCCCTGCTGATGGCCCAGCGGCCGCTGCGGCCGGCGGACTCGGCGCTCCTGAACCGCGCGTTCATCGGCCTCCTGGAGTGGGCCACCCACACCGACCCCGGAACGGACGGCCGCCGATGAGCTCCGCCATGGACTTCGACACCCTGCGCCGGGCCATGGCGGACAACTACGAGCAGCCCGAGGGGCCCGGCCGCAACGCGCGCGCGGAGCAGCTGCTCGTGGAGGCCGAGAAGCTGGGCGTCCCGCTCGCCGTCATAGAGGCGCTCGGCCACCAGCTGAAGGTCTACAACTACAGCTCCGAGAAGGGGAAGATGTTCGTTCCCTTCGCGCGTCTGCTGCGCATGTGGGACGAACACCCGGAGGACTTCGACGAGTTCGAGATCCACTCGCTGCACTGGGTCTTCAAGTGGATGTCGGCGGGGATGCTCGACCAGCCGCACGTCCCGCTGGCCTCCATAGAGAAGTGGCTCGGCGAGATGGAGCGGCGCTACCGTCTCGCCGGTCACTCCGAACGGGCCGTGCGCGGCGCCGAGTTCAGCGTCGCCGCGCATCTGGGCGACCTGGAGCGCGCCGAGCGGGCGTACGGCGCCTGGCTGGCGGCGGACCGTGACTCGATGGCCGACTGCCACGCGTGCGAGCTGCACGCGCAGGGGTGGTGGCGGGCGGTGCGCGGCGCGGACCAGGAGGCGCTGGAGCTGTGGGCGCCGGTGCTCCGGGGCGAGTTCACCTGTGCCCATGAGCCGCACGCCGTTCTCGCGTCCTCCCTGCTGCCGCTGCTGCGTCTGGGGCGTGCCGAGGAGGCCCGCGCCCATCATCTGCGCGGTTTCCGGCTGGTGCGGGCCATGGAGAGCATGCGGGGCGCGTACGCGGACCATGTGGAGTTCTGCGCCCTGACCGGCAACGAGGCGCGCGCCCTGGAACTGCTCGCGGAGCGCCCGGCCTATTTCACGGACGCCGGGGATCCGCGCAGCCGGCTGGACTTCCTGTCGGTCGTGGCGCTCACGATGGACCGGCTGACCGCGCTCGGGCACGGCGGGCAGCAGGTTCCCGGGCCCGCGGGACGGGCGTGGACGGCGGCGGAACTCGCGGCGCACGCGCGCGGGGAGGCGCTGGCGCTGGCCGCGCGGTTCGACGACCGCAACGGCACGCCGTACGTCGGCGAGCGGGCCCGCGCGCGCATGGACCGGCCGCCGCTGGTCGACCGGCTGCCGCTCGGGGTGCGCTCCTCGGGTCCGTCGGGCGCCGGTTCCCACCGGCCGGCGCCGGTGTCCGCGTCCGCGTCCGGTTCGGTGTCCGTCCCTGAAGCCGCGGCCGGGGCCGGCGGACCGGGTGTGGAGGCGCTGCTCGCCGAGGCACGGCGGCTCTCGGCGCTGCGGGACCCGGACGCCGTCCGGGCGTGGGCGGCGGTCTCGGAGGCCGCCGAGGGCCATGAGCTGGAGGTGCGCGACCGCGCGGAGATCGCCGACCACGCGGCGATGGGCCGCGGGCCGCAGGGCGCCGCTCTCTTCCAGGAGGCCGCGGAGCTGTACGAGCGGGCGGGCGACCCCGGTGAGGCGCTCGCGGCCCGTTCCCGCGCCGCCTACGTCCGGGCGTTGTCGGGCGGGTCCTCGGGGAAGGCCCTGGAGGCCGTGGCGGAGCTGCGGGAACAGGTGCTCGTCCTGTTCGCGGACGGCGGGACGCAGGCGGCGCAGACTGCGTCCGTGCTGGTGAGCCGGGCGCGGACGCTGATGCACCGGGTGGACGAGCTGGAGGGCGCCGCCCTGGACGGGCGGCCGCTCACCGGGGACGGTCCGGTCTCCGAGGACGAGGTCATGGCCGCCGCCGAGGAGGCGGCCGTCGAGCTGCTGGAGCTCGCGCAGCCGTACGCCGGGGACGACGTGGCCCTCGCGTCGCGGGCCGCCGAGGCGTACGCGATGCTCGGCGAGCTCGCCGCCCGCGCCGACGACGCCGAGGGGGCCGCCGGACATCTGCGGCGGGCCGTCGACGGGTTCGTGGCGGCGGGACTGCCGTGGTTCGCCGTCGAGTACGACTCCCGGCTGGCGGGGATCGCGACCCACCTCGGCGACCTGGAGGCCGCGGAACGGGCGACGCGGGACGCGCTGGAGCACGGCGGGTCCCATCTGGAGCCGGCCGGTCATGCGCAGCTGCGGCTGCGGCTCGCCGAGACGCTCGCGGCCGGCGGGAGCTTCGGCCCCGCTGCGGAGCACGCCCTGGAGGCCGCGCACTGGGCCGACGCGGCGGGCCTGGCCGCCACGTTCGGCGCCTGGGCGCGCCACCACCTCGGCGGCTACCTGCTGCGCCTGGGACGGTGGGCGGAGGCCGCCGAGATCCTGGAGTCGGCGCTGCCGGATCTGACCGCCGAGACGCACGGCGAGGGCTCGATCGTGCAGACGCGCTGGTGGCTCGGCGACTGTCTCACCGAGCTCGGCGAGCACCGCGAGGCCGCCGAGCACTGGCTGCGCGCCGCGGGCATCGCCCGTCACTGGCCCGAGCAGCGCGACCACGCGACGCTCGCGAACCTCGCGGCCGAGGCCCTCGCGCAGGCCGGGCTGGCCGCCGAGGCGGATCAGGCGTACGTCCGCGCGTGCGGTCTCTGGCGAGAGCTGGGCGATGTCGAAGGGCTGGTCCGCGCGCTGCGGTCCCGCGCGTGGAGCGCGGCCGCACGGGAGGGCGGACTCTCCGAGGCGCGGGAGCTGATGGCGCAGGCGGTCCGGGAATGCGGGGCGACGACCGTGCCGGGTCCTGCCGGAACGGACGAGCCGGATGCCGTGCCTGGGGCGGCTGGGGCTGACGGGCCGGACGCTTCCCCCAAGGCCGCCGGGACGGACGAGCCGGATGCCGTGCCCGGGGCCGTCAGGGCGGCTGGGGCTGACGGGCCGGACGCTTCCCCCAAGGCCGCCGGGACGGACGAGCCGGATGCCGTGCCCGGGGCCGTCAGGGCGGCTGGGGCTGACGGGCCGGGGGGCCTCCCCTGGGCCGTCGAACTCGGGCATACCCATCGCCAGTTCGGCGATCTGGTGGCCCGGTCGGCTTCGTACGCCGCCGAAGGCGGTGAGGGTGCCGTCCGGGAGGTCGTCGAGGAGGCCCTCGGGCACCTCGACCGGGCGGCGGTCGTGTTCGCCTCCCTCGGGGACGCCCAGCTCGGTCCCCGGACCGGCGCCGAGTTGGCGGCGGGCCGCCTGGAGGCCGAACTGGGGCTGCGCGAGGCCGCGGCGGCCCGCGCGCGCACGGTCCTCGCCCTGTGCGGCCGTCTGGACGGGGAGCCCGCCGCGGCCCGGCGCGCCGAAGCCGGAAAGCTGCTCGCACTCGCGGAGAGGACCGGCTAGGGCGGGGCGCCCGGCTACGGCAGGGCGGGGTTCGGATCGGTGGGGTCGGTGGCGCGGATCGTGTCGGCCGCTCGGCGCAGTTCGCCGAGGACCGTGCGTACGGCCCTGCGGGCGGCCTGCTCGGGACGGTGGAGCACGTCGATGCGGCGGACGGCGTGCACCCCGGTCAGGGGTCTGAGGACCAGGGCGGGATGCGGGCGCGTGGTCCAGCGGGGCATCAGGGCGATCCCGCCTCCCGCGGCGACGATCTCCGCGACGACCGTGAACTCGTTGACGCGGTGCACGATGTCGAGCCGCCGGTTCGCGGCGGTCGCGACGGCGTCGACGGTGGCCATCAGCGGGAAGCCGTCGTGCACGGTGATCCAGGGCTGGTCCGCGACGTCCCGCGCGCTCAGGGTCGTCTCGCGGGCCAGCGGGTGGCCGGCGGGCAGGGCGACGTCGAGGGGCTCGCTCAGCAGCGTGGTCACGGTGACGGTCCGCGGCCAGGGCGGCGTGTGCGCGAGATGGTGGGCGACGACGAGGTCGTAGTCCCGGGTCAGCCGGGGGAAGTGGTCCTGCGCCACGTCCTCGTCGGCGAGCGAGAGCCGCGGGGCCGTCGCGGCCCGGTCGCGCAGCAGGACAGGGAAGAACGTGGCGGCCGCGCTGTGGAAGGCGGCCACGGACACGTCCCCGGCCGGTTCGCCGACGAAGTCGTCCACGCAGTGCCGTGCCCGCGCGAGGGCGCTCTCCACCTCGATCGCCGCTCCGGCCAGCACCCGGCCGGCGTCCGTCAGCACCAGCCGCCGTCCGTCGCGTTCGGTGAGCGGGACCGGGATCGAGCGTTGCAGCAGACGCAGGTGCTGCGAGATCGCCGACGGGGTCATCAGCAGCGCCTCCGCGACGGCGGTGACACTTCCCAGCTCGCCCAGTTCGCGCAGGATCCGCAGCTGTCGCTCGTTCACCCCTTCATTGTAGTGACGCTTAAAAGATGTTGAAGAACTTCGGTCTGGGCTTCAGGGTCGCGATACGGGAGCGTGGGGGCGTGTCCCGAGTCCGCAGCACCGACGCGGTGCTTCTCCTTGTCGCCGTCGTCTGGGGTTCCAGTTACCTGGCCGCCAAGTCCGCCACGTCGGCGCTCCCCGTCCTGCTCGTCCTCTTCGCGCGGTACGGCATCTCGGCCGCGGCCTGTGTCGCGCTCCTCGGCGTCCGGCGCCGGACGAGGCGCTTCGCGCGCGACGAGCTGCGGGTCGGGGCGGTGCTGGGGGTCACCCAGGCGGCCGTCCTGGTCCTGGAGACGTACGGGGTCGCCCACACCAGTGCCGCCAACGCGGGCCTGCTGATCAGCCTCACCATCGTGCTCACCCCGCTGCTGGACCGTACGTCCGGCGGGGCCGGGCTGCCGCCCCGCTACTTCGCCGCGACCGGCCTGTGTCTGCTGGCCGTCGTCCTTCTGGTGTCCGGCAGCGGCTTTCACTCGCCCGGTGGCGGTGACCTGCTGATCCTCGCCGCCGCGCTGGTCCGCGCGGCCCATGTGGCCCTGGTGGGACGGCTCACCGCCCGTCACCCGGTGCGCCCGCTGCAGGTCACGGCCGTCCAGACGCTCGTCGGTGCCGTCCTGTTCGCGGTGCCCGTCGCCGGCAGCCTGACGGCACTCGGCGGGGTCGACGCCGGCGGCTGGGCGCGGCTCTTCTATCTCGCCCTGTTCTGCGGCCTGTTCGCCTTCCTCGCCCAGACCTGGGCGGTGCAGCGCAGTTCCGCCAGCCGGGTCAGTCTGCTGCTGGGCACCGAGCCGGTCTGGGCCGTCGCGGTCGGCGTCGTTCTGGGCGGCGAACATCTGACGGCCCTCACCGCGCTCGGCGCCCTGCTCATGGTCGCCGGGACCTACTGGGGGCAGGCCGTCGAACGCGCCCACAGGACGGCCGGGATCCCCGAGGTCCCCCGGCGGGCCGAGGTGCCCGCCGGCGCCTGATCGCCGGCACCGGGTCCGCTACTCGACCCCGATCAGCAGCAGCGCGCCCTGGCGGCCGCCGCGGTAGACCACGGTGTCCACGGCGAGGTACGCCTCCCGCACCCGGGTCTCCAGGTGCGCGGTGATGCTCTCGGGGGCCTCGTCCCCGAGGACGAGCGTGACCATCTCCCCGCCCGCGGAGAGCATGCGGTCGAGGACGGCCTCCGCCGTGGCGGTCACGTCGGTGCCGATGACGGCGACGTCGCCGTCGATGAGCCCGAGGACGTCCCCGGCCTGGCAGATGCCGGCCATGGTCCAGGACTGCCGCTCGGCGACGGCGACCTCGGCGTAGCGGGTGGCGCCGGCCGCCGAGGTCATGGCGACGACGTCCTCGTCGAAGCGGCGCCCCGGTTCGTGCACGGCCAGCGCGGCGATGCCCTGCACGGCGGAACGGGTGGGGATCAGCGCGACCCGGACGCCCTCGGCGCGCGCCTGTTCGGCGGCGGCCGCCGCGGTGTGCCGCAGGTCGGCGTCGTTGGGCAGCAGCACCACCTCGCGCGCGTGGGCCCGTCGCACGGCCTCCACGAGCTCCCCGCTGGCCGGCGGCTCGTCCGGCCGCGCGAGGACGGTGGTGGCCCCGGCCTCCGCGTAGAGCCCGGCCAGGCCCTCGCCGGGCACGACCGCCACGACGGCGCGCTGGGCCCGCTCGCGGGGCGGACGCCCGGCCCCGGCCCCGGTGTGCGCGTCGCCGAGACCGAAGTGGGTGATCCGGATGCGGTGCGGGCGTCCGGCCTCGACGCCCGCCTCGACGGCCGCGCCGGCGTCGTCGACGTGCACATGGACGTTCCACAGGCCGTCGCCTCCGACGACGACGAGGGAGTCGCCGAGGGCGTCGAGCCGGTCCCGGAGCCGGTCCACCGCGGTGTCCTCCGCGTCCAGGAGGTAGATCACCTCGAAGGCGGGATGACCGTCCTCGGCGGACGCGTCCCCGCAGGCGGCCTCGGCGCCGGATCCATCACGGTCCGGCAGTCGGGGCCCCGCGACGCCCGGTGCGCCCTCCGTGCCGGATCCGCGGGCCCCGGCCGGGAGGACGTCCGGAGGAGTGCCGACGGTGCCGGTCTCGCCCAGAAGGCCGGTGGCACCGGGGACGTCGGCGGAACCCGTGGCGTCCGGGGTGCCGGAGATCCCGGAGGCGCCGCTCCCCTCCCCCGGCCCGTACGGTCGCGGCGCCTCCCCCGTGAAGGTCTCGGCCAGCGCCGCGAGCACCGCCAGCAGGCCCCTCCCGCCCGCGTCGACGACACCGGCGTGCTCCAGGACGTCGAGCTGTCCGGTGGTCGCGGTGAGCGCGGTGCCCGCGCCCGCGTAGGCGGCGAGCGCGACCGTGCCGCAGTCCCCCTCGGCTCCGCGGGCCGCGTCGGCGGCGGCCGAGGCGACGGTGAGGACCGTGCCCTCGACGGGGTGGGCGACGGCCCCGCGGGCGGAGTCGGCGGCGTTGCGCAGGGCGAGGGACAGGCCGCGGCCGTCGGTGTGAGCGGTCTCACCGTCGGCGGCCAGCACCTGGGCCATGCCCCGCAGCAGCTGGGCCAGGATCGTCCCGGAGTTGCCGCGGGCCCCGATCAGGGCCCCGTGCGCCATGGCCCTGATGGCGTCCGCGAGCGGGACCGTGCTCCCGGCCACCGTCTCGTACCCGGCGAACAGCGCCTCGACGGCGGCCGCGGCGGATTCCACGGTCAGATACAGGTTCGTCCCGGTGTCCCCGTCGGCGACCGGGTAGACATTGATCGCGTCGATCTCCTCGCGCGCACGGCCCAGGGCCTGAAGCGCGAGCCCGCACCAGGTGCGCACCGCGAGAGCATCGAATGTCTGCGGCACCTGCGGCACCCGCGCCTCCTTGAGCTGCTGGACGTGGGACGCAGCGTAGACCCAGAACCGGTTACTGCCGGTAGAGGGTCCCCGGGGGCAGGGGAGGGCGGAGTGACAACCGGCAGATCATGGTAGTTTCGTTCTCCGGACGCAGTCGTTGTATGCTGCTCCAGTTGCCCGATCCGATCGGGCCATCCCCCTGGCAGCGCCCCTCAGATCCTAGATCTTGATCCTCGGCATGCCGGGATCAACCGTAAGTGCATCTGAAGTCTTTGGAGTGACCCGTGGCTGCCAACTGCGACGTCTGCGGCAAGGGGCCGGGCTTCGGCAACAACATCTCGCACTCGCACCGCCGTACACCGCGTCGCTGGAACCCCAACATCCAGCGCGTCCGTACCGTGGTGGGCGGGACGCCGAAGCGCGTGAACGCTTGCACCTCGTGCATCAAGGCCGGCAAGGTCACGCGCTGACAACCGCTAGCGCGCGGCCACTGCTGGTTCGCTTGCACTGAACCCGTCCACCTCACGGTGGGCGGGTTTTTTGCTGCCCTCACGCGCACGCGCGCGGACGGCCCCGGTGTCCGTGCCGCCCGACGCCTCCGGCGTCCGAGGTGGGCACCCCGGACGCCGGAGGCCTCAGGACTCGATGTCCCCGAAGTGGTCCCAGCCGCCCTTGCTCGTCCAGGGCGCGCCGTCCACGGTCACCCGGGGCAGCGCCGACGGGTTGAGGACCTCGCCGATCACCTTCCAGCGCGCCGGCAGCTTCACGTCCGGCGGGAACGTGGCGACGATCGCGTGATCCTCGCCACCGGTGAGCACCCACTGGATCGGGTCGACCCCGACGGCCTGGCCGATGTCGTTCATCTGCGAGGGGATGTCGATGTCCCCGGAGCGGATGTCGATCCGTACCTTGCTCGCCTCGGCGATGTGCCCGAGGTCGGCGATCAGACCGTCGCTGACGTCCGTCATCGAGGTCGCGCCGAGCCCGGCGGCGGCCGGACCCGCGTGGTACGGCGGTTCGGGCCTGCGGTGGGCCTCGACGAAGGCGCGCGGCGAGCGGAACCCCCGGGAGAGGACCGCGAACCCGGCCGCGGACCAGCCCAGCCAGCCCGTCACGGCCACGACGTCACCGGGCTGGGCGCCGCCCCGGGTGACCGGCTCGTGGTTGCGCAGATCGCCGAGCGCGGTGATCGCGACGGTGATGGTCTCGCCCCGTACGACGTCCCCGCCGACCACGGCCGCGCCCGCGACCTGGCACTCGTCGCGCAGCCCGTCCATCAGCTCGGAGGGCCAGGTGGCCGGGAGCTCGGCGGGCACGACCAGACCGAGCAGCAGCGCGGTCGGTACGGCGCCCATGGCGGCGATGTCCGCGAGGTTCTGCGCGGCGGCCTTGCGGCCGACGTCGTACGCCGTGGACCAGTCCCGGCGGAAGTGACGTCCTTCCAGGAGGATGTCGGTGCTCGCCACGACCCTGCGGTCCGGCGCTGCCACCACCGCGGCGTCGTCGCCCGGGCCGACCCGGACCGCCGGGGTGGTGGTGAGGCGCGAGGTGAGCTCTCGGATGAGCCCGAACTCCCCCAGCTCGCCCACGGTGCCCTTCATGATCGTCGTGCTCCCTCTGTCGCTGCTCGTGCCCGGTCGCGAGCCGTCTGAGTACTCGGTACGGTCGAGTTGACCGTCAACTTGCGCAGTCCCTCCACCCCGGCGCGCGAGCCCCAGTCACCGCGGGTCTCCCCGCGGCGAGCGGCAACGCGATACCGTGGCGTTCCTTTTCCCCACATGATCCTCGTGGCCGCCCTGGAGGTTCCGTGGTACAGGCGTACATCCTGATCCAGACGGAGGTCGGCAAGGCGTCGACCGTCGCCGAGACGATCGGCAAGATCCCGGGGGTGATCCAGGCCGAGGACGTGACCGGACCGTACGACGTGATCGTGCGCGCCCAGGCCGACACCGTGGACGAACTCGGCCGCATGGTCGTGGCCAAGGTCCAGCAGGTGGACGGCATCACCCGCACCCTGACCTGTCCGGTCGTGCACCTGTAGCCCCCGTCTACCCTTGGCCGGTGAACTTCTTCCGTCACCGGCACACCGCCTCCCTCGGGCTGCCCGCTCTCGCGGCACTGATCGCGATCGCGGGCTGCTCCTCAGCAGACGACAGCGCGTCCGCCGCGGTTCCGAACCCGGGTACGAAGGTCACCGAGCTGTGCCAGAACCTGGACAAGGTGCTGCCGCGGACCGTGGACGGCCGGCGCCGTGAGGACCCGGAGCCCCGGTCCGCGCTGACCGCGGGCTGGGGAAGCCCGGCGATCATACTGCGCTGCGGTGTGGAACGGCCGCCGAAGATGATCGATCCGAAGGTGGCGACGGGTGACGACCCGAAGGCCCTGGCCGGCGGGGTCGACGGCGTCGACTGGCTGATGGAGAAGCAGGACGACGGCTCGACCCGCCTCACCACCGCGTCGCGCCGGGCCTACGTCGAGGTCACCGTGCCCGGGGGCGTCGATGCCACCGGCGTGCTCGTCGACCTGGCCGCCTCCGTCAAGAAGGCGATCCCCGAAGGGATCGCCGACTGACGTTCCGGTCCCGCGGGGTGCTCAGCGCAGCCCGGTGGACCGCCGCAGTGCCGCCTGGATGAGCCGGTCGACGAGCTCGGCGTAGCCGACGCCCGTCTCCCGCCACATCCGCGGGTACATGGAGATGGGCGTGAAGCCCGGCATCGTGTTGATCTCGTTGATCACGAACTCGCCGTCCTCGGTGAGGAAGAAGTCCGCGCGGACCAGGCCCTCGCAGGAGGCCGCGTCGAAGGCCTCGACGGCCAGGCGGCGGACCTCGGCGGTCTGCTCCTCGGTGAGCGGCGCCGGCACGATCCCGTCGGCCGCGTCGATGTACTTGGCCTCGAAGTCGTAGAAGGCGTGCGACTGGACGGGCGGGATCTCCGCGGGGACCGACGCGCGCGGACCGTCCTCGAACTCCAGGACACCGCACTCGATCTCGCGGCCGCGCAGCAGCGCCTCCACGATGATCTTCGGGTCGTGGCGCTGGGCCTCCTCGATCGCCTCGTCGAGGCCCGAGAGGTCGTCGACCTTCGTGATGCCGAACGACGAACCCGCGCGGGCGGGCTTCACGAACAGGGGCCAGCCGTGCTCACCGGCGAAGTCGACGATCCGCTTGCGGGCGCCGGACTGGTCCTGCCGCCACTCGCGCGGCCGGATCACCATGTACGGGCCCACCTTCAGGCCGAACGAGGTGAACACCCGCTTCATGTAGTCCTTGTCCTGGCCGACGGCCGAGGCGAGGACGCCCGAGCCGACGTAGGGGACACCGGACAGCTCCAGGAGGCCCTGGAGGGTGCCGTCCTCGCCGTAGGGGCCGTGCAGCATCGGGAAGACGACGTCGACCTCGCCGAGCGCCTTGGGGACCGACCCGGGCTCGTTGTAGACGACTTCACGGTTGGCGGGGTCGACGGGGAGCACCACGCCGCCCTCGCCGGACTCGGCGAGCTGATCGACGCTGGGCTGCCTGCGGTCGACGATCGCCATGCGTTCCGGCTCGTCCGCGGTGAGCGCCCAGCGGCCGTCCTGGGTGATGCCGATCGGCAGTACGTCGTACTTCGTACGGTCGATGGCGCTCAGGACGGCGCCGGCCGTGACCACGGAGATCCCGTGTTCGGAGCTGCGGCCGCCGAAGACGACGGCCACGCGCGGCTTGCGAGGCGGCTGCTCAGGGGTCTGGGGGAGGTTCTCGGTGCTCATATCGGGTTGAGAGTACCCGGTGGTACGCGGTGAGTCAGCGCCCCACGGCGGCCGTTGCTCAGCGTCGTTCCGGCCGTTGCGGAGCGTCGCCCGTCCGGCCCTCCCGGCGGGGCCGGTTCAGCGCCGTTCGGACTTGGCGCTGCGTCCCATCAGCTCCTTGAGGGCGACCACCGGGGCCTTGCCCTCGTGGACGATGCTGACGACCGTCTCCGTGATCGGCATGTCGACGCCGTGCCTGCGGGCCAGATCGAGCACCGACTCGCAGGACTTGACGCCCTCGGCGGTCTGCCGGGTGACGGCGATGGTCTCCTGGAGGGTCATGCCCCGGCCGAGGTTGATGCCGAAGGTGTGGTTGCGGGACAGCGGCGAGGAGCAGGTCGCGGCGAGGTCGCCGAGGCCCGCGAGGCCGGAGAACGTCATCGGGTCCGCGCCCATGACGAGTCCGAGCCGGGTCGTCTCGGCCAGACCGCGGGTGATCAGCGAGCCCTTGGCGTTGTCGCCCAGGCCCATGCCGTCGGCGATGCCGACGGCGAGTCCGATCACGTTCTTGACCGCTCCGCCGAGTTCGCAGCCCACCACGTCGGTGTTGGTGTACGGGCGGAAGTACGGCGTGTGGCAGGCGGTCTGGATGCGCCGGGCCACCTCCTCGTCGCGGCAGGCGACGACGCCGGCCGCGGGCATCCGCTGCGCGACCTCCTTGGCGAGGTTGGGTCCGGTGACGACGGCGACGCGGTCGGCGGAGACCTTGGCGACCTCCTCGATCACCTCGCTCATCCGCTTCACCGTGCCGAGTTCGACGCCCTTCATGAGCGAGACGAGCACGGTGTCGGGGGCGAGCAGCGGCACCCACTCCGCGAGGTTGGCGCGCAGCGTCTGGGACGGGACCGCGAGGACGGTGAAGTCGGCGTCCCGCGCGGCCTGCGCCGGGTCGGCGGTGGCCCGCAGGTTCTCCGGGAGCTCGATCCCCGGGAGGTAGTCCGGGTTCATCCGCGTGGAGTTGACCGCGTCGGCGAGTTCGGGGCGGCGTGCCCACAGGGTGACGTCGCACCCGGCGTCGGCGAGCACCATACCGAAGGCCGTACCCCACGATCCGGTCCCGAAGACGGCCGCCCTGACCGGGTTGCTCACGTGCCCTGCCCCTCTTCCTGCTGTGCCTTCGACTTGGCCGCGGCCTTGCGGCGCTGCGCGATGCGCACCTCGCGCGGGTCGTACACCTTCTCGGGCGCCTTCTCGCCGCGGATCAGCTCGAGCTGCGCGGTGATGGCCGCCATGATGACCTCGGTGACCTCCTTGAGGAGGTCCGGGTTCATCTCCCGGTCGTAGTAGCCGGAGAGGTCCACCGGCGGGCCCGCGAGCACGTGGTGGGTCTTGCGCGGGAGGATGTCGGGCTTCTTGGCGTAGGGGGCCAGGAGTTCGTTGGCGCCCCACTGGGCGACCGGGATCACCGGGCACCTGGTCTGGAGGGCGACCCGCGCCGCACCGGTCTTGCCGGTCATCGGCCAGCCGCCGGGGTCACGGGTGAGCGTGCCCTCGGGGTAGAACGCGACGCACTCGCCGCGTTCCACGGCGTCGATCGCGGCCCGGAAGGCGCTCAGGGCGTCGGTGCTCTCGCGATAGACGGGAATCTGTCCGGTGCCGCGCATCGCGGCGCCGACGAATCCCTTCTTGAAAAGCCCGGCCTTCGCCAGGAAGCGCGGAACACGCCCGGTGTTGTACTGGTAGTGCGCATACGCGAACGGGTCCACGTGGGAATTGTGGTTCACCGCCGTGATAAATCCGCCCTCGGCCGGAATGTTCTCCATCCCACGCCAGTCCCGCTTGATCAGAACCACGAGCGGCGGTTTGACGAGAACCGCTGCAAAGCGGTACCAGAAGCCGATTCTGCGGCGGGGCACGCGGACACCTTCCTCTAGAGCCTGGGGGGCCGCACAAGTGTCGCTCCAGGCCGCCTGTCTGTCGAGAACACCGTACGCCCCGACGCCCGGACCGCCAGGGTGACCAGGTCACAATAAGGCGTGACAGGAGAGGGTGGAGTGCTCGTGCGGTGGACCCTGGTCGTGCCCCTCAAACCCTTGGCGCGGGCCAAGAGCAGGCTGGCGGACACCGCCTCCGACGTCGTGCGGCCCGGTCTCGCCCTCGCGTTCGCGCAGGACACGGTGGCCGCGGCGCTGGCCTGCCCCGCCGTCCGGGGTGTGGTGGTCGTCACGGGCGACGCCCTGGCCGGGCGGGAGCTGGCCGCCCTGGGCGCGGACATCGTCGCGGACGAGCCGGGCGGCGGTCTCAACGCGGCGCTGGCGCACGGAGCGGGGGTCGTGCGGGCCCGCGATCCGGAAAGCGCGGTCGCCGCCCTGAACGCCGATCTGCCCGCTCTGCGGCCTTCGGAATTGGCCCGGGTGCTGGCCGCCGCGGGCGAATTCCCGCGCGCTTTTCTGGCCGATGCGGCCGCAATCGGCACCACTCTCCTGGCCGCCTCCCCGGGCCGGGAATTGCTGCCCGCTTTCGGCGGTGATTCCCGGGCCCGCCACCGTGCCTCGGGGGCCGCGGAACTCCGGCCCGGCGCGGTGGAATCCGTCCGGCGGGACGTGGACACCCGGGAGGATCTACGGGCGGCGCTGGCGCTCGGCGTGGGGCCGCGCACGGCCGCAGCGGCGGCGCGGCTGCTGATTCCGGGGCAGTAGCGGGCGGCGAGCGGTCCGCGCGCGACGCCGGGTGCGGCGGGATCAGTAGGCTGCCCTCATGCAGGCGACCTCGTACACGTACGACCCCGAGACCCGCAGCGGACAGGTGCTGCTCGACGACGGCACCCCGGTGCCCTTCGACGGTCCCGCGTTCGACGCCGGCGGGCTGCGGCTGCTGCGGCCGGGTCAGCGCGTGCGGATCGAGACCGAGGGCGAGGGCGCGGGGCTCCGGATCACCCTGATCACGCTCCAGACGTTCTGAACATGCCGCGGGCCGGGCTCCCCGTGGGAGCCCGGCCCGGCGCGTGAGGTGCCCCTGCGCCCGGTTTCCGGCGGGCGCCGGCCTTCTTGGCGGTCGGTCTAGCGGGCGGTGGCCTTCTTGGCGGTGGTCTTGCGGGCCGTCGACTTCTTGGCGGGGGCCTTCTTGGCGGTGGCCTTCTTCGCCGGGGCCTTCTTGGCGGCGGTCTTCTTGGCCGCGGTCGTCTTCGCCGTGGTCTTCTTGGCGGCGGCCGTCTTCGCCGTCGTCTTCTTCGCCGCGGTCTTCTTCACGGCGGCCGTGGTCTTCTTCGCGACGGTCTTCTTCGCCACGGTCTTCCTGACCGCCGCCTTCTTGGCGGTGGTGGCCTTCTTGGCCGCGGCCTTCTTCACCGTCGCGGAAGCGCCGCCGGAGAGGCTGCCCTTCGGGGCCTTCTTGACCGCGACGTCGTTCTTCGGGAGCTTCTTCGAGCCGCTGACGAGGTCCTTGAACCCCTGGCCGGCACGGAAGCGCGGCACGGAGGTCTTCTTGACCCGAACACGCTCACCCGTCTGGGGGTTGCGGGCGTAGCGGGCGGGGCGGTCGACCTTCTCGAAGGAACCGAAGCCGGTGACCGAGACCCGGTCTCCGCCGACAACCGCACGGACGATGGCGTCCAGTACCGCGTCGACCGCGTCGGCGGCCTGCTGACGCCCGCCGACCTTGTCGGCAATCGCTTCTACGAGCTGCGCCTTGTTCACGTCTTCCCCTTCGGAGACATTGCCCGAACGAATGCGTTCAAGCTTTTTCGCACGTTAGGCAGATATATACCGCAAATCAAACACGAAACGGGCTAATCACCCTTGTGCCGCAACGAACTCGGGCCGCAGCGCAGTTCGTCAGTGATCCCCGTCGAGGAATCGGCCCTCGTCGAGGTCGCTGGTGAACCGGTCCAGCCGCCTTGCCGCGTCGGCGAGATCGTGTTTGGCCGCGGCCGTAATGACCAGCAGCTTCCGGGTCAGCGCCATCCGTACGCCCTCCGGGACTTGCAGTGCGCGCACTGTTGTGTGCGCTTCCTTGAGTTGGGCCGCGACCGCCGTGTAGAGCTCGAGTTGGCCGTCACGTTCCATGCACAGATTGTGCCATCTGGGGCGAGTTGTCGCCTGCGCAGGGGGTAACTGCCGCCCCCCGGAGGCCTCCTGACCCCCTTGGCCGGAAGTCGCCCATGAGGTCGACTACCCAGGCAATCCCCTTTGTAACTAGGGGAGTTGACCGCCCTTGTGGGGGTGCGCGAGGGCCTTCCGGAGGCGGAAACAGCTGTACCCCCAACCGTCCACGATTGGGGGTACAGAGGGGTGTTGCGTGGCTGAAATCAGTCGCGACCCGGCCGCCGTGCGGCCCGGGGTCAGACCGGGAGCGTCTTCGGCTTGTGCGAGGGCCGCTTGGCCTCGTA
Source organism: Streptomyces sp. NPDC127038 (assembly GCF_042725875.1). Classification (NCBI taxonomy): domain Bacteria; kingdom Bacillati; phylum Actinomycetota; class Actinomycetes; order Kitasatosporales; family Streptomycetaceae; genus Streptomyces; species Streptomyces sp. NPDC127038. The sequence goes on along the minus strand of NZ_JBHXDQ010000012.1, from coordinate 22,161 downwards.
CGCCGCGATGTCGCCCTCGTTCTGGAGGGTGATGGAGATGTCGTCCAGCCCGTTCAGCAGCCGCCAGCGGGCGTTCTCGTCGAGCTCGAAGGCCGCGGTGACGCCCTCGGCACGTACCTCGCGCTCCTCCAGGTCGACCGTGATCTCGGCCTGCGGGTCCTGCTCCGACAGCTCCTGCAGCGCCTCCACGATCTTCTGGTCGAGAACCACCGTGAGCAGGCCGTTCTTGAGCGAGTTGCCGCGGAAGATGTCGGCGAACCGGGAGGAGATCACGGTCTTGAAGCCGTAGTTCTGGAGCGCCCAGACGGCGTGCTCGCGGGAGGAGCCCGTACCGAAGTCGGGGCCCGCGACCAGGACCGTGGCGCCCTGGCGCTCCGGCTGGTTGAGGACGAAGGAGGAGTCCTTGCGCCAGGCCTCGAAGAGACCGTCCTCGAAGCCGTCCCTGGTCACCTTCTTGAGCCAGTGGGCGGGGATGATCTGGTCGGTGTCGACGTTGCTGCGGCGCAGCGGGACGGCCCGGCCGGTGTGCTTGGTGAATGCTTCCATGGCTCTCAGACTCCAGCGGGCGCGGGGGCGTCGGACAGGTCGGCCGGGGAGGCCAGGTGGCCGAGGACCGCCGAGGCGGCGGCGACCTGCGGCGAGACCAGGTGCGTACGGCCGCCCTTGCCCTGCCTGCCCTCGAAGTTGCGGTTGGAGGTCGAGGCGGAGCGCTCGCCGGGGGCCAGCTGGTCGGGGTTCATGCCCAGACACATCGAGCAGCCCGCGTGCCGCCACTCGGCGCCGGCCTCCTTGAAGACCACGTCCAGACCCTCGGAGACGGCCTGGAGACCGACCCGCGCGGAGCCGGGGACGACCAGCATCCGTACGCCGTCGGCGACTTTGCGGCCCTCGACGATCGAAGCGGCCGCGCGCAGGTCCTCGATGCGGCCGTTGGTGCACGAACCTACGAAGACGGTGTCGACCGTGATCTCGCGCAGCGGCTGCCCGGCGGTCAACCCCATGTACTCCAGGGCCTTTTCGGCTGCCAGTCGCTCCGAAGCGTCTTCGTACGAAGCCGGGTCGGGGACGTTCGCCGAAAGCGGCGCTCCCTGGCCGGGGTTGGTGCCCCAGGTGACGAACGGCGACAGGGAGGCGGCGTCGATGACGACCTCGGTGTCGAACTCGGCGTCGTCGTCGGACCTCAGCGTCTTCCAGTACGCGACGGCGGCGTCCCAGTCCTCGCCCTCGGGGGCGTGGGCGCGGCCCTTGAGGTAGGCGAAGGTCGTCTCGTCGGGGGCGATCATGCCCGCGCGGGCGCCGGCCTCGATCGACATGTTGCAGATCGTCATCCGGGCCTCCATCGAGAGCTTCTCGATGGCCGAGCCGCGGTACTCCAGGATGTAGCCCTGACCGCCGCCCGTACCGATCTTGGCGATGATCGCCAGGATCAGGTCCTTGGCGCTGACCCCTTCGGGCAGCTCCCCGTCGATGGTGATGGCCATGGTCTTGGGACGGGCCAGCGGCAGCGTCTGGGTGGCCAGCACGTGCTCCACCTGCGAGGTGCCGATGCCGAACGCCAGGGCTCCGAAGGCGCCGTGCGTGGAGGTGTGCGAGTCACCGCAGACCACGGTGGTGCCCGGCTGGGTCAGACCCAGCTGCGGTCCCACCACGTGGACCACGCCCTGCTCGACGTCGCCCAGCGAGTGCAGCCGCACGCCGAACTCGGCGGCGTTCTTGCGCAGCGTCTCCAGCTGGACCCGGGAGACCGGGTCCGCGATGGGCTTGTCGATGTCGAGGGTCGGGGTGTTGTGATCCTCGGTGGCGATGGTGAGGTCGAGGCGGCGCACCTGGCGCCCTGCCTGACGCAGACCGTCGAAGGCCTGCGGGCTGGTCACCTCGTGCAGCAGGTGCAGATCGATGAAGAGGAGGTCGGGCTCGCCCTCGGCGCGCCGGACGACATGGTCGTCCCAGACCTTCTCCGCGAGTGTCCTACCCATCGCTTTCCCTCCGGCCGGCTTGTGTGGCGCCGGCCCAACTAGAGATTTCGGGGCGGTGGACGTCCGCACCCCTCGTGCCGGACGTCGTCCGCCGGACCCGTTGGTCCGCGGGCCGCTGTGTCTACAAGGGTGGCGCGTTCCACCGGAAATTGAACTTGCGTTTCACAGAGTGAGACGCGAGTATCGTTTCATGGACAACAGTAGCGGCGTCGGCGTTCTGGACAAGGCAGCCCTTGTCCTGAGCGCTCTGGAGTCCGGTCCGGCCACCCTCGCGGGCTTGGTCGCGGCGACCGGACTGGCACGACCCACGGCACATCGCCTCGCCGTGGCACTTGAACACCACCGCATGGTGGCGCGCGACATGCAGGGCCGCTTCATCCTCGGCCCGCGGCTCGCCGAGCTGGCCGCGGCCGCCGGCGAGGACCGCCTCCTCGCGACGGCGGGCCCGGTGCTCACGCACCTGCGGGACATCACGGGCGAGAGCGCTCAGCTCTACCGCCGCCAGGGCGACATGCGCATCTGCGTCGCCGCGGCCGAGCGGCTGTCCGGTCTGCGGGACACGGTCCCGGTGGGCTCCACGCTCACGATGAAGGCCGGTTCCTCCGCCCAGATCCTGATGGCCTGGGAGGAGCCGGAGCGGCTGCACCGCGGTCTCCAGGGTGCCCGCTTCACCGCGACCGCGCTGTCGGGTGTACGGCGCCGGGGCTGGGCCCAGTCGATCGGCGAGCGCGAGCCGGGCGTGGCGTCCGTCTCCGCGCCGGTCCGCGGACCCTCGAACCGTGTCGTGGCCGCCGTCTCGGTCTCCGGGCCGATCGAGCGCCTGACCCGGCACCCGGGCCGTATGCACGCCCAGGCGGTCATCGACGCCGCCGGCCGTCTGTCCGAGGCCCTGCGCCGCACGGGCTGACCCCCGCTCCGCTCCCGCGCGACGGGAGGGCCGGCCTCAACGCCGCGGCAGGCCCTCCCCGAAGCACACCGTCCCGTACGTGGGGTGCGCCGTGGTCCGGCGCACCCCACACCCGTTTCCGCGTGATCCAACTCACGGCCTCGCGCGCCGAGTTGATCCAGGCCGGGGACGCGCGGAGGGGTGGGGCGCGAGGAGGGGGCGGGAACGCCGCAAGGGCCCCCACCGAAGTGGAGACCCTTGCGGACCGTGTACCCCCGACCGGATTCGAACCGGCGCTACCGCCTTGAGAGGGCGGCGTGCTAGGCCGCTACACAACGGGGGCCTGAATCCTGCGTTTCCGCAGATTCGGAGCTGGGCTACCAGGACTCGAACCTAGAATGACGGTACCAGAAACCGTAGTGTTGCCAATTACACCATAGCCCATGGTGGTTTAGACCAATTATGGTCAGTACCCCCGACCGGATTCGAACCGGCGCTACTGCCGTGAGAGGGCAGCGTGCTAGGCCGCTACACAACGGGGGCCCTAGCGATCCTGCATGAAGGGCAGCGGGTGCGACCCGAACTGCCTTCCTGGGAAGGATCTGTACCCCCGACCGGATTCGAACCGGCGCTACTGCCGTGAGAGGGCAGCGTGCTAGGCCGCTACACAACGGGGGCTTTGCGGATCTGGATCTCCGCGGTGCAGATGAGCTCTGCGAGCTGGCCTACCAGGACTCGAACCTAGAATGACGGTACCAGAAACCGTAGTGTTGCCAATTACACCATAGGCCACAGAAACGCAATCCCGTACGAAGATCTTGTTTCGGCTGACGTCTCCGGGCTCCGGCCTTTCGGCCCGCTCCCGGCGGCGCAGAAAGAACATTACCCGAAGGTGGACCCCGCTCCAAAACGGGTATCCGCGCCAAGGATCGCGGGCAACTCGGCGAGTGATCCGATGCGATGCGGACCGGCCCGTCCCGGAGCGGCGGGAGCCCCGTCGCCGCCGCGGTCGATCCAGACCGAGAGCAGCCCGGCGTCGGCGGCGCCCAGTCCGTCGATCTCCGGGTGGTCCCCGACGTAGGCGACCCGGTGCGGCGGCAGCCCCAGGGCCTCGCAGGCCGCGTGGAACGCGGCCGCGGCGGGTTTGGAGACGCCCAGCTCGGCGGCGCACAGGATGGCCTCGAAGCGGTCGTGCACCCCGAGGGTGCGCAGCTTGCGGTCCTGCACGTGGATGCTGGAGTTGGAGAGCACCGCGTGCCGGTGGCTGGAGACGAGGGCGTCCAGGGCGGGCAGGACGTCCGGGAACAGGGTCCAGGCGCCCTCGTAGTGCGTGATGTACCGGCCGAACCACGCGTCGGCCTCGGCGTCGCTCAGCGGCTCCTCCAGGAACGCCCGGACCCGGTCGCGCCGCTGGCCCTGCCAGTCGGTCTCGCCTGCCGCGTACCGGACCCACTGGGCGTCGGTGACCTCACGCCAGCGGGTGAGGGCCTCCTCCACGGTCGTCCCGTCCCCTAGCAGGCCCTCGGCCGCGAGATGCTCCCGCATGCCCGCGCGGTCCGCGCTCGTGTAGTCGAAGAGCGTGTCGTCGATGTCCCACACCACGGCGTCGATGCTCATGCGCCGACGGTAGCGCCGGACACGGCCGGCTGTCCCTCCGGGGTGCGGCCGTACCGGTGCCCGGCCGGGTGCGCGCCCGCGCGACGGCGCCGGGTCCGCCGTGGACGGCTGGACCGCGGGTGGCGTACGACCACCGCTCCGGAAAAAGGAGTTGACACGGACGGTGAACTCCGGGCCGGCGGGCGCGGATACGCGCGAGGGGCGGTGCCCGGACCGGACACCGCCCCTCGCTCACGTACGGACGACGGCTACGCGGCGAGCCGCTCCAGCGCGGCGTCGACGCGCGCCAGCGTCGTCTCCTTGCCCAGGATCTCCAGGGACTCGAAGAGCGGCAGACCGACCGTGCGGCCGGTGACGGCGACACGGACCGGGGCCTGGGCCTTGCCGAGCTTGAGGCCGTGCTCCTCGCCGGCGGCCAGGACGGCCTCCTTGAGGGACTCCGGGGAGGACCAGTCGGCCGCCTCCAGCTTCTCGCGGGCCGTGCGGAGCAGGGCGTCGCTGCCCTCCTTCATGGCCTTCGCCCAGGACGCCTCGTCGACGGCCGGCTCCGGCAGGAACAGGAAGTCGACGTTGTCCGTGATCTCGGAGAGGACCTTCATCCGGGACTGGGCGTGCGGGGCGATCGCCTGCCACTTGGCCTCGTCGAAGTCCTCCGGCGCCCAGGGCGCGAAGGGGGCGCGCAGCCAGGGGGCGCAGCGCTCCGTGAAGTCCTTCACATCGAGCATGCGGATGTGGTCGGCGTTGATCGCCTCGCACTTCTTCAGGTCGAAGCGGGCCGGGTTCGGGTTCACGTCCGTGACGTCGAACGCGGCGACCATCTCGTCGATCGAGAAGATGTCGCGGTCGGCGGCGAGGGACCAGCCGAGCAGGGAGAGGTAGTTCAGCAGGCCCTCGGGGAGGAAGCCGCGCTCGCGGTAGAGGTTGAGCGAGGACTCCGGGTCGCGCTTGGAGAGCTTCTTGTTGCCCTCGCCCATCACGTACGGGAGGTGGCCGAAGGCCGGGGTCTCCTTGGCGATGCCCAGCTCGATGAGCGCCTTGTAGAGGGCGACCTGGCGGGGGGTGGAGGAGAGCAGGTCCTCGCCGCGCAGGACGTGGGTGATCTCCATCAGGGCGTCGTCGACGGGGTTGACGAGCGTGTACAGCGGCGCGCCGTTGGCGCGGACGATGCCGTAGTCCGGGACGTTCTCCGGGAGATACGTGATCTCGCCGCGGACGAGGTCCTCGAAGGTGATCGCCTCGTCGGGCATCCGGAAGCGCACGATGGGCTCGCGGCCCTCCGCCTCGTAGGCGGCCTTCTGCTCGGCGCTCAGGTCGCGGCAGTGGCCGTCGTAGCCGGAGGGCTTGCCGGCGGCGCGGGCGGCGTCGCGGCGGGTGTCCAGCTCCTCGGTCGAGCAGTAGCAGTGGTACGCGTGGCCGGCGTCCAGGAGCTTGGCGGCCACGTCCGCGTAGATGTCCATGCGCTGCGACTGGCGGTACGGCGCGTGCGGGCCGCCGATCTCGGGGCCCTCGTCCCAGTCGAAGCCCAGCCAGCGCATCGAGTCGAGGAGCTGCCCGTACGACTCCTCGGAGTCGCGGGCCGCGTCGGTGTCCTCGATACGGAAGACCAGGGTGCCTTCGTTGTGCCGGGCGAACGCCCAGTTGAACAGGGCGGTGCGGACCAGCCCGACGTGGGGGTTGCCGGTCGGGGAGGGACAGAAACGTACACGGACGTTAGCCACGCTTGATCACCTTGTTGGTGAGAGTGCCGATGCCTTCGATGGTGACGGCGACCTCGTCGCCGACGTTCAGGGGGCCGACCCCAGCCGGGGTGCCGGTGAGGATCACGTCGCCGGGGAGCAGCGTCATGGCCTCGGTGATGTTGACGATCAGGTCCTCGACGGAGTGGATCATCTCGCTGGTGCGGCCGAGCTGCCGCTGCTGCCCGTTGACCGTGCACTGGATGGTCAGGTCGGCGGGGTCGAGGTCGGTCTCGATCCAGGGGCCGAGCGGGCAGGAGCTGTCGAAGCCCTTGGCGCGGGCCCACTGCTTCTCGCGCCTCTGCACGTCGCGGGCGGTCACGTCGTTGGCGCAGGTGTAACCGAGAATCACGTCCTTGACGCGCTCGCGCGGCACCTCGCGGCACATGCGGCCGATGACGACGGCGAGCTCCGCCTCGTGGTGGAGCTCGCTGGAGAAGGAGGGGTACTGGATCGGGTCGCCGGGACCGGTCACCGAGGTCGAGGGCTTGAAGAAGGCGAACGGGGCCTCGGGCACCTCGTTGCCGAGCTCCTGGGCGTGCTCGGCGTAGTTGCGGCCGAAGGCCACGACCTTGTTCGGGAGCACCGGCGGCAGCAGCCGGACCTTGTTCAGCGGGACCTTCGTCCCGGAGAGCTCGAAGTCCGCGAACGGGATGCCCTTGATGATGTCGAGGACGAGCTCGTCCGGCTTGTCGCCCTCGACCGCGCCGAAAGCGACGTTGCCGTCGATGGAGAATCTGGCGATGCGCACGGGATCCTTGCGCCCCTCACTGAGCTGGCTGGAGTCTGACGCTCCAGGCTAACGCGGCAGGGGCTGCGGGCTTCGCGTATATCCGCCGGGGCGGTGAGCCATCCGCCGGGGCGGTGGGCGGCGGGGCGCCGGTCCCGGACGGGGAGGGGTGCTGGTGCCGGTCCCGGGGACGGGCGGGCCGCCGGTCCCCGGAGGGCGGTGGTCCCGGAGCCGGGGCGGTGGCGGTGGCCGGCGGGGCCGCGCGCAGGGCGCGGCCCTCGGGCCGGCCGCCGGGGTCACTCCGCGGCGGCGACCGCGACCGGGGCGTCCATCAGGACGGTGCGACGGGGGTTGGCGGTCTGGAGGGGAAGCGTGACCGCGTGCTCCGGCAGCTCCGGCGTGCGCAGGGCGTCGGCGTCCTCGAGGTGCGCCAGCGTCGTGCGCCGCGGGTTGGCAATGTTGCGGAACATCATCGTCGTCTTCACCGTTTTGCTCGACCTTGTCGTCCTGGGCGCCGCCGGGGGCAAAGAGCCCCGTATAGGCGCGGGTTGTCGGATTCGCCATCCCTGTAAAGCGTCAGGCTAAACATTCAATTCCCTGGCGATGCCGTGAAGACGCCATGATCGCCGTGTGAGTTTGCTCACTCACCAAGGGGCAAACCGGTCAATCGAGGCCCCCCACTCGGGGCGACCAAACGGACATTACTCCACTGAACCAATCATTCCGCTCCTGATCATCGCGACTGGGACAGGGTGGGGACGCCCGTGGCTCGTAGGCCTATGCCCGGTATGTACGAGAACCCTTTACACACCTGGTGACAGCGCACTCACATGCTGTCACGGAGGTCACAGCCTGGTACACGGCCCTTGTTGGAGATCCTGCACTGTGCTGGAATTCCTCGGACCGCCGCGGATTCACGATCCGGCGCGCAGGGGCGCTACTGAGCGCCGAGTGGCGGCGGGAAGGGGGAACCTGCGCCGGTCACTCAGACCACATACACAGAGCGCATCTGCGCCTGTGTACAACGCCGACACCGTCCCGCCGTTCCAGCGGAGGGGCGCCTGGTCCAGAGGTTGCGACGCTAGTGCAGGGACGTTTCAAGAGGGATGGCAGCGCTTCGGCGGAGCCGGAGCCGCGCGGCGGGACCGACCGCGGTTCCTCGCCCCAGCACGCCCAGAACCCGGGACCGGCAGAGGTCGGCGGCAGCGGTGAACACTCCGCTCGCGCCGGCGCGAAGCCCAAGGCTCCCGCCACCACGACCGACGCCACGCAGACAAGCACGCCGAGCTACGGCTCGCGCGTAGCGCTGCGGAACTGGCGCATCTCGACGCGACTCGTCTCGCTGCTCGCACTCCCCGTGGTCGCCGCGACCTCGCTGGGTGCGCTCCGCATCAACGAGTCGATGGACAACATCCAGCAGCTCGACAACATGCGACTGCTGACCGAGATGACCAAGCAGGCCACCGAGCTCGCCGCCGCGCTCCAGAAGGAGCGCGACGAGTCGGCCGGTCCGCTGGCTCACGGGGCCCTGGCCAACGACTTCAAGGTCAAGTCGGTGCGTGACAACACCGACATAGCCAAGAAGCACTTCCTCGAGGGCACGCAGCAGGTCGACGACGCCACGTCGAAGGGCCAGCTGTCCGGTGTGCACGACAGCCTCGTCGGCGTCGTGAGCGAGCTCTACAAGCTCAACCAGATCCGCAGCGACGCCTACAACGACCCGGCGAACGCCACCCAGACGGTGGACGCGTACCACCGCCTGGTCACCGAGCTCCTCGCGTTGTCGCAGGACATGGCCGAGGCGACCAGCAACCCGGAGATGATCCAGCGCACCCGTGCACTGGCGGCCTTCTCCTCCGCCAAGGAGTACGCCTCCGTCCAGCGGGCCATCATCGCCGCGGCGCTGCCCACGCGCCCCACGGTCTTCGGAAACCTCTCCAAGAACGACCAGCAGTACGCGCTGTCCGCGCAGGAGAGCCAGGAGTCCGAGAACAGCAGCTTCAAGAACATCTACGGTGCCGGCAGCACGGAACTGCTCCTGCCCATCGAGGGTGACAACCCGACGATCAAGTCGGCCGACCAGTACGCCAAGCGCGTGCTGAGCAACCCCGAAGGTCTGAAGACGCAGAACAAGCGGTCGTACCTCGACTGGCTCGACGACGACTCGGCCAAGATCGACCAGATGTCGAAGATCGAGACCACGCTGCTCAGCGAGATGGAGCAGAAGGCCCGTGAGCTGCGCAACCAGTCCCAGAGTGAAGCGATCATCTCCGGTGTACTGATCCTGCTCGTCCTCGGTGTCTCGCTCGTCGGCGCCTTCGTCGTGGCCCGGTCCATGATCCGCTCGCTGCGCCGCCTCCAGGACACCGCCACCCGGGTCGCCCAGGACCGTCTGCCCGAGCTCGTCAAGCAGCTCTCGGAGTCGGACCCGCAGGACGTCGACACCTCGGTGGAGTCCGTCGGTGTGCACTCCCGGGACGAGATCGGCCAGGTGGCCGCGGCCTTCGACGACGTGCACCGCGAGGCCGTCCGCCTCGCCGCCGAGCAGGCCCTTCTGCGAGGCAACGTCAACGCGATGTTCACCAACCTCTCGCGCCGTTCCCAGGGTCTTATCCAGCGCCAGCTCTCGCTCATCTCCGAGCTGGAGTCCCGCGAGGCCGACCCCGACCAGCTCTCCTCGCTGTTCAAGCTCGACCACCTCGCGACCCGCATGCGCCGTAACGGTGAAAACCTCCTCGTCCTCGCCGGTGAAGAGCCCGGCCGTCGCTGGACCCGTCCGGTCCCGCTGGTCGACGTCCTCCGCGCCGCCGCCTCCGAGGTGGAGCAGTACGAGCGCATCGAACTCGCCTCGGTGCCGGGCACCGAGGTCGCCGGCCGGGTCGTCAACGACCTCGTCCACCTGCTCGCCGAGCTGCTGGAGAACGCCACGTCGTTCTCCTCCCCGCAGACCAAGGTCAAGGTCACCGGTCACGCCCTGCCCGACGGCCGCGTGCTGATCGAGATCCACGACACCGGTATCGGTCTGTCCCCCGAGGACCTGGCCGCGATCAACGAGCGGCTCGCCGCTCCGCCCACGGTGGACGTCTCCGTCTCCCGCCGCATGGGTCTGTTCGTGGTCGGTCGTCTGTCGCAGCGTCACGGCATCCGCATCCAGCTGCGTCCGTCCGACTCCGGTGGTACGACCGCGCTGGTCATGCTGCCCGTGGACGTCGCCCAGGGCGGCAAGAAGCCCATGCCGAACAAGCCCGGCCAGGGTGCCTCCGGCGGCGGCCCCGCCGCGGCGCAGGCCTCGGCCGGTGTGGCCGCGGCCCGTCGCTCGGGCGGTCCCTCGCTCGGCGCCGGCTCCCCCTCCGCTCCCGGCGGCTCCCTCGGGGCCTCGCCGCAGCGCGGACAGGTCGCTTCGGGCCAGGGTCAGCGGGCGGCACTGCCCGGCAGCAACCAGGGCGGTCGCCCCGGTGCCTCCGGCGGTGGGCGCGGTTCCCAGGGCGGTCAGCGCGGCGGGCAGGCTCCCGCGGGCGCCAACGCCTTCGGAGCGAGCCCGCAGCAGGGCTTCCCGGCCCAGAACGGCTCGCAGCAGGGCTTCGGCGACGGACAGTCGGCGAACGCCTTCGGCGACACCTCCGGCGGCCGCAAGAACGCTTACGGCAACGGGAACGGCTCGGGTCAGAACTCCTTCGGCGACAGCGGTGCGGCTCCGGCCGCTCCCGCGCAGGCGCCGTCCGGCAAGAGCGGCCGTCGCCGGCCGCAGCTGCCCGGACGCGGCAACTCCTCCGCCCGTGCCGAGCTGCCCGGCGGCAACGCCGGTGCGCGCACGCCGAGCTGGAGCGACGACAACGCGCAGCCGCCGGTTCCGCGTACGTCGCTCGACACTCCGCGCGGCCACGAGGACCCCGACTCCACCTCGCGCATGCCGCGGATCGACGACCGGCAGAACCCCGCCTCCACCGCGGAGTTCGCCCGTCCCGACTTCGACGCCCCGCGCCCCGGCGCGGCCGCGCCGCAGAACAACGGCCAGCACAACGGCCAGAACAACGGCCAGTACGGCTACGGCAACCAGTCCTCCAACGGCCAGAACCCGGCCGCCACGGGACAGTTCGCCGCCCAGGGCTACGGGGCCTCCCAGTCCCCGTCGTCCACCGGCCAGTTCGCCCAGCCGGGCTACGCGCCTTCCCAGGACCCCTCGTCCACCGGGCAGTTCGCGGCACCCGGGTACGGCAACGGGCAGGGTTCGTCCACCGGACAGTACGAGCGACCGGCTCCCCCACAGCCGCCCGCCCGTCCGCAGGCTCCCGAGGCGCTTCCCCCGGCCTCGAACCCCGGTGACGGCCGTACCCCGCTGTACGACACCCTGGAGACCAACTGGTTCCACGGTCAGGCGAACGGCTCGGACGGCGCGCCCGCCAATGGCGCCGTCCAGAACAACGGTTCCCAGGGATACGCGCAGGCCGCCCCCCAGCAGCCCGCCACTCCTCCGGCTCCGCAGCGGCCGGCCGCCGCACCGGCCGCCACCACCACGTGGCGCAGCTCTCCCAACGACGACCTCGTCAAGCAGGCAGAGCGTTCCCGCAAGCCGTCGGCAGGCGGGGTCACCACCTCAGGCCTGCCGCGCCGCGTCCCGCGAGCCAACCTCGTCGCGGGTACGGCACAGCAGCAACAGCACCAAAGCGGTCCGCAGGTCTCGCGTGCGCCCGATGACGTACGCGGCCGGCTGACCAATCTCCGTCGGGGCATTCAGCAAGGTCGACAGGCCGCTCCCAACGGCCAGACCGGCAGCTTCCCCAGCCCCACTCACCAGCAGGAGCGTTAGTTGAGCCCGATGAGCCAGGCGGCACAGAACCTCAACTGGTTGATCACCAACTTCGTGGACAACACCCCCGGGGTGTCCCACACCGTCGTCGTGTCCGCCGACGGACTCCTTCTGGCAATGTCCGAAGGCTTCCCCCGCGACCGCGCGGACCAACTGGCGGCCGTCGCCTCCGGACTCACTTCGCTGACCGCCGGGGCGTCCCGGATCTTCGAAGGCGGCTCGGTGGCCCAGACGGTCGTGGAGATGGAGCGCGGTTTCCTCTTCCTGATGTCGGTTTCGGACGGATCGTCCCTCGCGGTCCTCTCCCACCCGGAGTGCGACATCGGCCTTGTCGGCTACGAGATGGCACTGCTCGTCGACCGTGCGGGCGCCGTCCTCACGCCGGACCTGCGTGCCGAACTACAAGGCAGTCTGCTTCACTGACCGCCGCCGGATCCAGACACCGCACGAAATCACCGTCCGGCCGCCACAATCCCCCCACCGGCCTCAACAGACGGCACGACTGACCGACTTGCTGTCCCGCCCGGAGGATTCATGACCCCGCCCCCCGCCTCTCATGATCCGTACGCCGAGTCGTACGGGGATGAAGGCGACCAGCCGCTGGTACGTCCGTACGCGATGACCGGCGGCCGGACCAGGCCGCGGTACCAACTGGCCATAGAGGCTCTGATCAGCACCACGGCCGATCCGGCCCAGCTGATGGGTCTGCTCCCCGAACACCAGCGCATCTGCCATCTGTGCCGGGAAGTGAAGTCGGTGGCCGAGGTGTCGGCCCTCCTGTCCATGCCGCTCGGCGTGGCCAGGATCCTTGTCGCGGACCTCGCCGAGGCCGGACTTGTCGCCATTCACCAGCCTGGCGGCGATGAGAACAACGGCGGCGCGCCGGACGTGACACTGCTCGAAAGGGTGCTCAGTGGACTTCGCAAGCTCTGACGGAGGCCGGGCGACCACCTCCGCGAAGATCGTCGTAGCGGGTGGCTTCGGTGTCGGCAAGACCACGTTCGTGGGTGCCGTCTCCGAGATCAACCCCCTGCGGACCGAGGCCGTCATGACCTCCGCTTCGGCGGGCATCGACGACCTCACCCACACCGGGGACAAGACCACCACCACGGTGGCCATGGACTTCGGCCGTATCACCCTCGACCAGGACCTGATCCTGTACCTCTTCGGTACGCCGGGCCAGGACCGCTTCTGGTTCATGTGGGACGACCTGGTCCGCGGCGCCATCGGTGCCGTGGTCCTGGTGGACACCCGGCGTCTCGCCGACTGCTTCCCCGCGGTCGACTACTTCGAGAACAGCGGCCTTCCGTTCGTCATCGCCCTCAACGGCTTCGACGGGCACCAGCCGTACAACCCGGAGGAAGTGCGCGAGGCTCTTCAGATCGGCCCGGACGCTCCGATCATCACGACGGACGCGCGACACCGTGCAGATGCGAAGAGCGCTCTGATCACTCTGGTCGAGCACGCTCTCATGGCCCGGCTGCGGTAGCAGCCAAGTAGACGGCCCTGTATGGAAGTTGTCGTAGAAGCATTGGAGCCGGCTGTGTCATTTGACACGGCCGGCCTCGGTGTTCATAACGTTTCGACAGAGAATTTCGGGGGCCCCGACACGCATAGCGGTCAGCCGGTGCCCCTGCGTTCATGAAAGCCCCGTCTTTTGGCGGGGCTCGCTCTTTATGACCGTTTTATCTGTGGTCAGCGCCACTCGGAATCATCCGTTCCGAGTGTTTGGAATGGCGCTGCTTGACGTGCTGGAATGCGCTGAACTGCCCAGTAGTCAAGGGCGCTGGTAGATACGGCGGCACACAGTGGGTGCCGACGCCGAGAGGTTGTTGGTCGAGTGAGGCGAAGCATGAACGGTCCCGAGCCGTCGGCACGGGGCAACTTCACCCCGCCGGCGCGCGGAGCGGCGCCCGCACAAGTCGCCGGCCCCGAGCCCACGCCGGCGCCCGCGCCGAGCGGGAGCCGATTCTCCCCGCGCAACTGGCGCGTGCCGACCAGGCTGAACGCGATCCTGCTCATACCCGTGGTGGTCGGCCTCGTCATGGGCGGCTTCCAGGTGAAGGGCTCGATCGACACCTGGCAGGAAGCCCAGGACGCCGAGAAGACGGCCCGCCTGGTGCAGGCGGCCCTGAACTACGGCGACAAGCTGTTCGTCGAGCGCGACCTCAGCGCCGCGCCCCTGCTGACCGGCAAGGGCGCGAAGGACGCGACCGTCGTCAAGGTCCGCCGGGACACCGACCTGGCCGCGGACGCCTTCGACCAGGCCGCGCAGAACATGCCCAAGACGCCGGGTCTTGAGCGCCGCCTCTCGGTCTTCCGCAACGTCGAGCCCGGTCTCACGAAGCTGCGGGCCCTCGCGTACGGCAGCAAGCTCACCGGCGTGCAGACCGAGGAGGGCTACCTCCAGATCCAGCACCCGCTGATGGAGTTCGCCAACGAGCTCGGTCTGGGCACCGGAAACATCACCAGCTACGGCCGTACGGTCTACGCGATCTCGCTGTCCAAGGCCGCGCTGTCGCTGGAGCGGTCCATCGGCATGCACATGCTGATCAAGCCGGGCCCCGGTCTGAGCAGCCTGGCGAGCCAGCGCGTCGCCCTGTCCTCGTACGCCTACCTCGAAGGCATCGCCGTCGAGGAGTACCGCGGTGGTGGTACCGAGGAGGACTCCACCAAGCTCGACGAGGCCACGGCCAAGGTCAAGGCCGAGCTGACGGCGAAGGCGCGGGAAGCCGCGGCCGCCGACCCCAACTACGTACCGCCGCCGTCGAACCCGACCGACATGGTCACGGCTCTGGCGCAGCTCCAGTCCCCGCAGGAGAGCGACCGCGCCACGCTGGCCGCGAGCGGCATCACCGCGCAGAACTGGATGGCGGTCAACACCGCCAAGTACAACGCGTACCGCCAGATCGAGTCCGACCTCGCCGACAAGGCCGTGGCCGAGGCCGGCGACATCTCCAACACGGCGCAGACCGACGCCTTCATCACCGGTGCCATCGTCGTCGTCGCCCTGCTCGCCGCGTTCATCCTGGCCGGCATGGTGGCCCGCCAGATGTCCCGCTCGATGCGCCAGCTGCGCAGCGCCGCCTTCAATGTCGCCGAGCAGCGCCTGCCGATGCTGGTCGACCAGCTCTCGCGCACCGACCCCGGCCGGGTCGACACCCGTGTGCAGCCGATCCCGATCAACACGACGGACGAGATCGGCGAGGTCGCCCGAGCCTTCGACCAGGTCCACCGCGAGGCCGTACGACTGGCCGCCGAGCAGGCCCTCCTGCGAGGCAACATCAACGCGATCTTCACGAACCTCTCGCGCCGCAACCAGTCGCTGATCGAGGGCCAGCTGACCCTGATCACCGACCTGGAGAACAACGAGGCCGACCCGGACCAGCTGGAGAACCTCTTCCGCCTGGACCACCTCGCGACCCGTATGCGCCGCAACGGCGAGAACCTCCTGGTCCTCGCCGGCGAGGAGCCCGGCCGCCGCTGGGACCAGCCGGTCCCGCTGGTCGACGTCCTGCGCGCCGCCTCCTCCGAGGTGGAGCAGTACGAGCGCATCGAGCTCTCCGGCGTCCCGGAGGCCGAGATCCACGGCCGCGCCGTGACCGACCTCGTGCACCTGCTGGCCGAGCTGCTGGAGAACGCGACCACGTTCTCCTCCCCGCAGACCAAGGTCCGCGTCACCGCGACCCGTCTTCCCGACGGCCGCATCATGGTCGAGATCCACGACAAGGGCATCGGCCTCACCGCCGAGGACTTCGCGGACATCAACCACAAGCTGGCCAACCCGCCGACCGTGGACGCCGCGATCTCCCAGCGCATGGGCCTCTTCGTGGTCGGCCGTCTGTCGGACCGGCACGGCATCCGGGTCCAGCTGCGCCCCTCGGGCGAGCAGGCCGGCACCACCTCCCTGGTCATGCTGCCCGACGCCATCACCCACGGTGGCGGTGGCGAACAGCAGCCGATGCGCGACGAGTTCACCGTGTCCCAGATCATCCCCGAGCAGCAGCAGTCGTTCCAGGGTGAGAACTTCGGGACCCAGCAGCAGCCCGTGCTGACCGCGGCGGACCTCGGTTTCGACGACAGCCGCTACGAGGTCCCGGACGACATCCGCGATCTGGACCCCGTGGGCCGCTCCCTCATGCGTGAGGGGCGCCGTGCCGCGCTGGAGGCCCAGACGCACGGTCCCGAGGCGGGCGAGGCCCCCCAGGGCTACGCCGAGGGCTTCGACGCCCAGCCGGCTCACGGGTACGACGAGGGACAGCAGTCCTTCGAGGGTGCCCCGGCGTACGACGGCGCCCAGGGTGTGCACGAGGAGCAGCAGACCACGTACGACCAGCAGACGTCGTACGAGGAGCCTCAGCAGGCCGCGTACGACGAGGCGTACTTCCCGTCCAATGGCGGCTACCCTGAGCCCTCCTACACGGAGCCGGTTCAGCAGGAGCACGCCGGAATGGGTGTCTCCGCCCCGGAGACGCTGTCCGGTTTCGGTGAGCCGTCCTACCAGGACGACTGGCCGCAGCAGGACGCGTACCAGGGCGGGTACCAGGCCGACTACGCTCCGCAAGCGGAATCTCCGCAGGTCGCTGACGCGAGCGAGCGGGACAGCGTAGGCTTTGGTCGTCCGGGTCCGGCCGCCTCGGCCCCCCACACGATGACCGACGCGGGGCTTCCCCGTCGCGGAGCCGCCCCGGCCGGCAACGGTCGGCGCCCTGCGGAACCGGCGGCGCAGTCTGCGCCCGCTTCCTCCGGGAACGCGGGTGACGACTGGCGGTCGTCCAACGACGACCGCTGGCAGCGCGCCGAGCAGCTGAAGAAGCCCAAGGCGGGCGGGGTCACCTCGTCCGGTCTGCCGCGGCGGGTACCCAAGGCCAACCTGGTCGAGGGAACCGCGGAATCGACCCCCCAGGGAGGCCCCCAGGTCTCCCGTGCTCCCGAAGACGTCCGGGGCAGGCTGAGCAACCTGCGTCGCGGTGTCGAGCGGGGACGCAGTGCAGGTAGTGAGACGAACGGTCAGGGCCTCGGTTCTGACAGCACCTACAACCAGGAGCGTTAGTGTGAGCCCGATGAGCCAGGCGGCACAGAACCTGAACTGGTTGATCACCAACTTCGTGGACAACACCCCCGGTGTGTCGCACACAGTGGTGGTCTCCGCCGATGGACTCCTTCTGGCTATGTCCGAAGGCTTTCCCCGCGACCGCGCCGACCAGCTCGCCGCCGTCGCGTCCGGCCTGACCTCTTTGACCGCGGGCGCGTCCCGTATCTTCGAGGGCGGCCACGTGAACCAGACCGTTGTGGAGATGGAGCGAGGATTCCTCTTCCTCATGTCCATCTCGGACGGTTCTTCACTCGCAGTACTCGCACACCCTGAGGCGGACATCGGTCTCATTGGGTACGAGATGGCGCTTCTGGTGGACCGTGCGGGCACGGTCCTCACTCCGGATCTTCGTGCGGAGCTCCAGGGCAGCCTTCTCAACTAATAGACAGACGGTGCGAATTGTCGTCCCGGGGCCGTAAGGTTTCGGGACGCGGTCCCAGCGTTGGGTGCCCGGCACAGTCGGAGGAGGAGAGAAAGTGGTAACACCCCCAGGCGGTTCGTCTTCGGGCAATTGGTCGTACGGCCCCGGCCAGGGGCAGGGCGACGGTTCAGGCGACCCGAACCGGTACAACTTTCCTCCCTCCGCACCCCACCAGCGACGGCAGCCGTACGCGCCCCAGGGTCCCCAGGGTCCCGGGCCGTCTCCGTACGACCAGCCGTCGGCACCGCGTATCCAGCCCGTGCAGCCGCAGCGACGCTCACCCGAGGCGTCGCCCGCCGGGGCGTCCAACAATCCACTGGTGCGTCCCTACGCCATGACGGGTGGCCGCACCAGGCCCCGCTACCAGCTCGCCATCGAGGCGCTGGTGCACACCACCGCGCAGCCGCA
The DNA here is from genome assembly GCF_042725875.1 of Streptomyces sp. NPDC127038. NCBI lineage: Bacteria > Bacillati > Actinomycetota > Actinomycetes > Kitasatosporales > Streptomycetaceae > Streptomyces > Streptomyces sp. NPDC127038. The sequence continues at coordinate 4,485 of NZ_JBHXDQ010000012.1, read as the reverse complement.
CCAGATGCAGGGCCAGTTGCCCGAGCATCAGCGCATCTGCAACCTCTGCCGGGAGATCAAGTCGGTGGCCGAGATCTCGGCCCTGCTGACCATCCCTCTCGGTGTAGCCAGGATCCTCGTCGCCGACTTGGCGGAAGCGGGCCTGGTCGCCATTCATCAGCCGGGCGGCGACGAGAGCGCCGGCGGCCAGCCAGCCGTGACATTGCTCGAAAGGGTGCTCAGTGGACTTCGCAAGCTCTAGCGGAGGGCCTTCCCGCTCCACCACGTCCGCGAAGATCGTGGTGGCGGGCGGCTTCGGCGTGGGCAAGACCACGTTCGTCGGCGCCGTCTCGGAGATCAACCCGCTGCGCACCGAGGCCGTCATGACGTCCGCTTCGGCGGGCATCGACGACCTCACGCACACCGGAGACAAGACGACGACGACCGTCGCCATGGACTTCGGCCGTATCACCCTCGACCAGGACCTGATCCTGTACCTCTTCGGTACGCCGGGCCAGGACCGCTTCTGGTTCATGTGGGACGACCTGGTCCGCGGCGCCATCGGCGCGATCGTCCTGGTGGACACCCGGCGTCTCGCCGACTGCTTCCCCGCGGTCGACTACTTCGAGAACAGCGGCCTTCCGTTCGTCATCGCCCTCAACGGCTTCGACGGCAACCAGCCGTACAACCCGGAGGAAGTCCGCGAGGCCCTTCAGATCGGCCCGGACGCCCCGATCATCACGACCGACGCCCGCCACCGCGCGGACGCCAAGTCGGCGCTCATCACGCTGGTCGAGCACGCCCTCATGGCGCGCCTGCGCTAGCGTCACACGCTCGCACGACGACGGCCCCTGCCTCTCCGCCCGGAGAGGCAGGGGCCGTCGTGCGTCGCCGGCCGCGCCGGTCCGGCGGCTCTTCCGCCCGAACGCCCTTGCCCGGTACGCCCGTACGGGAGCGCCGGATCCAACTGCCGCCCCGTGGAGCCGCGTCGGGCGGCACGAGGACGCGGGATGCCCCGACGCCCGGGAAAGGGGCCCCAGTCGGCCGTGGAGGGCGCCCGCGGACTTCCGGACACACCACAGCCCCGCCCTCCGGTGGAGGACGGGGCTGTGGGCGTCGGACTCTCAGTGCCAGCTGTGCGGCGCCCGGAAACCGGGCTCCCGCTCCAGGCGGCGCCAGCCCGCCTTGCGGTGGGGGCGGTCGGAGGAGGCGGCATCAGTGGGAGCGGAGGCGGCACGGGCCAGGAGGATCGCCGTGATGGCGGCGACCTCCTCGGGCTCGGCATGGCCCTTCTCGACGCGGATGTCAGCGTTGCTCATAGGTTTCAGTCTCCATGAGAGAGGTTTCCGCGGGGGTACCGCGGAGGATCCGCCGGGTTACTGCGGGGGGTTGCCGTGCTTGCGGGAGGGCAGGTCCGCGTGCTTGGTGTGCAGCATCGCGAGCGACTTGATCAGCACCTCGCGGGTCTCGGCGGGGTCGATCACGTCGTCGACCAGGCCGCGCTCCGCCGCGTAGTACGGGTGCATCAGCTCGGCCTTGTACTCCTTGACCATGCGGACCCGCATGGCCTCGGGATCGGCGGCGTCGGCGATCTGGCGGCGGAAGATGACGTTGGCGGCACCCTCGGCGCCCATCACGGCGATCTCGTTCGTCGGCCAGGCGTAGGTGAGGTCCGCCCCGATGGACTGGCTGTCCATGACGATGTAGGCACCTCCGTACGCCTTGCGCAGGATGAGGGAGATCCGCGGCACCGTCGCGTTGCAGTAGGCGTAGAGCAGCTTCGCGCCGTGCCGGATGATCCCGCCGTGCTCCTGGTCGACACCCGGGAGGAACCCGGGCACGTCCAGCAGCGTGATGATCGGGATATTGAAAGCGTCACACATCTGGACAAAGCGCGCAGCTTTTTCGGACGCCTCGATGTCGAGCACACCCGCGAGGCTCTGCGGCTGGTTGGCGACGATGCCGACGACCTGGCCGTCGAGGCGGGCCAGCGCACAGATGATGTTGCGGGCCCAGCGCTCGTGGACCTCGAGGTAGTCGCCGTCGTCGACGAGCTCCTCGATGACCTTGGTCATGTCGTACGGGCGGTTGCCGTCGGCCGGGACCAGGTCGAGGAGCACCTCGCTGCGGCGGTCGGCGGGGTCCGCGGACTCCGCGCGCGGCGGGTTCTCGCGGTTGTTCTGCGGCAGCATCGACAGGAGGTAGCGCACCTCGGCGATGCAGGTCTCCTCGTCGTCGTACGCGAAGTGGCACACGCCGGAGGTCTCGGCGTGGACGTCGGCGCCGCCCAGGCCGTTCTGGGTGATCTCCTCGCCGGTGACCGCCTTGACGACGTCCGGGCCGGTGATGAACATCTGCGAGGTCTCGCGGACCATGAACACGAAGTCGGTCAGCGCGGGGCTGTAGGCCGCGCCACCGGCGCAGGGGCCGAGCATGACCGAGATCTGCGGGATGACCCCGGAGGCCTTGGTGTTGCGCTGGAAGATGCCGCCGTAACCGGCGAGCGCGGAGACGCCCTCCTGGATACGGGCGCCGGCGCCGTCGTTCAGGGAGACCAGCGGCGCACCCGCCGCGATGGCCATGTCCATGATCTTGTGGATCTTCGTGGCGTGGGCCTCGCCCAGCGCGCCGCCGAAGATGCGGAAGTCGTGGGCGTACACGAAGACCGTGCGGCCCTCGACCGTGCCCCAGCCGGTGATGACACCGTCGGTGTACGGCTTCTTGGCCTCCAGGCCGAACCCGGTCGCCCGGTGCCGGCGCAGCTGCTCGACCTCCTGGAACGAGCCCGCGTCGAGCAGCAGCTCGATGCGCTCCCGGGCGGTCAGCTTGCCCTTGGCGTGCTGCGCCTCGGTCGCCTTCTCGCTCGGGCCGGCCAGCGCCGCCGCGCGGATGGCGTGCAGCTCCGCCACGCGGCCACGCGCGTCGGTCGGTTCGCCTGCGGGGATCGTGGTGCTCGCGGTGTCGGCCTCGTCCAAAACGGTCATGTAGCGACCATACGAAGTCCACCAAGGAAAGAGGCCCGTCGACTCTGCACAGTCCTCGGACCGTTTTCCTGGTGCCCCTGAACAGAACCACCATCACATGCAGGCGATCCGACTGCCGGGAGGGGTTCGGTCTTGTCGGGGTCGCACAAACCGTTCGGCCGAGTGCCATCCGGCATTCATGAGCGGCCCATGCCGTCAGCGGGGTGACACGGACCCCCGTTCGGCGGTCCGCACCCCTCGGCCGCCGGTCCGGCGGCGGCCCCGGAAGCGAACCGCTCGTGACCGAATGTCACCTCTCCCGCACACTGCGGATGCTGTTGAAAGTTGAACGGAATAGGTCTACGGTGTGCCGTGTTGACCTCGTTGAACATTCAACAGAAAGTCGCCGTGGCTCTCCCCGGACCCGCGGCCCCTCTCCCAAGGAGCTTCTGATGGGCATCTTCGGCCGCAAGACCACCGACACCGCCGAGACCTCCGCCGCCGCGGCGGCCACCACGACGGCCACCGCCGTCAGCCCCGACCTGGCCGCCCTGACCGGCGAGTACACCATCGACCCGGCCCACTCGACGATCGGCTTCGTCGCCCGGCACGCGATGGTCACCAACGTCAAGGGCTCGTTCAACGAGTTCGAGGGCACGCTGCACCTGGACGGCGGCGACCCCTCCCGGTCCACGGCCTCCCTCGACATCACGATGGACAGCATCGACACCGGGTCCGCCGACCGCGACGGTCACCTCAAGAGCGCCGACTTCTTCAAGACCGACGAGTTCCCGTCGATGACCTTCCGTTCCGTCAAGGCGGAGGCCCTGGGCGGCGACGACTACCGGATCACCGGTGACCTGGAGATCCTCGGCACCACCAAGCAGATCAGCATCGACCTGGAGTTCAACGGCTCCGCGAAGGACCCGTTCGGCAACGAGCGCGTGGGCTTCGAGGGCAAGGCCGAGATCCTCCGCTCCGACTGGGGCCTCACCTGGAACGCGGCCCTGGAGACCGGTGGCGTCCTCGTCTCCGACAAGATCAAGCTGAACTTCGACATCTCGGCGATCAAGAACGCCGGCTGAGCCCCGGGCCGACGGCCCCCGCACCGCCGCACGCTGTTCTCCGGCGCCGGGCTCCCCTCACGGGGGCGCCC
>NZ_JBHXDQ010000012.1:0-377 GCF_042725875.1 Streptomyces sp. NPDC127038 | reverse complement strand
GCCCGGGGTCCACGACCAGCACCCCCCCCCGCCCGGCCCCCACCCCCACCAGGAGAACTACGACGGCAGCATCCCCCTGCACACCCGCGCGGGCATGGGCGTGACACCCCCCCAGCCCGGGGCCGAGGCCCCCCCCCCCGCCGCCCGCTGTTCCCGGGCGCGGGGCCCCCCCCCGGGGGGCGCCCGCCGCCGCCGTGTGCGCGGGGACCCGCACCGTCCCGGCGCGCGCCATCCACGGAATCCGTGACCGGCCTACGCAGGAATCCGTACTCGAAATCCCCCGGAGGCCTTCCCCGGCATCCGCGGAAATGCGTATCCGGCCTCCGTCGGGCGCCTGGGCCGGCGGCGGCTTCTGACGCGGCCCTCGGACGCCCGCG
>NZ_JBHXDQ010000011.1:0-168228 GCF_042725875.1 Streptomyces sp. NPDC127038 | reverse complement strand
GTGGCGAAGCTGAGAACTTAAGCGCCAGTAAACGGCGGTGGTAACTATAACCATCCTAAGGTAGCGAAATTCCTTGTCGGGTAAGTTCCGACCTGCACGAATGGCGTAACGACTTCTCGACTGTCTCAACCATAGGCCCGGTGAAATTGCACTACGAGTAAAGATGCTCGTTTCGCGCAGCAGGACGGAAAGACCCCGGGACCTTTACTACAGTTTGATATTGGTGTTCGGTTCGGCTTGTGTAGGATAGCTGGGAGACTTTGAAGCAGCCACGCCAGTGGTTGTGGAGTCGTCGTTGAAATACCAGTCTGGTCGTGCTGGATGTCTAACCTGGGTCCGTGATCCGGATCAGGGACAGTGTCTGATGGGTAGTTTAACTGGGGCGGTTGCCTCCTAAAGAGTAACGGAGGCGCCCAAAGGTTCCCTCAGCCTGGTTGGCAATCAGGTGTTGAGTGTAAGTGCACAAGGGAGCTTGACTGTGAGACCGACGGGTCGAGCAGGGACGAAAGTCGGGACTAGTGATCCGGCGGTGGCTTGTGGAAGCGCCGTCGCTCAACGGATAAAAGGTACCCCGGGGATAACAGGCTGATCTTCCCCAAGAGTCCATATCGACGGGATGGTTTGGCACCTCGATGTCGGCTCGTCGCATCCTGGGGCTGGAGTCGGTCCCAAGGGTTGGGCTGTTCGCCCATTAAAGCGGTACGCGAGCTGGGTTTAGAACGTCGTGAGACAGTTCGGTCCCTATCCGCTGTGCGCGTAGGAATATTGAGAAGGGCTGTCCCTAGTACGAGAGGACCGGGACGGACGAACCTCTGGTGTGCCAGTTGTCCTGCCAAGGGCATGGCTGGTTGGCTACGTTCGGGAGGGATAACCGCTGAAAGCATCTAAGCGGGAAGCCTGCTTCAAGATGAGTATTCCCACCCCCTTGAGGGGTTAAGGCTCCCAGTAGACGACTGGGTTGATAGGCCAGATCTGGAAGCCCGGTAACGGGTGGAGGTGACTGGTACTAATAGGCCGAGGGCTTGTCCTCAGTTGCTCGCGTCCACTGTGTTGGTTCTGAAACCACGAACAACCCCACGTTTGTCACAGAGCGTGGTGCGGTTGACAGTTTCATAGTGTTTCGGTGGTCATAGCGTGAGGGAAACGCCCGGTTACATTCCGAACCCGGAAGCTAAGCCTCACAGCGCCGATGGTACTGCAGGGGGGACCCTGTGGGAGAGTAGGACGCCGCCGAACAATTTTTGTGAAAACCCCCGTGCCGGGGATACCGGTACGGGGGTTTTCTGCGTTTAGGGTCTTTGTTATGCGCTACGACCTGATTATTTTCGACAACGACGGCGTCCTCGTGGACAGCGAGCCGATCTCCAACACCCTGCTGGCCGCCCATCTCACCGAACTGGGACACCCGACCTCGTACGAGGACTCCCTGCGGGACTACATGGGCTCCGCGATGCACCGCGTCCACGATCTCGTCCTGGAGCGCACCGGCCGGCGGTTGCCGGACGACTTCGACGACGTCTTCCACGCGCGGGTCTTCGCCGCCTTCGAACGGGAGCTGAAGCCCGTACCCGGTGCGGAGCAGGTGCTGGAGAAGCTGGCCGCGGACGGAGTGCCGTACTGCGTGGCCTCCTCCGGCAGCCATGAGCGCATCCGGGTCGGACACCGGACGACCGGACTCGACCGCTGGTTCGACGCATCGCGGGTCTTCAGCTCGCAGGACGTCGGACGGGGCAAGCCGGCCCCCGATCTGTTCCTCCACGCCGCCGAGCGCATGGGCGTACGGCCCGAGAGGTGCGCCGTCGTCGAGGACAGCCCGCTGGGCGTCCAGGCGGCCAACGCGGCCGGGATGGACGTGTACGGGTTCACCGCCATGACCCCCGCGGAGAGGCTGACCGGTGCCACCCAACTGTTCGCCGACATGGGCGAGTTGGCTGACCTGCTGGTATGACGGCACCCATCCGCGGGCGCTGACATTTGTCATGCCGAGCACCGGACGATCGTTTCTGTCGGAGGGAGGGGTCCGACCGCGAAGCTGAGTACATCGGAACGGGACGTACACAGCGACGACGGAGGGACCCGACCATGACCATCACCGCCACCGAGATCAGCACCGGCGAGACCACAGAGACCGCCCGCGCTGCCGGAGCGGGCGCGGTCACCCCGGAGAGCGCCGGCCCCCGGCCGAGCTTCCTGCCGCTGATCGTGGACGTGGCGGTGCCCGTCGGCTCGTACTACCTGCTGAAGAACGGGTTCGGGATGAGCACGATGGCCGCCCTCGGCTGGAGCAGTGTCGTGCCGGCCGTGCGGACCGTGTGGAGCGTGGTGAAGGAGCGCAGGGTCAACGCCCTGGCCGCGCTGATCCTGGTCGTCAACGTCGTCGGGCTCGCGCTCAGCCTGGTCGCCGGGGACCCGCGGCTGATGCTCGCGAAGGACAGTGGGGTCAGCAGCGTGATCGGGATCGGTGTCCTCGTGTCCGTGCGGCTAGGGCGGCCGATGATGACGCAGGGCATGAAGCCGTTCCTGGTGAAGGGTGACGCGGCGCGGGCCGCGGCCTGGAACCGGCTGGCGGCCGGGTCCGAGCCCTTCCGGAAGGCCGAGCGGACCTTCTCGCTGGTGTGGGGCACGGTCCTGCTCAGCGAGTGCGTCGCGAAGGCCGTGGGCGCCTACACGCTGCCGATCGACACCATGGTCTGGCTCGGCACGGTCGTCACGATCGCCTCGATGGTCCTCGCCTTCCTGGTCAGCGGCCGCTTCGCCGTCGTCCCGATGGAGAAGATGCTGGAGCACGAGCTCGCCGCCGGCGCCGGGACGCACGGCTGAACACCCCCTGGCGGCGGGCCCGTTCGGGTCCGCCACGAGGACCTCGGCCCTCCCTCGACGGTCCGCCCCCGAAGAGCTGAGCAAAATTCACCTTCGGCTTGATCTACCCACCGGTAAGCCGGGGCCCTACGCTCGCCGCCATGACAGATGTGCTGCGGCGCGGTAGGGCCTCTTTGGCGTTCAGTTTCTTCGCTCAGGGTGCCGCCTTCGCGCTGCTCGTGACGCGTATCCCGGCCATCCAGGACCGCTACGGGATCTCCGACGCGCTGCTGCCGTTGTTCCTGGCGGCCGTCCCGGTCCTCGCCGGGCTGGGCAGCGTCACCACCGAACATCTGGTCAAGCGCATACGCCCCAGCCGCATCCTGCGGTGGTCGCAGCCGGTGGTGCTGCTGGCCCTGCTCGGTGTCGGTGCCGGTGACCGGCTCGCCGAGGTGGCCGTCGCCCTCGGCGTCTTCGGTCTGGCGGTCGGGGGCCTCGACGCCTCGATGAACATGCTCGGGGTGAGCCTCCAGCGGTCGTACGGGCGCAGCATCATGCTCGGCTTCCACGCCGCGTACAGCCTGGGCGGGATCGTGGGCGCCTCGCTCGCGTGGGCCGGGGCGCACTGGCACCAGAGCCTCTTCGTGTCGTACCTGCCGGTCGTGCTGGTGCTGCTGCCGCTCGCCCTGGTCGGCAGCCGGTGGTACGTCGACGGGGGTACGGACGCGGACGGGACGGAGGACGCGCAGGCCGGTGCGGGTGCCGGGCCTCTCGTCTTCAAGCTGCTGCTGCCGCTGTGCCTGGTGATGACGTTCGCCTACATCGGGGACTCGACGGTCTCCAACTGGAGCGCGAAGTACCTCAAGGACGTACTGGGCAGCTCGGAGCAGATGGCGACCGTTCCGTACAACGTCTACATGGTGATGACGCTGGTCGGGCGGGCCGTCGGTGACTTCGGGGTGCGGCGCTTCGGGGCCGTGGCGGTGGTGCGGCTGGGTGCCGTGGTCGCCGCGCTCGGGTTCGGTGTGGTCGCCGTGGCACCGGGCGCCGGGGTGGGCATGCTCGGGTTCACGCTGCTGGGCCTCGGGCTGTGTGTGATCGTCCCGCAGACCTTCGCGGCCGCCGGGAGGCTCTTCCCCGGGGCGTCGGACACGGCGATCGCGCGGCTGAACATCTTCAACTACGTCGGCTTCCTGGTCGGGTCCCCGCTCGTGGGCGCGCTGGGTGACGCGTGGAACTACCGGGGCGCCATGCTCGTACCCATGGTCCTGGTCCTGGCGACCCTCGGGTACGCCCGCTCGTTCGAACCTCAACCGGACCGATACGGTGACGTGCATGAGCGGCCGCGCACAGCTGATGTGGGACCAGGCAGTAACGGCGTATGACTTCGGGCCGGACCATCCGATGGATCCGGTCCGGCTCCGGCTGACCCGGGGACTCGTCGATGCCTTCGGGCTCGACGGGGCCGTCGACGTCGTGGCGGCCAAGCCCGCCGGGGACTCGACGCTGCGGCTGGTGCACCGCGAGGACTACGTGGCGGCGGTCAAGGCCGCGTCCGCCGATCCCGCGTCGGCCGACCTCTCGTACGGCCTCGGGACCATGGACGATCCCGCGTTCGCCGGGATGCACGAGGTGTCCGCGCTGATCGCCGGGCAGTCCGTGGGGGCGGCGGAGGCCGTGTGGCGCGGGGAGGCGCTGCACGCGGTCAACTTCGCCGGCGGGCTGCACCACGCGATGCCGGGTGCCGCCTCGGGGTTCTGCGTCTACAACGACGCCGCTCTCGCGATCGCCCGGCTGCTGGAGCTGGGCGCCGAGCGGGTCGCGTACATCGATGTCGACGTGCACCACGGTGACGGGGTCCAGGCGGCCTTCTGGGAGGACCCGCGGGTCCTGACGATCTCGCTGCACGAGCATCCGCGGACGCTGTTCCCGCAGACGGGCTGGCCCGAGGAGACCGGGGCGGACAGCGCGGAGGGCACCGCCGTCAACGTGGCGCTGCCGGCGGGCACCGGGGACGCGGGCTGGCTGCGCGCCTTCCACTCCGTGGTGCCCGAGCTGATCGCCGACTTCCGGCCGCAGGTGCTGGTCACCCAGCACGGCGCCGACACGCACTTCGAGGACCCGCTCGCGCACCTGGCGGTCTCGCTCGACGCGCAGCGGGCGGTGCAGGCCGCCTGCCACGACCTGGCGCACACGTACGCCGACGGACGCTGGGTCGCGCTGGGTGGCGGCGGCTACGCGGTGGTGGAGGTGGTGCCGCGCTCCTGGACGCACCTCGTGGCCATCGCCGCGGGCCGTCCCGTCGAGCCCGAGACGGTGATCCCGGAGAGCTGGCGCCAGGAGGTCTTCGCCCGTACGCGGCAGCTGGCGCCGATGCGGATGACGGACGGCCGGTGGCCTGTGTCCTGGAAGGACTGGGAGGCGGGGTACGACCCGGCGGACCGGCTGGACCAGGCGATCGTGGCCACGCGCAAGGCCGTGTTCCCGCTGCGGGGCATGCTCCCGTAGGGCTCGCGCGGGCCATTAGCCCAACTGTGGGGCATATTCGGCATTTTGGGCATTGGGTACGGGTGGATGCGCCAGCCTGGCTGACGTGTTGAGCACCGGAGCCGTACGCGCGCATCTGCTGGCCGCCCGGCTCGCCGGGCCCGTGGCCACCTCGCGCGAGCAGAGCCTGCGCAGCTACCGGCTGTTCGCGGCCCGCGACCCCCGGCTGCTGCTCGGACTTGATCCCGAATGGGCCTGGTGCCAGCGGGATCTGATCGGGTTGATGGCCGACAAATGCGGAGTCTCGGCTGATCCGTCGCACACTTCGGGGCATGATGTGATCGACCCGGAGCGCACCCTGGCGGCCCTCGACGCCTTCGCGGAACGGCTCGGCGAAGCCGCCCGCCACCGTCACCCCGTGCTCCTCGGTACCGGTCACCCGCACCGTCTGATCGATTTCTACGCCGCGCTCGCGGACGCCCTGTCGTCGGCCGGATGTACCGTCCTCACCCCGGCGCAGGGTAGCTCTGTCGACATAACGACCCGGTTCGGTCTACGCACGTACAACCTCGACTACGTACAAGGTGTCGCGCTGGTGCGCGAACCGGAGGCGGCTGCCGCCGGTCGCACGACCGGCGCACACACCCATTCACCGCTCCCGGTTCGGACCGCTCTGGCCGCCGCCGCGGAGTGCGGGGACCCGCTCCCGAAGCTGGTCATCGGGGACCACGGATGGGTCTGCGGGGCAGGTCAGCTGGGGTTCGAGGCCATCGGGCTCGCCGATACGGACGATCCCGCGCTGTTCGTCGGAGAGGCAGAGGGGCGGGTGTCCGTCGTCGTTCCGCTTGATGACGCTGTGCGGTCTGATTACTACCGACCGCTTACTCGCTATGTACTCAATCGAGCGTGTCTGTCACAGTAGGCGGCCGATGGCATCCCCTCTTCCCCACTCGCATCACCCGCCCCTACATTGGGGAGTGAGTGCGCAACGACGAAGAGTCACCGGAAGGGGAAGCCGGTGGCCGTCGAGTGCGGAAGGTTCAGGTGTGACATGGCGGCAGGCGAGAGGCCTCTGAACGAGGTTCAGTTCCTTACCGTGGCCGAAGTGGCCTCGGTGATGCGAGTGTCGAAGATGACCGTGTACCGCTTGGTGCACAGCGGTCATCTGCCGGCGATCCGGGTGGGCAGGTCCTTCCGGGTGCCGGAGCAAGCGGTTCACGAGTACCTCCGTGAGAGCTATGTGGGGGTGGAGACCGCCTGACGGCGTTCCGGGAGACCGTTCGCGATCTCCCGGAATCACCTCGATTACGACCTCAGCTCTCGGGCGGGTAGGCTGGCCCCTCATAGGTCGTGTGGGCCCATGCAGCCCAGCACCGAGTAAAGAGAAGTGAGCGAGGGTAGTCGTGGGCTCTGTTATCAAGAAGCGGCGCAAGCGGATGGCGAAGAAGAAGCACCGCAAGCTGCTCAAGCGCACTCGCGTTCAGCGTCGCAACAAGAAGTAAGCGACGCCGCGGAAACGCGTACTGTGGCCTCTCACCGGCTGGTGAGAGGCCACACGCGTACCCGGCGGGGGAATCCCGCCCCGGGGGCCGGCCGAGGCGCCGTGGAGCCGACCGGGGACCTCCGCCGCGGCCGCGGAAACAGAAGCGGAGCCCCGAAAGACCGCTCGACCGTCGAACGTCTTCGGCCACACCTGCCACGCGGGCCTGTGGGCCGAATGGCTGGGTCTGGTCGTACGTCCATGGCTGTCGTCACTTCGTGCATCGGGCGGTCATCACAGCGCAACATCAACCCGCTAAGTTGGCCGGACACGGGGAACCCGGCAGTACGAGCGGAGCTACGTCCAGTTCTGGAAGGAAGGCGCTGATCTTGGGGAAGGTCGTGCTCGTGACCGGGGTGGCCCGGCAGCTCGGGGGCCGCTTCGTACGACGGATCCAGCGTGACCCGCAGGTGGACCGGGTGATCGCCGTCGACGCGGTACCGCCCGAGCACCACATCGGCGGGGCCGACTTCGTCCAGGCCGACATCCGCCAGCCCACCATCGCCCGGGTGCTCGCCGAGTACTCCGTCGACACGGTCGTGCACATGGACGTGACGGGTACGGCGCTGGGTTCCGGCAGCCGGACCACGGTCAAGGAGACCAACGTCATCGGCACCATGCAGCTGCTCGGCGCCTGCCAGAAGTCCCCGACGGTCAAGCGGCTCGTCGTGAAGTCCAGTACGAACGTCTACGGTTCGGCGCCCCGCGACCCCGCCGTCTTCACCGAGACCACCTCGCCCAAGTCGCTGCCCAGCGGCGGCTTCGCCAAGGACACGACCGAGGTCGAGGGCTACGTACGCGGCTTCGCGCGCCGCAGGCCCGACGTCGCCGTGTGCGTGCTGCGGTTCGCCAACATCCTCGGACCGAGCGCCGATTCGCCGCTCGCCTCGTACTTCTCGCTGCCCGTGCTGCCGACCGTGTTCGGCTACGACCCCCGGCTCCAGTTCGTCCACGAGAGCGATGTCATCGAGGTCCTGCGGCTCGCCTCGCACGAACCCCGGCGGGGCACCCTGAACAGCGGCACGTTCAACATCGCGGGCGACGGCGTCCTGCTGCTCTCGCAGTGCGCGCGGCGCCTCGGCCGGCCCACCGTCCCGCTGTTGCTGCCGGCCCTCAGCTGGGCCGGTACGGCCGTGCGTACCCTGGGAGTGACGGACTTCTCGCCGGAGCAGCTGCGGCTGCTCACGCACGGCCGGGTGGTCGCCACGGTGCAGATGCGCGAAACCCTGGGCTACCAGCCGAAGTACACGACGGCGGAGACGTTCGCGGACTTCGCCCAGAGCAGGGGTCCCGGACTCCTGCCCCCGGAGGCCCTTGCGGGGGCCGTGGACAAGATCGCCGCGCTGTCCGTACCGGACGGCGGCCACCCCCCGACGCAGAGCGCCAACTGAGGAGCGCATCAACGATGGCGGACGCCAAGGTCATTCCGTTCGACGACGACCGCTCGCGCGGGGCTGCGGTGCAGCGTCCGGCGCGGCGCCGGGCCGCGGGGAGCCGGCGCAAGGGTGATCCCGTGGTCGTACGCGAGGTCCAGCCCATGCCCGGACGGACCCTCCCGCAGGATGATGTTCCTGTGACACCGGAGGAACAGCCGCCCCGACAGCCCCAGAAGGCCGGCGCGAGCCTGGAGGAACGCATCGCGGGAGGCCTGTCCTTCCTGCGCCGCAGGCTCACGGGCGACTACGAGATCGACGAGTTCGGCTACGACCACGAGCTGACCGACCAGGTCCTCATGTCGCTGATCCGGCCGGTCTACGAGAAGTACTTCCGCGTCGAGGTGAAGGGCGTCGAGAACATCCCGGCCGACGGCGGTGCCCTGATCGTCGCCAACCACTCGGGCACCCTGCCGCTGGACGGCCTGATGATGCAGGTCGCCGTTCACGACAACCACCCGGCGAACCGGCATCTGCGTCTGCTCGCCGCCGACCTGGTGTTCATGCTGCCGGTGGTCAACGAGCTGGCCCGCAAGGCCGGACACACCCTGGCCTGCGCGGAGGACGCCGAGCGGCTGCTGGAGCGCGGTGAACTGGTCGGGGTGATGCCGGAGGGCTTCAAGGGCATCGGCAAGCCGTTCAGCGAGCGCTACAAGCTCCAGCGGTTCGGCCGGGGCGGCTTCGTCTCGACGGCGCTGCGCGCGGGCACCCCGATCATTCCGTGCTCGATCGTCGGGGCGGAGGAGATCTATCCGATGATCGGCAACGCGAAGACCCTCGCGCGGCTGCTGGGATTCCCGTACTTCCCGATCACCCCGACCTTCCCGTGGCTCGGCCCGCTCGGCGCGATCCCGCTGCCCACCAAGTGGACGATCCAGTTCGGCGAGCCGATCCGCACGGACGGCTATCCGCCGGAGGCGGCCGACGACCCGATGCTGATGTTCAACCTGACCGACCAGGTCAGGGAGCAGATCCAGCACACCCTGTACAAGCTGCTGGTGCAGCGCAGGAGTGTTTTCTTCTGATCATGCAGTTACGATTCTGTTGATCATGTCCTGATATGCCCGTACGTCGATGGGGGCGCCCTTCCCGAGGAGGGCGCCCCCATCGACGTACCGCGCTGGTCCGGTCAGTCGGTGTTCTGCGTGTCGATGCCGAGGCCCGGCAGGAGGCCGGGGAGCAGCGGCGGCAGGGTGACGTCGGGCGCGTTGGGCGCGCTGCTCCTGCTGCCGGAGCTGGACGACGGGGAGGAGCTGGTGTCGTCCTGCGGCGGGTCGAGCAGACCGCCGGTGCCGCCGCCGAGCAGGCCCTCGCTGCTGCTGCTCGAACTCGACGGCTTGGGCTTGCCGCTGCTGTGGCTCGCGTCCGCGGAGCTGCCGCCGGCGCTGGGCGTCGGGGTGTCCGTGCCCGGCGGGCGGGTGGACTCCTCGCTCCTGCCCCGGTGACGGCCGGTGCCCTGGGGGGCGGGCGACTTGGGCAGCAGCGGGTCGACCTCTTCGTCTATGGCCGCGAAGACCGACGAGACCTGGTCGCTGACGTCGCCGAGCTGCACGGGCAGCCGGTCACGCAGTGCGCCCCAGGCCTGGCGGTGGGACTGGGAGAAGGCGGACAGGGCCTGGATGGGGCCCAGTGAGCCGTCCCGTTCGTAGGCCTCGTGCAGCAGCCGGTGGCCCTCGGTGGCGTCGTGCTGCATGCCGGACAGGGCGCGGCGGACCTCACCCAGGGACTCGTGGTCCAGGTGTCCCGAGCGGCCCCGCTCCATCAGCCTGCGGGCTTCGCTCAGGCGGTTCGAGGCCTGGTCGAGGTAGAGCTCGCCCCGGTCGCTGTCGCCGTGGGCCAGGCCCAGCTTGATGTCCTCCATGCCGCGCTTGAGCCCGTAGAGCGAGTCGCCGGGCAGGGCGTCGGAGCTCGCGGCGGCCACACCGCCGAAGGCCCCGGCGGCCACGCCGACGGTGAGCCCGCCCGCGGCCAGTCCCTTGGACAGCCGTGACCGGGGGCGCAGCTTCCCCAGTCCGGTCGCCCGGTGCGAGCCCCTGGCCCGGGGGGACCGCTGTTCGGGCAGGGCACGGCCCGGACCCTCGCCTCCGGCGGCGGTGCCTTCTAGCAGCATGGCCTCCATCGCGGCGACGAGCTGGGCTCGCTGCACGATCTTGACCTCGGGGTCCAGCTCCGGTTGGGGCAGCTCGCCGAGACCGGTGGCGAGGGCCAACAGCAGCCCTTGCTCGGTCTGTTCCGCAGCAGCCCGTGACGGTGCCGACCCATCGGGCTGCTCGGCCGCCGTGCCCTGGTCGATCTCCTCCAGGGCCTGGGCGAAGGCGTTCGCCCGCCGGTGGGCCGATACGTTCGCGATCACTGGCGGCACCTCCTCTCGTCATGACGGTCGACTCCCCAGGGGGTCCTGAGGGTTGCACCCCCTGGCCGTGTGCACACGATCGGGTGATCGGCGCTGGCCAAGGCGTGACCACAGGGAGCCTGTATCCCGCACAACGAGCGTCACGGCACCTTGGTTACGGACGGCGGACACACAGACCGCTAAGTCAACAGACTTTCACGGAAGGTGAGTTGGGCGTCGCTGAGCGTGCGCGGGGCCCTGTGGTCGAAAGCGGGCTCAGCGCACGTCGTCGGGCAGGAGCCGGGCCAGGGTGCGGACGGCCCGGTACTGGAGGGTCTTGATCGCCCCCTCGTTCTTGCCCATCACCCGGGCGGTCTCGGCGACCGAGAGCCCCTGGAGGAAGCGGAGCGTCACACACTCCTGCTGCTGGGGGTTGAGCCGGCGCACCGCGTCGAGCAGTGCCGCGTTCGACAGCGACTCCAGGACGGAGTCCTCGGGGGACCGCTCGACCTCGTTGGCGTCGAGCATCTCGCCGGTGGTCACTTCCAGCCGGAAGCGGCTGGACTTGAAATGGTCGGCGACCAGGTTCCGGGCGATGGTCACGAGCCAGGCGCCGAAGTCACGGCCCTGCCAGGTGAAGGTGCCGATGCGCCGCAGTGCGCGCAGAAAGGTCTCACTGGTGAGGTCCTCGGCGGTCGCCTTGCCCCCCACCCGGTAGTAGATGTAGCGGTACACGGTGTCGCTGTACTGGTCGTAGAGCCGTCCGAAGGCGTCGGCCTCGCCGGCCTGGGCGCGCTCCACGAGATCCATCATCCGGGCGCTGTCGCTGTCCGCGGCCGGACGGCGTGCGGTGGTGGCCGAGCCCGAGCGGCCCCGCCGGCCGACCGTCGCGTTGCCGTCGGCCAGGGCATAGCAAGGTCCGACGGGTGCGGCGAGGGCGAAGGCGGGGACGGCGTACGCGGTGGGGACGAAGCCGCGCAGACGGTCCAGGACCGTTGCGCGCAGCGTAGCCAGGCCCGAGGCGTCAACCCCGACGTGTGAGTACACGGGACTCCCAGAGGCAGAGCTTCCATCACGTGCAGTGCGGGACCTTTCACCCGTCGTAGCGACGGAGGGGTACCGGTTTGCGTCTGAGGAGAATAACGCTTCGTACAGGCAGCACTACACCCAGTTGCTAAAATCATCGATTACGACGCTTTTGGCACGGATCGATGCCCGTTCAAGTACGGGTCGGTGATCGCTTGTTGATCGGATGGGTTCGTGTTCCGTCTGAGTACAGAGCGTGTTGTGCACGCCTGCGGAGAGCGCGACTGAGTCGCCCACGACATGGGTAGGACCATGTGATTGCCTGCCGGAGCGGCGCTCAACCCCCAGGTCCGGACAGGTTTTCGCCCCCTCCGCCCCTACCCGACCCGCACCCGGGGCTCCGCCCCGGACCCCGCTCCTCAAGCGCCGGAGGGGCTGAACCTTTCGCCGGAACCGAAACGTGGACGCACCCGCAGCCGGGTACGCATCGTCGGGGCCGTGCCGGTACGTCGATGGCCGTCGCCACCGACGCCCACACCTCACCCAACGGCGACGGCCTGATGCACCGGCACGGCCCCGACCCACCCACCGGACCGACCCCGCGAGCGAGCGAGCGAGCTAGCGACGCCGTCGGTGCAGTGCGATCGCCGCCGCCGTGCCGCCGGCCACCGCTCCGACCCCGGCCGCCGCGGGAATCCCGACCTTCGCGGCCTTGCGCGCGGTGCGGTAGTCCCGCAGCCGCCAGTCGAAGTCCCGCGCGTGCTTGCGCAGTTTCGAGTCCGGGTTGATCGCGTAGGGGTGCCCGACCAGCGAGAGCATCGGGATGTCGTTGTGCGAGTCGCTGTACGCGGCGCACCGGGACAGGTCCAGGCTCTCCGCGGCCGCCAGCGCCCGTACGGCCTCCGCCTTCGCCGGCCCGTGCAGCGGTTCGCCGACCAGTTTCCCGGTGTAGATCCCGTCCACCGACTCCGCGACCGTACCGAGCGCACCCGTCAGCCCGAGCCGCCGCGCGATCACCGTGGCGATCTCCACCGGCGCCGCCGTGACGAGCCACACCTTCTGTCCGGCGTCCAGGTGCGCCTGGGCCAGCGCCCGCGTCCCGGGCCAGATCCGCTCGGCCATGTACTCGTCGTAGATCTCCTCGCCGATCGACATCAGCTCGGAGACCCGGTGGCCCTTGACGATCGACAGCGCGGAGTCGCGCGCCTCCTGCATGTGCTCGGGGTCCTCGACCCCGGCCAGCCGGAACCACGCCTGCTGCCAGGCGAACTTCGCGAGGTCGCGGGTCTCGAAGAACTTCCGCTTGTACAGCCCGCGCCCGAAGTGGAAGAGGGCGGCACCCTGCATCACGGTGTTGTCGAGATCGAAGAACGCGGCGGCCTTGTCGTCGCCGAGCACCGGGAAGACGGGTTCCTCCACGGCGTCCGGTGGCGCCTGTTCTTCGAGTTCCTGGAGTTCCTGCGAGGACTTGCGCGCTGCCTCTGCCGAGGCCTCGCCTGCCAACACGCTCCGCGCGGTCGCGGAGCGCCTACGGGGAGTGAGCCATCCGAGAGCGGCCATGTCGTGAGCATAGCCAGTCTGTTCGGTGCTTCCGGAGTCGAGAGGATTCGACGCTGTGAACTCTCCGCGGCCATGCCGTTAAACGACCGGTTCCGGACCCCGCCGGCGCGGCGGACCGGCCCGTGCCCCGGGCGTGCCCACGGGGGTGCCGGGGGCGGGAGAATGGCGGGCATGAGCCCCATGTTCCGGCGCAGCAACCGCCGTACGGAGAGCAAGGCGCCCGCGGAGCACCTGGTCACGCTGATCAGGAAGCCCGGGTGTCATCTGTGTGATGACGCACAGGAAGTGATCGAGAGGGTGTGCGGTGATCTCGGGGTCCCCTGGGAGGGGAAGGACATCACCGAGGACGAGGAACTGCACCGCCAGTACTGGGAGCAGATCCCGGTCGTGCTGGTGGACGGCGCCCAGCACACCTTCTGGCGTGTGAACGAGGAACGCCTTCGCAAAGCCCTCGCGCCGTGAGCGGTGCGCGACGACTCCGATCGCGCCTGTGACGTACCCCGACTGTGACCTGACCGAGCAGCCCAAGGTGTCCGGAAAGTCGCCTAGGATCGACGGCGATTGGTCTCGGGGGCGGGATTCGTTGAGGAGCGTGTGCGGTTTTGCCCCCTTCAGGTGCGGAACGGAGTCGTCCGCGCGCCGGTTCCATACGGGCGCGCCGGGCATGCGTGACCCCGGTCACGTTGGCCGGGCAAATCGGACACCGTCTTTGTGCACGCGTTCACAAAGACATAGCCTGCATTCGACGGGGCGGTCCAGGTAGGTGTGACCGCCTTCAGCCCCGCTCTACCCGCAGGAGCACCGTGGCAACTGGCCGAACTCACCGACCGGCGACCCGCAGCCGAGGAATTCCCGAGGCCACCGTCGCCCGGCTTCCGCTGTACCTCCGAGCACTCACCGCACTGTCGGAACGCTCGGTACCCACGGTCTCATCCGAGGAACTCGCCGCTGCGGCGGGGGTCAATTCCGCGAAGCTGCGCAAGGACTTCTCCTACCTCGGTTCCTACGGGACCCGCGGTGTGGGCTACGACGTCGAGTATCTCGTCTACCAGATCTCGCGCGAACTCGGCCTGACCCAGGACTGGCCGGTCGTGATCGTCGGCATCGGCAACCTCGGTGCGGCACTGGCCAACTACGGAGGGTTCGCCTCCCGTGGATTCCGGGTGGCGGCGCTCATCGACGCCGATCCCGCGATGGCCGGAAAGCCCGTCGCCGGGATCCCGGTGCAGCACACGGACGACCTGGAGAAGATCATCGACGAGAACGGTGTCTCGATCGGTGTCATCGCCACCCCGGCCGGGGCCGCCCAGCCCGTCTGCGACCGCCTGGTCGCCGCCGGAGTCACCTCCATCCTGAACTTCGCGCCGACCGTCCTGTCCGTCCCGGACGGCGTCGACGTGCGCAAGGTCGATCTCTCCATCGAGCTTCAGATCCTCGCGTTCCACGAGCAGCGCAAGGCGGGCGAGGAGGCCGAGGCGCAGGCCGGTGCCGCCGCCCCGGCCGAGCGCGAGAACAACGGCAAAGGGCCCGACGGGGACGTTCCCGCCGTGATGCCGGCATGAGTCTCCTCGTCGTCGGACTGAGCCACCGCAGCGCTCCGGTCAGCGTCCTCGAACGCGCCGCGCTGTCCGCGGACGCGCAGGTCAAGCTGCTCCAGGACACCCTGGCCGCCGAGCCCGCCTCCGAGGGCGCGGTCCTCGCCACCTGCAACCGCATCGAGCTGTACGCCGACGTGGACAAGTTCCACGCGGGCGTCGCCGAGCTGTCCACGCTCCTCGCCCAGCACAGCGGCGTCGGCCTGGAGGAGCTCACTCCCCATCTGTACGTGCACTACGAGGACCGGGCCGTCCACCACCTCTTCTCGGTGGCCTGCGGCCTGGACTCGATGGTCGTCGGCGAGGGCCAGATCCTCGGCCAGATCAAGGACGGCCTCGCCACCGCGCAGGAGCTGCACACCGCCGGCCGGCTGCTGAACGACCTGTTCCAGCAGGCCCTGCGGGTCGGCAAGCGCGCGCACTCCGAGACCGGCATCGACCGGGCGGGACAGTCCCTGGTCACCTTCGGCCTGGAGCAGCTGTCCGGCGGACGGGCCGTCGACGCCTGGGCGAAGGGCAAGAAGGCCCTCGTCATCGGCGCGGGTTCGATGTCCTCGCTGGCCGCGGCGACGCTCGCGCGTCTCGGCGTCGGCGAGATCGTGATCGCCAACCGCACCCCCGCCCGCGCCGAGCGCCTCGCCGAGATCCTCACCGGCGGCGACGACACGGACGTGCTGGCCCGCGCGGTACCGATGGATTCGGTGCCGGCCGAGCTGACACGTGCCGACATCGCCGTCTCGTGCACCGGGGCGACCGGGCTCGTCCTGACGGCCGACACCGTCGCGGCCGCCGTCGAGGGCCGCACCGGCACTCCCGCCGCGCTGCGCGAGGCGACGGCCGGTCCGGCCGGTCACCTCGCCCCCTGCGACGCCGGCACCGAGGACGCCTGTCCGCTGGACCTGTCCGCCGTGCAGGGCGCCACCGGCTTCTCCGTCATGGGCGAGGCGGCCGTCGCCGGCATGGACGCGGCCACCCTGGAGCAGCACGCGGCCTGGGTGGACAAGGGCACCGGAACCGTCGAGCGCCGCGACGGCCGTCGTACGCCGGGCGAGGACGCCGAGGCCGACGCCGGACTCATCGCCGCGCTGGCCTCCGCCGCCGCGACGACCGGCCGGATCCCCGAGCGCCGCAGGCCCGAACCCGTCGCCGAGGCCCCCCGCCCCGCGCCGGTCCTCGCCCTGCTCGACCTCGCGATGCCCCGTGACATCGACGCGGCCGTCCACCGGCTGCTCGGTGTGCGGTTCGTCGACCTGGAGACGCTCGCCGAGGCCTCCGCGGACGCGCCGATGGCCGCCGACGTGGACCAGGTCCGCCGGATCGTCTCCGACGAGGTCGCCGCGTTCGGCGCCGCCCAGCGCGCCGCGCACATCACGCCCACCGTGGTGGCGCTGCGTGCCATGGCCGCCGACGTCGTCGCGAACGAGATCGCGCGGCTGGACGGACGGCTGCCCGACCTCGACGACAAGCAGCGCGGCGAGATCACCCAGACCGTGCGGCGCGTCGTCGACAAGCTGCTGCACGCGCCGACCGTACGGGTCAAGCAGCTCGCCGCCGAGCCCGGCGGTGCCGGGTACGCGGACGCGCTGCGGACCCTGTTCGACCTGGACCCGGAGACGGTCGCCGCCGTCTCGCGGGCCGAGAACAACACCGAGAACGCCAAGAACCGAGGGCGAGCATGAGTGAGCAGGCTTTGAGGCTCGGGACCAGGCGCAGCAAACTCGCCATGGCCCAGTCCGGGCAGGTGGCGGAAGCCGTGAGCCGGGTGACCGGACGGCCCGTCGAGCTCGTTGAGATCACGACGTACGGCGACGTTTCCCGCGAGAACCTCGCACAGATCGGCGGCACGGGTGTCTTCGTGACCGCGCTGCGGGAGGCCCTGGTGCGCGGGGAGGTCGACTTCGCCGTGCACTCCCTCAAGGACCTTCCGACCGCGCAGCCCGAGAACCTCGCGCTGGCCGCCGTGCCGGTGCGCGAGGACGTGCGTGACGTGCTGGTCGCCCGTGACGGGCTGACCTTCGAGCAGCTTCCGGACGGCGCGCGCGTCGGTACCGGTTCGACGCGCCGTATGGCCCAGCTGAACGCCTACGCGCGCAACCACGGCATGACGATCGAGACGGTCGCCATCCGGGGCAACGTAGACACCCGGATCGGGTACGTCCGTGCCGGGGAGCTCGACGCCGTCGTGCTCGCCGCCGCCGGACTCAACCGGCTCGGCCGGATCGACGAGGTCACCGACTTCCTGTCGGTCGACACCGTTCTGCCCGCCCCCGGCCAGGGGGCCCTGGCGATCGAGTGCGCCGCGGATCACGCGGACCTCGTCGCCGCGCTCGCCGAGCTCGACGACCCGTTCACCCGGGCCGCCGTGACCGCCGAGCGATCCCTGCTTGCCGCCCTGGAGGCCGGCTGCAGCGCTCCCGTGGGCGCGTACGCCGACCTGCTGGCCGACGGGCAGATTGTCAAGGAGATGCGCCTGCGCGGTGTCGTCGGTACGACCGACGGCTCGACGCTGGTGCAGCTGTCCACCACCGGTCCCGTGCCCGAGACACACGACCAGGCGATGTCGCTCGGCCGTGAACTCGCCGCCGAGATGCTTGCCAAGGGCGCGGCCGGTCTGATGGGGGAGCGAGCACTTTGAGCCCCACCAACTTTCCCGCCGGTCCGGTCCACGGGCACGTCACCTTCCTGGGTGCCGGACCCGGAGATCCAGGGCTGTTGACACTGCGCGCCGTGGAGGCGCTGGCGAACGCGGACGTTCTCGTCGCCGAGCACGATGTGCTCGACGTCGTACGTGTTCATGCCAGGCAAGGCGTCACTGTTCTGAACACGGATCCGGACACTTCGCCGGTTCCGTACCAGAGCACAGGCACGCCTCAGCTGACGGTTGTTGACGGTGCGTCAACGACCGTTGGTGACCCCGCGTCGAGGGACGCTGCCAATCTTGTCATGACGGCCGCGCGGGGCGGCAAGCGGGTCGTGCGTGCGGTGTCCGGTGACCCCGGCCTCGACACGTACGCCGCCGAGGAGATGCTGGCCTGCGTCGCCGCGGGCGTGCCCTTCGAGGTGGTGCCCGGTATCGCGGCCGCCGTCGGTGTCCCCGCCTACGCGGGTGTGCCGCTGCGGGACGCGCAGGGCGCGGACGTCCGGTTCGTCGACGCGCGGACCGCTTCCAGCCGCTGCTGGACCGAGGTCGGCGCCTCCGACGGCACCGTCGTGGTGTCGGCGACGCTCGACTCGGTGGCCGCGGCCGCCGGCGAGCTGGTGGCCTCCGGCCGCAAGCCCGACACCCCGATGTCGGTGACGATCGCCGGTACGACGACCCGCCAGCGCACCTGGTCGGCCACCCTCGGCACGATCGCGCAGACGCTGAAGCAGGCGAAGGTGCTGCCGTCCCCGGACGGCGGGCGCCCGGTGATAGCCGTGGTCGGCGAGCGTTCCGCAGCCGCCCAGCGCGACCAGTTGTCCTGGTTCGAGTCCAAGCCGATGTTCGGCTGGAAGGTGCTCGTGCCGCGGACGAAGGAGCAGGCGGCTTCGCTCTCCGACCAGCTTCGCTCGTACGGGGCCGTGCCCTACGAGGTCCCGACGATCGCCGTCGAGCCGCCGCGCACGCCCCAGCAGATGGAGCGCGCGGTCAAGGGCCTGGTCACGGGCCGCTACGAGTGGATCGCGTTCACCTCGGTCAACGCCGTCAAGGCGGTCCGGGAGAAGTTCGAGGAGTACGGCCTCGACGCGCGTGCCTTCGCGGGCATCAAGGTCGCCGCGGTGGGCGAGCAGACCGCGAACGCGCTCGTCGCCTTCGGCGTGAAGCCGGACCTGGTGCCGAGCGGCGAGCAGTCGGCCGCGGGCCTGCTGGAGGACTGGCCGCCCTACGACCCGGTCTTCGACCCGATCGACCGTGTCTTCCTGCCCCGGGCCGACATCGCCACGGAGACCCTCGTCGCCGGGCTCATCGAGCTGGGCTGGGAGGTCGACGACGTCACGGCGTACCGCACCGTGCGCGCGTCGCCGCCGCCGGCGGACACCCGTGAGGCGATCAAGGGCGGCGGCTTCGACGCGGTCCTGTTCACCTCGTCGTCCACGGTCCGGAACCTGGTCGGCATCGCGGGCAAGCCGCACAACGTGACGGTGATCGCCTGCATCGGCCCGGCCACGGCCAAGACGGCCGAGGAGCACGGGCTGCGGGTCGACGTGATGGCCCCCGAGCCCTCGGTGCACAAGCTGGCGGAGGCCCTGGCCGAGTTCGGCCTGCGCCGCCGCGCCGCGGCACTGGACGCCGGCGACCCGGTGACCCGCCCGAGCGAACGCCGCCCGGGCTCACGCAGGCGCCGCACCACCTGAACCGGGTGAAGAACGCCCCGCCGTTTCCTCAGGGAGACGGCGGGGCGTTCTTCGTTCGTCAGCCCGGTCGGACAGACACCGGGAAGGCGATCCAGGCCCTCGGGCCGAAGCCGGGGGAAGAAACCGACCAACCGGTCAAACCCGGCGCATGCATACAGGCGGGTGAAAGAGGCCGGTGCGACTGGCGCGTGGGCGGTTCGGACGTGCACGCTCGCCGCAGCACCATCCACAACTCCACATGCCTGTACATGCTTCGGCCCCCGCCGGGACGGCAATCCCAATGCGAGGGCCTGACCAAAGAGGAAGCAACACCTTCCCCATGGCTGTCACCAAGCTTATCGATGCCCTGCTCCCGAGTCAGGGAGTACGGCGCAACGACACCCACTCCGGCGTCACGCACGTACGTGAGTACCAGCCCGACCGCTACACGATCGTCGGCAACCACCTGGCCCAGCACCGGGACCTCTCGGCGACCGCGATCGGGGTCGCCGTACACATCCTGTCGCTGCCCGAGGGCGCCGCCGACCCCGAGCCGCCCGGCGGTGAGCACCACGACAAGGCGGAGGCACTGCTCGCCGGGCTGCCCCGTCCACCCGCCCTGGCGGCCTGTGAAGGCGGTTGCGACCGTCCCTTCAGGGCCCCGTTCCCAGGAGCCTGGTGTCGGGACTGCCGCGCGGCCCACCCGGGGAAGGCTCCCGTGGCCCCGGCGGACGTGATGGCCCTCGGCTGATCCCCCTGCCCCGACTGGGCGTCGGCAAAGGCACGGGTGCGGCGGGCGTAGCGTAGAGCGCATGACGAAGTACGGATCCTTCCCCGGTACGCGTCCCCGGCGGCTGCGCACCACCCCCGTCATGCGCCGGATGGTCGCCGAGACCCGGCTGCACCCCGCCGACCTCATCCTCCCCGCGTTCGTGCGCGAGGGTGTGAGCGAGCCGGTGCCGATCGGGTCGATGCCCGGGGTCGTGCAGCACACGCGGGACAGCCTGAAGAAGGCGGCCGTGGAGGCGCTGGAGGCCGGGGTCTCCGGGATCATGCTGTTCGGGGTCCCCGAGGACGAGAAGAAGGACGCCGTCGGGACGCCCGGCACCGACCCGGACGGGATCCTCCAGGTCGCCCTGCGCGATGTGCGCGCCGAGGTCGGCGACGAGCTTCTCGTGATGTCCGACCTGTGCCTCGACGAGACCACCGACCACGGGCACTGCGGTGTCCTCGACGACCAGGGCCGCGTCGACAACGACGCGACCCTGGAGCGCTACGCAGAGATGGCCCAGGTGCAGGCCGACGCGGGCGCCCATGTCGTGGGCCCCAGCGGGATGATGGACGGCCAGATCGGTGTCATCCGTGACGCCCTCGACCAGATCGGCCGCGAGGACGTGGCCATCATGGCCTACACCGTCAAGTACGCCTCCGCGTTCTACGGCCCGTTCCGGGAGGCCGTCGGCTCGTCCCTGCGGGGCGACCGCAAGACGTACCAGCAGGACCCGGCCAACGCCCGTGAGTCGCTGCGGGAGTTGGCCCTGGACCTGGAGGAGGGGGCCGACATGGTGATGGTGAAGCCCGCCGGTCCCTACCTCGACATCCTCGCCCGCGTCGCCGACGCCTCCGAGGTCCCGGTCGTCGCCTACCAGATCTCCGGCGAGTACTCGATGATCGAGGCCGCCGCCGAGAAGGGCTGGATCGACCGCGACCGCGCGATCCTGGAGTCCCTGACCGGCATCAAGCGCGCCGGCGCCCAGAACATCCTCACGTACTGGGCGACCGAGGTGGCCCGCGGCCTGGGCTAGTACGACAGCGCCGCGTCCAGCGTCTGCTGCCAGTACGTCACTGTGAGCTTGTCGTCGACGTACACACCCTTCGCGGGGAGAGCGGTGGGCACGCCGCGGCTCTTGCCGAAGCCGACCTCCAGGGTCTTGGCCGTGTAGCCGTTGGCGCCGCTGCCGTCGGCCGACGACAGCAGCACGCCCGCGTAGCCGGACTCGCCGGGAGTGAGGGTGACGACCGCCTGCGGGTGCGTCTCCTCCGCGACCGGCGGGACGGACTGGGCCTCGCCGAAGCGGGCGATCGGATAGCCCGTCAGGTCGCAGTTCCTCGACCCCGTGTTGGTGACGGTGAGCAGCAGGTGGTTCAGCGGCCGGGAGACGGCCGTCGCGCTCGTACGGGTGTTGGAGGCGTCGCAGGCCACGTTCCTGGTGACGGTGCCGGTCTTGCCGGTGGAGGCACCCGAGCCGCCCGAGCCGCCCGTCGAGCCCGTGCCGGTCTTGCCGCTTGAGCCTGCGCTCGTGCCGCCCGTCGTGGTGCCGGTGTTCTTCGAACCGTTCGTCGAGCCCGAGCCCGAGCCGCTGGTCGTGCCGGTGCCCGCGGGCTTCGCCGTCGTTCCCGAGCCGGCCGCCGGGCCGTCCGACCCCGCCGAGCTGCGGGCCGGGGCGGACGAGCCCTCGTCGCGGACGCCGTTCCCGTTGCTGCACGCCGTGAGCGAGAACGCGGTGAGCGCGATCGCGGAGGCGGCGAGCAGACGGGTGCGGGCGGTGCGGGCGGTGCGGGTGGTGCGGGCAGTGCGTGCGGACATGGGTGTTCCCCCGATGGTGTCGCTGGTGGCACGGCCGCTCGACCGGTCGACGGGAGCGGCGTGCTTGGATGGCCACAGCTTGTGCGGTGCTCCGTCCCGGCCGCCACATCTGGCGGGGAACGCGGGACGCTGGAACGCCAAAACACAGTCTGACCTGGGGAAACAAGCTTGCCTTGGAACGCGGTCCGGGACACGGGGGATGGAGGAACGGTGGCGGGGGACGAGTTCGCGGGACTGCTCCGGGAGCTGAAGGAGCGGTCCGGTCTCAGCTACGGGGTACTCGCCAAACGGCTGCACGTGAGTACGTCGACACTGCACCGGTACGTCAACGGGGATGCCGTACCGGCGGACTACGCGCCCGTGGAACGGCTGGCGCGGGCGTGCCGGGCGACCCCGCAGGAGTTGGTGGAACTGCACCGGCGGTGGGTCCTCGCGGACGCGCTGCGCGCGCGGAAGGGCGCGGGCGCGGCACCGGCGGGCCCGGCCCAAGAGGGCTCCTCTCCGGAGGACTTGGCCTCCGACCGGAGCGCGCGGGGGGAGAGCGCGGCTGACGGCGACCAGGAGACCAGAGAGAACAGAGAGACCGGAGAGACCGAGGGGGCCGCAGAGTCCGGTGGGACCAAGGGGACCGCGGAGGCCGAGGAGGCCGAGGAGTCAGGGGAGGCCGAGGCGGCTGCGGAGCGGGGTGCGTTGCGGGGGCGGCGGCCCCTGGTGCTCGCCGCGGTCGGTGCCGTCGTCGTGACCGCCGTCGTCTCCGCCGCGCTGGGCGTACGGCTCGGTTCCGGCGGCGACGACGACACCGGGGGCAAGGTGGTGGCCCTCGGCGTACCGAGCGCCACCGGCCAGCGGAAGACCGGAGCCGCCGCCGGGCACGGCTCGCCCTCGCCGTCCGCCTCGCGCGAGGGCAGTCCCAAGGCGTCCGTCTCCTCCATCGGCGGGCCCGTCGACCCGGCGGGCGGTGACGACGCCACGGCGGCCGGACAGGGAGCCGCCGCCGACGGAGCGGACGCGCCCACCGTCGTCACCGACGCGTACAAGTTCGAGGATCCGTGCAGCCAGCACTACCTGGTGAACCGGCCCGCCCCCCAAGTGCCCCCGCCTCCGGGCGAGTCGGACGCGCGCGGCTGGGTCGCCGCGCTCGGCGCGGTCCCGGGCGGGGAGCAGATGATCGCGCTCACCGTGCAGGGCACCGGGACGGCGACCGTCGTCCTGAAGGAGCTGCACGTGCGGGTCCTGGACAAGGGCGCGCCGCTCGCCTGGAACGACTACGCCGTGGGCGTGGGCTGCGGCGGCCACGTGGACACGAAGTCGTTCACCGTCGACCTCGACGCGGGGCGGCCGTCCGTCGGGGTCAAGGGCGGCCAGCGGAACTTCCCCTACAAGGTCAGCGAGTCCGACCCCGAGGTCTTCTACATCATCGCGGGAGCTCAGGCGCACGACGTGAGCTGGTACCTCGAACTCGACTGGTCCAGCGGGGCGAAGAGCGGCACCGTACGCGTCGACGACCACGGAAAGCCGTTCCGTACGAGCGGGAACGTGGGGCGCCCCGCGTACAACCACCCGCTGGGCAGCAGCGAATGGCAGACGGCGCCTCCTGGCGGCTGACCGGACCGTCGAGCGGACCGGGACGTGAGGCGCGAGCAAGCCCCGGCCGCAGTGGGGGAGTTGGGCCCGTCCATATTCCGGAATCGGCGGGTGTAGAGGCCATGCACCGGCCTAGGGTGCGGTCAAGGACGCCCCCGCAAGGACGCCGCCCGCAAGGACAAGGAGCCGTCACCGTGACCGTCGCCGAACCCGCCGCCGCGACCGCACCCGTGCCCCCGCTCGCCGCGAGGGCCACCGCGATCGGCGGTTCGCCGGTACGGGACATCCTCGCGGTCACCGCACGCCCCGAGGTGATCAACTTCGCGGGCGGTCTGCCCGCCCCGGAGCTGTTCGACGCGGAGGGCATCGCCGCCGCCTACCGGGACGTCCTCGCCGGGGAACCCCGACGGGCCCTCCAGTACTCGACGACCGAGGGCGAACCGACCCTGCGGGCGGCCCTCGCCGACCGCATGAGCGCGCGCGGACTGCCGACCGGTCCCGACGACGTCCTCGTCACCACCGGTTCCCAGCAGGCCCTGTCGCTGCTGGCCACCGCCCTGATCGAACCCGGTGACACCGTCCTGGTCGAAAGTCCCTGCTATCTGGCGGCACTTCAGGCGTTCGCCTTCGCGGGAGCGCGCGTGCTGGCCGTGCCGGGCGACGACGACGGCATCGACCCCGAAGCCCTCGCCGCACTGGTGGTCCGGGAGCGCCCGAAGCTGCTCTACACCGTGCCCACCTTCCAGAACCCCACCGGACGCACCCACCCGGCCGACCGGAGGGCCGCCGTCGCCCGCGCCGCCGCCGCGCACGGCCTGTGGATCATCGAGGACGACCCGTACGGAGAGCTGCGCTTCGAGGGCGAGCGGGTCCCCTGGATCGCCTCCCACGACGGCGCCGGGGACCGCACGGTCCTCCTCGGCTCCTTCTCCAAGGTCATGGCACCCGGTATGCGGCTGGGCTGGCTGCGGGCCCCGGCCGCACTGCGGCGCGCCTGCGCCGTCGCCAAGCAGGCCGCCGACCTGCACACCCCGACCGTCAACCAGCTCGCCGCCGCCCGCTACCTGGCCGACCGCGACCTCGACGCCCACGTGGCCCGGGTCGCGGCCGTCTATCGCGAACGGCGGGACGCCATGCTCGCGGGCATCGGCACCGCCCTGCCGGCCGGATCCACCTGGACCCGCCCGGAAGGCGGCATGTTCCTCTGGGCGCGCCTCCCCGCCCCGTACGACACCACGGCCCTGCTCCGCCAGGTGGTCGACCAGGGCGTCGCCTACGTCCCCGGCGCCCCCTTCTACGCGAGCACACCGGACCCGGCGACCCTGCGCCTGTGCTTCGTCACCCAGACCCCGGAGGAGATCGCGGAGGGCCTGCGCAGACTGGGGACGGGGCTGCGCGCCTGACCGCCGGGGACGCGGAGGCGAAGGACGGGCTCCGAGGCGGAAGACGGGCTCAGTCCCACCAGAAGGACCACAGCCGGCCGTTCAGCACCTCCCGCTCGGCGTACTCCCGGAGCGTCTCGTGGTCGCCCTGGGTGATGTTGTCCGGGCAGAAGGCGAAGTGCTCGGCGGCGATCGCCTCGGCCTCGGCCGTCGTGGTGGGCGGGGCCGCCACGGAGAGCACCAGCTGGTCGAAGGTCAGGGCCACCACCCGTATCCCGAAGCGGTCCTCCCACGAGCGGAGCACCGCGCACAGACGCGCCACGTCGTTCTCGTGGTTCAACGGACCCGGCCAGCCGATGACCGCGGGAATGTCGGCGCTGCGGCGCGCCGGGACCAGGGCGAGCCGGGGCTCCTTCAGCCAGGAGCCGGTCCGGGCGAGGGAGTCGGCGGTCTCGGCGGCCCGGGCCTCGGGATCCGCGTCGAGCGGACCGGCCGCCGCCAGGCCCGGCCAGAGCGGGCCGAACGGGGCGAGCATCTCGTCGGGGCCGGGCTGCTCCCCGAACACCTCGACGACCTTCTCCCCGCCGGGGTGGTCCTGGTCCGGGCCGGGCTCGTCGGCCGCGTACTCCTCCCAGAACTCCGCCAGCACCTCCTCGGCGTCGTGATCCCCGGGATAGGACATCTCCTCGGGCATCAACTCCCAGTCCTCCGGGCCGTTCTGCGGCCCGCCCACGTCCAGCAGGACCGGCAGCAGACCGGAGGTCCTGGCGGCGGACAGGGCCGCCCAGTCCCCGGGAGCCGCCCGGTCCTCGGCATGCCACAGCAAGGGCTCGTGCCACGGGCCGTCGTGCGTCGCGTCGATCAGTCTCCCGGCCGGGAGACCGAGCCCGAGCGCGCGCCCGCTCGGGTCTGCCGCCAGCCGCGGCAGCGGATTGGGAAGGGTCGCCATGCCGGTGACTGTAGGACCCGCCACTGACAACGCGCCGCGGGCCCCGTCCTCACGATGAGGACGGGGCCCGCGACGCGTGTCTCGGAGCGGTCAGAGGCGCTCGGGCGTCCTGATGCCCAGCAGGGTCATGCCCTGGTGGAGCGTGCGGGCCGTCAGGTCGCAGAGGAACAGGCGGTTCTCCGCGACCTCCTGCGCCGGGGCCGGCTTGATGACCGGGCACTGGTCGTAGAACGTCGTGTACAGCGACGCCAGTTGGTACAGGTACGCCGCCAGCTTGTGCGGGGCGTACTCGGCGGCGACCTCCTCCAGCGTCTCCCCGAACCGGTCCAGGTGCAGACCCAACGCCCGCTCGGCAGGGGCCAGTTCGAGCTCCGGGTGGGCAACCGGCGTACGGTCGCCCGCCTTTCCGAAGATCGACCGGATACGGGCGTACGCGTACTGCAGGTACACGGACGTGTCGCCGTTCAGCGAGACCATCTGGTCCAGGTCGAACTTGTAGTCCCGCACGGCCGAGGTGGACAGGTCCGCGTACTTCACGGCACCGATGCCGACGTACCGGCCGTTCTCCTCGATCTCCCGCTCGCTCAGGCCCACCTTCTCGGCCTTCTCCCGCACGACCGCCGTCGCCCGGTCGATCGCCTCGTCCAGCAGGTCGACCAGCCGGACCGTCTCGCCCTCACGCGTCTTGAACGGCTTGCCGTCCTTGCCCAGCACCGTGCCGAAGGCGAGCTGGTGGGCCTTGACGTCGTCGTTCAGCCAGCCGGCCCTGCGCGCGGTCTCGAAGACCATCTTGAAGTGCAGGGACTGCCGCGCGTCCACCACGTAGATCAGGCTGTCGGCCTTCAGGTTGAAGACCCGGTCACGGATCGCCGACAGGTCGGTGGCCGCGTAGCCGTAGCCGCCGTCCGACTTCTTCACGATCAGCGGCACCGGGTTGCCGTCCGGGCCCTTCACGTCGTCGAAGAACACGCACAGCGCGCCGTCCGAACGGACCGCCACGCCCGACTCCTCCAGGAGCCGGCACGTCTCGTCCAGCATGTCGTTGTAGCCGGACTCGCCGACCACGTCCGGGTCCCGGATGTCCATGTCCAGCTTCTCGAAGACCGAGTAGAAGTAGATCTTCGACTCGTCCACGAACTTCTGCCACATGGCCAGCGTCTCGGGCTCACCCGCCTGGAGGTCCACCACCCGGCGCCGCGCCCGCGTCTTGAACTCCTCGTCGGAGTCGAAGACCGTCCGCGCCGCCTTGTAGAGCCGGTTCAGGTTCGACATGGCCTCCTCGCCGGAGACCTCGCCGCCCTTGTGGTCCAGCTCGTGCGGGTGCTCGATCAGGTACTGGATGAGCATGCCGAACTGCGTGCCCCAGTCGCCGATGTGGTGCCGGCGCACGACGGACTCGCCCGTGAACTCCAGGATCTGCACCACCGCGTCACCGATCACCGCGGACCGCAGATGCCCGACGTGCATCTCCTTGGCCACGTTCGGCTGCGCGTAGTCGATCACCGTCGTGCCCGGGTTCGCCGCGAGCGGCACGCCGAGACGCTCACCGTCCGCGTACCGCTCCGCCAGGTTCGACACGATCGCCCCGTCGGTGATCGTGATGTTCAGGAAGCCGGGCCCGGAGACCTCGATGTCCTTGATCACGTCACCCGACGCGACCGCGGCCACGACCTGCGTCGCCAGCTCCCGCGGGTTCGCCTTCGCCTTCTTGGCGAGGGCCAGGATCCCGTTGGCCTGGAAATCGGCCCGGTCGCTTCGGCGCAGCAGCGGGTCAGCGGAACCGGCCTCGGGCAGAGCTGCCGTGAGGGCGTCCGCGAGGCGCTGATGGACGGAAGCGGTGAGGGACGTGACCGAGGCCATGGAGTGGCTGCCGTTTCTGCTCGGGTTCCGGAGACTCCGAAGACGGAGACTCCGCGTACGGAGGCTGCGAGTACGGAGACTGTGACTACAAGGAAAGCCAGTATCCCATGCGGTGAAAAGCCGTTTTCGCTCTTCGGGGCCGAGCTGGGAGAATGGTCGCGTCAGCCGTACTCGCGTTTGAGGAAGAAGGACGTGCCGATCGTGGCTCAGAGCACCGAGACCACCGACTGGGTCTCCCGTTTCGCGGATGAGGTCATCGAGGAGTCGGAGCGTCGGGCCCCGGGCAAACCGGTCGTCGTCGCGTCCGGCCTCTCCCCGTCCGGCCCGATCCACCTCGGCAACCTCCGCGAGGTCATGACCCCGCACCTGGTCGCCGACGAGATCCGCCGCCGCGGCCACACCGTGCGCCACCTGATCTCCTGGGACGACTACGACCGCTACCGCAAGGTCCCGAACGGCGTGGCGGGCATCGACGGGTCCTGGGCCGAGCACATCGGCAAGCCCCTGACCTCCGTCCCGGCCCCCGCCGGCTCGGCGTACCCGAACTGGGCCGAGCACTTCAAGGCCGCCATGACCGAGGCCCTGGCAGAGCTCGGCGTCGAGTACGACGGCATCAGCCAGACCGAGCAGTACACCGCGGGCACCTACCGCGAACAGGTCCTGTTCGCGATGAAGCACCGCGGCGACATCGACGCGATCCTCGACCAGTACCGCACCAAGAAGGCCCCCGCCAAGAAGCAGCAGGGCCAGAAGCCGGTCGACGAGGCCGAGCTGGAGGCCGCCGAGGGCTCCGGCGCCGCCGCCGAGGACGACGGCAGCTCCACCTCCGGGTACTACCCGTACAAGCCCTACTGCGGGCAGTGCGAGAAGGACCTGACCACCGTCACCTCCTACGACGACACGACCACCGAGCTGTCGTACACCTGCTCCGCCTGCGGCTTCGCCGAGACCGTCCTGCTCAGCGAGTTCAACCGCGGCAAGCTGGTCTGGAAGGTCGACTGGCCCATGCGCTGGGCCTACGAAGGCGTGATCTTCGAGCCCAGCGGCGTCGACCACTCCTCGCCGGGCTCCTCCTTCCAGGTCGGCGGCCAGATCGTCGGGATCTTCGGCGGCGAGCAGCCCATCGGCCCGATGTACGCCTTCGTCGGCATCTCCGGCATGGCCAAGATGTCCAGCAGCAAGGGCGGGGTCCCGACCGCGTCCGACGCGCTCCAGATCATGGAACCGCAGCTGCTGCGCTGGCTGTACGCCCGCCGCCGCCCCAACCAGTCCTTCAAGATCGCCTTCGACCAGGAGATCCAGCGGCTCTACGACGAGTGGGACAAGCTCGCCGGAAAGGTCGCCGACGGCTCGGTCCTCCCGGCCGACGCCGCCGCGTACAGCCGTGCCGTCGGCACCGCCGCCGGAGAACTGCCCCCCACCCCCCGCCCGATGGCCTACCGCACCCTGGCCTCCGTCGCCGACATCACCGCCGGCGCCGAGGACCAGACCCTGCGCATCCTGAGCGAACTCGACCCCGAGAACCCGCTCGCCTCCCTGGACGAGGTCCGGCCCCGCCTCGACAAGGCCGAGACCTGGATCAACACCCAGGTCCCCGCCGAGGAGCGCACCGTCGTCCGCGAGGAGGCCGACGCCGACCTCCTGAAGTCCCTCGACGACCAGGGCCGCGAGTCCCTGCGCCTGCTCCTCGAAGGACTTGAGGCGAACTGGTCCCTGGACGGCCTGACCCACCTCGTCTACGGCGTTCCCAAGGTCCAGGCCGGCTTCCCCGCCGACGCCACGGCCAAGGAACTCCCCGCCGAGATCAAGGTCGCCCAGCGCACCTTCTTCGCCCTGCTCTACCACCTGCTCGTCGGCCGCGACACCGGGCCGCGCCTGCCCACCCTGCTGCTCGCCGTGGGCCAGGACCGGGTGCGCAAGCTGCTCAGCGCGTAACCAGGCACCGCGACGCGGTACGAGGAAGGGGCTCCCGGTGATCACCGGGAGCCCCTTCCTCGTACGGTCGTGCGTGCGTGCGTGGGGCGCGGCCGCGCCCCACCGCCTACGCGATGTGGTCCTCCTCCAGCTCCGCGTTGAAGCGGTTCTGGAAGCGGTCCGTCAGGTTCTTCAGCGCGCTCGGGCTGAGCGCCGTCCCGTAGGTGGCCTCTATGTTGTCGCCCAGCACCCGGGGGGTGGGGAAACTGCCGTCTATCGACTGACGGAAGACCTGGTAGTACGCCTCCTCCTGGGCCTTCTCGTCCAGGATCGGCGACTGCTCCTCCCGCGGGGACGGGATGGGCAGCTGCTCGGGCCCGCCGCCCTCACCGAGCTGGCGCGTACGGCCGGGACCCGCCGGGATGGGGAAGGTCCCCGTCTCCTCAGGGCCGGGCTCGTAGGCCTGCGCCTCCTGCTCGGCGAACCACTGCCGGTACTGCTCCTCCTGCCCGAACGACGGGTCGTAGCCGCCGTCGTACGGGATCTCCTGGGGGTCGACCGGGGTGGCGAACCACGGGTTCAGACTCGGGTCCACGGCCTCGCCCGGGTACTGGCCCTGCTGCTGGTACTGGCCCTGCCCCTGTCCCGGGTACTGGCCCTGGCCCTGGCCCTGACCGGGGTACTGGCCCTGGCCCTGAGGCGCGCCCTGGGCCTGCCCCTGTCCCTGTCCCTGCTGGGCGTACGCGGCCTGCGGCTGCCGGCCGCCGCCCCCGTTCGCCTCCAGCTCCAGCGGCTCGGGAGCCGCCGCGGCGGCCGCCGGGACCGACGTCTGAACCTGCGCGGGCGCCGGCGGCAGCAGCGCGGGCTCGATACCGGCCGCGGCGAGGCCCGCGGGGGCCGTCTCCGCGAGGGGGACGCCGTAGCGCGCCAGGCGCAGCGGCATCAGCGACTCCACGGGGGCCTTGCGGCGCCAGGAGCGGCCGAAGCGGGAGTGCAGGCGGGCCTGGTAGACCAGGCGGTCCTGCTCCAGCTTGATGACCTGCTCGTAGGAGCGCAGCTCCCACAGCTTCATCCGGCGCCACAGCAGGAACGTGGGGATCGGGGAGAGCAGCCAGCGGGTGAGGCGCACGCCCTCCATGTGCTTGTCGGCCGTGATGTCGGCGATGCGGCCGACCGCGTGCCGGGCCGCCTCGACGGAGACCACGAACAGCACCGGGATGACCGCGTGCATGCCCACGCCCAGCGGGTCCGGCCAGGCCGCCGCGCCGTTGAACGCGATCGTCGCCACCGTCAGCAGCCACGCCGTCTGGCGCAGCATCGGGAACGGGATGCGGATCCAGGTCAGCAGCAGGTCCAGGGCCAGCAGCACGCCGATACCCGCGTCGATGCCGATCGGGAAGACGTACGAGAAATTCCCGAACCCCTTCTTCAGCGCCAGCTCACGGACCGCCGCGTACGAACCGGCGAAGCCGATTCCGGCGATGACGAGCGCACCGGCGACGACCACGCCGATGAGAATCTTGTGCATCCGTGTCAGCTGTATGGGCGCGGCCACCTGTACTCCCCTCCCTTGCGTGTTGTTGCGCGCAACAGAGTGGCACATGTGTGTGGCGTACGGATGCGCGGTATGGACGGAGCCCGGTTCCGACGGGAACCGGGCCTCCTCGACGGGCCCGCCGGGCCCGGGGCGAACCCCCGGCCCGGCCGGGACCGGTGCCGGCTCTTCTGGGGCCGGGTCAGCCCTTCTTGGCCGCCGACTGCGACGGCGAGGCACTCTTCGAAGCGGTCTTCGAGGTGCCCGCGGCGCCGCTCCTGGACGCCGAGGCCGACGGCGACGCGGCGGAGGACGGAGCCTTCGACGAGGCGGCAGGCGCAGGGGAGCCGCCGCCCGCGGCGCCGCCGTCCCCGTTCGCGGCCGACACCGAGGCCACCGCTTCCTTCGTGGCCTTCTCCGCGGCCTTCAGCAGCGTGGCCGCGTCCGGGGTCTTCTCGCCCGCGAGACCGGCGCCGTTGTAGTCGAGCGTCACGACCACGTTCTCGACCCGCGCCACGACCGTCTGCTGCTTGAAGGACCCCTCCTTCTTCTTCAGCCCGTACCGCACCGCCGTCGCCTCGGCACCCGTGCCGGCGACCGGCGCCGACGTGCTGCCCAGCGCGCCCTCCACTGTCTGCGCGGCCGCGACCTGCTTCTGGAAGTAGGCGTGGGCCTGCTCGTTGCCCGAGCCGCGCGCGTCCGAGTCGAAACGCAGCAACGCCACGTTCAGCCAGCGGAACTGAGAGCCCTTCACCCCGTTGTTGTCCAGGCTCGTCCAGTTGCAGTTGGCGCGCTGCTTCGGCTCGTCCAGCTTGCCCGTCTTGCCCGACTTCGAGCCCTTCGGTATGAGTTCGTCCAGCGTCTTCTTCGACAGTGTCGAACACGCCTTGGGCAACGTCGTGTACGCGGCGGGCTGGACGGTGGGGGCCTCGCTGCTCGCGGACACCGTCGCTCCCGGGCCCGCGCTCTCGTTCTTCTGCGCGTCGTCACCGGAGCCGGAGTCCGAGGAGCAGCCCGCCACGACGAGCATCACCGGGACGGCTGCCGCGCTGACAAGGATGCGGGTGAGTCGCTGGGCTCGGCCTGCTCGCTGTACTGGTCGGTGCATGGTTCCTTCACTCGTGGCGCTCGTGGTACGGCCGCACATGGCACGTGCGACCGGTCGGGTCCGAGGGGCCACGGTACGCGGTGAGGCGCCAGGGCGGTTCCCGTTCGGGGGGTTTGCGCCGGGCCGTCCCCAGCGGCCGCCGGGCCGCTAGCCGTTGAGCCGCGAGTCCAGCTTCTGGGCCAGTTTCCGCGCCCTGTCCTGCATTTCCTTGCTGTCCGGGGCGCTCGCCGAAGCCGTCGGCTGCTCGGAGTATTCGATCGTCACGATCACGTTGGACGTGCGGAACACCACAGTCACCGTGCGCTGCTGAGCCGTCGACGAGCCCGTGCTCAGCTTGTCGTCGAGGAACGCCTCGTCGCCCAGATCGTCCAGGACGCGCGACCGGAGATCGGCCGGCGTCTGCGAGGCGGAGGCGGACGGAGCGCCGGAGGCGTCGCCGTTGTCCCCGCCGGCATCGGCGCTGCCGTCGGTCGTGCCGCTCGCACTGCCGCTCGGGCTCGGAGACGCGGCGCCGGACGCCGACGCGGACGCCGACGCGGAGGGCTGCGGGAGATCGGCCGACGTCTGCCTGGCGGCGTAGAGCTGCTCGGCCTTGCTCTC
This sequence comes from Streptomyces sp. NPDC127038, assembly GCF_042725875.1. Lineage (NCBI taxonomy): Bacteria > Bacillati > Actinomycetota > Actinomycetes > Kitasatosporales > Streptomycetaceae > Streptomyces > Streptomyces sp. NPDC127038. The sequence continues at coordinate 135,624 of NZ_JBHXDQ010000011.1, read as the reverse complement.
GTCGCTCACCGTGTTGTCGTACGAGACCACACGCTCGAAGTCGACGAAGAGGTGATCCGTGGCGGCGGAGGACGCCACCTTCCAGTCGCAGCCGTCACGCCGGTCCGTGTCGTACGTGAGCGTGGCCTCGCCCGCGTACTCCTTCTCCTGCTGCGCCTCGTCGTTGCTCTCCTGGATGCCGGGCAGCAGGGTGTCGAGCGTGTCGTGGTCGGCCGCTCCGCACGCCTCCGGGAGGGTGCGGTACTTGCCCGGCTGGGCCACCGGGGCCGTGGTGCCCGTGTCGCCGCCCTTGGAGTCCGGAGCCGAACCGCCCACGCTCCCGCCGCCCGTGCAGCCCGCCAGCACCGCCGCGAGGAGCACGGCGGCGCCAGATACGTACGCCTTCCGCTGCACGGTCAGGCTCCTCTCGACGGTTCCCGACGGCGCTTGGGCCCGGGTGTCCTGTGGTTATTCGGTTGCCGCACGGGGGCGGCCCCTGGAGACAATGTGTATCGCACGCACAGCCGTGGACGCCGGTCCGTTGTCCTATACGTCGACCTAGGCGCCGGTTTTGCGATTTAAGACTTCTGTTGGTTTTGTGGGGGAAGAGGACGATATGTCGTACGTAGAGATGCCGGGGGCGCGGGTTCCCATCCGTATGTGGACCGACCCCGCCTCGGTCGAGGACGTCGCGCTGCGCCAGCTCCAGAACGTCGCGACGCTTCCCTGGATCAAGGGCCTCGCCGTCATGCCGGACGTCCACTACGGCAAGGGCGCGACGGTCGGCTCGGTCATCGCGATGCGGGACGCCGTGTGCCCGGCGGCGGTGGGTGTCGACATCGGCTGCGGAATGTCCGCGGTCAAGACGTCCCTCACCGCCAACGACCTCCCGGGCGACCTCTCCCGGCTCCGCTCGAAGATCGAGGAGGCGATCCCGGTGGGCCGCGGGATGCACGACTCCCCGGTCACCCCGGACCGCTTCCACGGCCTGGCCACGGCCGGGTGGGACGACTTCTGGGGGCGGTTCGACGGGGTGGCGGACGCGGTGAAGTTCCGCGAGGAACGGGCCGTGAAGCAGATGGGGACGCTAGGCGCGGGCAACCACTTTGTTGAGGTTTGTATCGACTCCGACGGTTATGTCTGGTTGATGCTGCACTCCGGTTCCCGGAACATCGGCAAGGAGCTGGCCGAGCATCACATCGGGGTCGCGCAGAAGCTCCCGCACAACCAGGGCCTGGTGGACCGGGACCTCGCGGTCTTCGTGGCGGACACGCCCCAGATGGCGGCGTACCGCAACGACCTGTTCTGGGCCCAGGAGTACGCGAAGTACAACCGCACGCTCATGATGGCGCTCCTCAAGGACGTGGTCCGCAAGGAGTTCAAGAAGGCGAAGCCGGCCTTCGAGCCCGAGATCAGCTGCCACCACAACTACGTGAACGTCGAGCGGTACGAGGGTGTGGACCTGCTTGTCACGCGCAAGGGGGCCATCAGTGCGCGGGCCGGAGAGTTCGGAATCATCCCGGGCTCCATGGGGACCGGGTCGTACATCGTGAAGGGTCTCGGCAACGAGAAGTCCTTCAACTCGGCCTCGCACGGCGCCGGTCGGCGGATGAGCCGCAACGCGGCGAAGCGGCGCTTCTCCACGAAGGACCTGGAGGACCAGACGAAGGGCGTCGAGTGCCGCAAGGACTCCGGCGTCGTGGACGAGATCCCGGGCGCCTACAAGCCGATCGAGCAGGTCATCGAGCAGCAGCAGGATCTCGTGCAGGTCGTGGCGAAGCTGAAGCAGGTTGTCTGCGTGAAGGGTTGAAAGGAGGCGGCCCCTGGACGGATCCAGGGGCCGCCGAGGCCGGGTCACTTCGTTGACAGGACTGCCCAGATCATGACGAACGCGACGATGTGGATGCCGAAGAGGAAGTACGCCAGGTAGTACCAGACGTACCGTTCGCGCTTCTTCTCCAGGGCCAGGCGGGCCTGTTCGTTCGCGAGGGGTGGCTGGGGGGCCGGTGTCTCGTCCGGGGTCACAGTTCGCGGTGGACCTTCGTGTTCGACGCCTGGGCGCGGGGGCGGACCACCAGGAGGTCGATGTTCACGTGGCTGGGGCGGGTGACCGCCCACGTGATCGTCTCGGCGACGTCGTCGGCGGTCAGCGGCTGGGCCACGCCCGCGTAGACCTTGGCGGCCTTCTCGGTGTCGCCGCCGAAGCGGGTGAGCGCGAACTCCTCGGTCTTGACCATGCCGGGGGCCACCTCGATCACGCGGACCGGCGTGCCGACGATCTCCAGGCGCAGCGTCTCCGCGAGCACGTGCTCGGCGTGCTTCGCGGCCACGTAGCCGCCGCCGCCCTCGTACGTGCCGTGGCCGGCCGTGGAGGACAGGACGACGACCGTGCCGTCGCCGCTGGCGGTGAGCGCGGGGAGCAGGGCCTGGGTGATGTTCAGGGTGCCGATGACGTTCGTCTCGTACATCTGGCGCCACTGGGCCGGGTCGCCGGTCGCGACCGGGTCCGCGCCGAGTGCGCCGCCGGCGTTGTTGACGAGGACGCCGATCGTCTTGAACGCGGTCGCGAACTCGTCGACCGCGGTGCGGTCCGTGACGTCCAGGGCGTACGCGGTGGCCTGGCCGCCCGCCGCGGTGATCTCCTCGGCCAGCGCCTCGATGCGGTCCTTGCGGCGGGCCGTGAGGACGACGCGGTAGCCCTCGGCCGCGAGCTGCCGGGCCGTCGCGGCGCCGATTCCGCTGCTTGCACCGGTGATGACGGCGATACGGGACGCGGCGGCGGGGGTCATACGGCTGCTCCTTGGCGGGTGTGCGTGGCTGTGGTCGTGTGCTCGTGGTGGTGTCGGTGGTGCCTCGGCCAGGATAGGCGGGGTCAGCTGCCGCCTCTGGGCGCGTACATGATCACGGCGGCTCCGGCGAGGCAGATCAGGGCGCCGGTGATGTCCCAGCGGTCGGGGCGGTAGCCGTCGGCGACGACGCCCCAGGCGAGGGAGCCGGCCACGAAGACTCCGCCGTACGCGGCCAGGACGCGGCCGAACTCGGCGTCGGGCTGGAGGGTGGCGACGAAGCCGTACAGGCCGAGGGCCATGAGTCCGGCGCCGATCCAGAGGGCACCGCGGTGTTCGCGCACGCCCTGCCAGACGAGCCAGGCGCCGCCGATCTCCAGGAGCGCGGCGAGGACGAAGAGGGCGGCGGAGCGGGCGATCAGCATGGGGTCACTTTGGCAGGGGCCGGGGTCGCGGGTTCGGTCCGGGTTCGTGGGTGGGTCGGGGCCGTGCCGGTGCATCAGGCCGTCGCCGTTGGGTGAGGTGTGAACGTCGGTGGCGACGGCCATCGATGTACCGGCACGGCCCCTCGCGCCGGATACCGACTGCGGCAGGGCCGTGGCTTGGGTGCGTGCCTTTCAGCCCCGGCCGGCCACGTTTCGTCCCCGGGCGGGGACAGGTCCAGCTCCGGCCGGCGAAAGCTCGGCCCTGCCCGACCTCATCCCACCCGGGCGGGAAAGGTTCAGCCTCGGCAGGTCACCTCTCAGCCCCGGTGGGCGAAAGCTTCAGCCGCGGTCGGCCACGTCTCACCCGGGTGGGAAAGGTTCAGCCTCGGCCGGTCACCTCTCAGCCCCGGTGGGCGAAAGCTTCAGCCGTGCCCGGCCTCATCCCACCCGGGCGGGAGAGGTTCAGCCCCAGTCGGCGAAGGCTTCAGCCGTGTCCGGTCACATCTCACCCCGGGCGGGGAAAGTTTCAGCCCCTCCGGCGTTTGAGGAGCGGGGTCCGGGGCGGAGCCCCGGGTACGGGTCGGGTAGGGGCGGAGGGGGCGAAGGAAGGTTGTGGGGGGCGGCGTCGGCTTCCGGGGGTGAGTGGGGCGCCCGGCGTAGGATTCGGGGCTGGTGGAAGGGGGCCGTATGGCCACGGCTGGGGAACCGCGCGGGCGGCTGCTGGAGGAACTGGCGGTCGTGTCACGCCGGTACATGGCCTCGTACGCGCTGTTCAACCAGGCCCTCGCCGACCACGTCGGCCTGCACCCGACGGACGTGCAGTGCGTGAACCTGCTCAGCCTGGAGGCCGCGCCCGTGACCACCGGGCGGATCGCCGAGATGACCGGACTGACGACCGGGTCGGCCACCCGGCTCGTGGACCGGCTGGAGAAGGCCGGCTACGTCGTGCGGGAGCGCGACGCGGTCGACCGGCGCCGGGTGCTGGTGGCGACCGTGCCCGAGAAGATCGCCGAGTTCGGACGGATGTGGGAGCGGCTCGGCGCCGGCTGGTACGGCCTGTTCGACGGGCTCGACGACGACGAGGTCGCCCTGATCATCGGGCACATGCGCCGCACGGTCGACTTCAGCGCCGAGCAGGTCGCCCGCCTGCGGTCCGGAGATCTTGAGGACCCCTCGGACCAGGAGTCCTAGGGGCCGCTCCTAGCCCTGGTGGTGCTGGTCCGGTGCCTTGTGCGGGAGCAGGCCCACGAGGGGGCAGCACAGGAGGGTGACCGCGGCGACCACGGTGAGGCTCAGCGTGGTGGCGTGGGCCGCGCCGCCGTCGGAGCGGAAGTAGACCGTGGTGACGGCGGCGGCTCCGAGCGCGTTGGCGAGCTGCTGGACCGCGCCGAGCGAGCCGCCCGCGCTGCCGGCCTCCGCGGGGGCGATGTCGCCGATCGTGACGTCGTAGAGCGAGCCGAAGCACGCGCCCATGCCGAGCCCGATGACGAACAGCGGCGGGACCAGGGCCCAGCCGTCGGTGTCCGTGCCGGAGACGGTGACCAGGGCGATCAGGTGGGCCGTTCCGGCGAGGGTGACGAGGAACCCGGTGAGGACCAGACGGCGGCCCAGGCGGGCGATCAGGCGGTAGCAGGCGATCGAGGCGATGACGATGCCCGCGGACAGGGGCGTCAGGGCGAGCGCGGCGGACGCGGGGGTGCGGTCGAGGCCCTGCTGGAGGAAGAGGGAGACGACGTAGAGCAGGCCGGCGACGGCGGCGAAGAAGACCACACCCGTGAGCAGTCCCGAGGTGAAGCCGCGGTTGTGCAGGAGGGAGGGGCTGATCAGGGGGCTGGGCGCGGTGCGCTGGCGGTGGCAGAACCCGGCGAACAGCGCGAGTCCGGCGAGCAGGAGCAGGACGGGGAGGGCGGTCCAGCCGTGGGCCGAGCCCTGGATGAGGCCGGTGAGCAGGGCGAGCATGGTGGCGCCCAGGAGGACGGAGCCGGGGACGTCGACGCCGGTCGCGCGGTCGCCGGTGTCACGGGGGAGCAGCCGGGCGGCGGCGAGGACCGCGGCGCCGCCGAGGACGAGGTTGATCAGGAACATCGGGCGCCAGCCGAGACCGGCGAGGTCGGCGTCGATGAGGAGTCCGGCGAGGACCGGGCCGCCGACGGCCGAGAGGCCCATGACCGGTCCGAACAGGCTGTACGCCTTGCCGATCTGGTCCCGGGGCCAGGTCGCGCCGAGGATGCCGAAGCCCTGCGGGATGACGAGTGCGCCGAAGGCGCCCTGGATCAGCCGGGCCGCGACGAGGGTTCCTGGCGTCGGCGCGAGACCGCAGGCGAGGGAGGCGGCGGTGAAGCCGGTGAGGCCGGTCAGGAAGAGCCGGCGGCGGCCGTACTTGTCGCCGAGCCGTCCGCCGAGGACGAGCAGGACGCCGAGCGCGAGGGCGTAGGACGCGCCGAGCCACTGGACGAGGGCGGTGCCGCCGCCCAGGTCGTGGGTGATGGTCGGGGCGGCGATGTTGGTGATGGTGCCGTCGAGGAGGTCGAGGACGTCGGCGGCGAGGACGACGCCGAGGATCGCCCAGCGGACGCGGGCGGGAGGGTGGCCGGCGGTTTCAGTTTCGTTTGCGTCATGCAGTATCTGTGTCACGCAGATAAATGTCGGGCATGAGGCGTGGTGCGGTCAAGCGGAATATGAGGGGGGTGGGGGTCGCGGAATACCGGGGGCGGGGTGGTGGTTCGACGGTATGGTTGAAGCATCAACAACTTGGAGGATGAGCGACCATGCAGTTCGGGATCTTCAGCGTCGGCGATGTGACACCGGACCCGACCACGGGCCGGGAGCCGACCGAGCGCGAGCGCATCAAGGCCATGGTCGCCATCGCGCTGAAGGCCGAGGAGGTCGGCCTCGACGTCTTCGCGACCGGCGAGCACCACAACCCGCCGTTCGTGCCGTCGTCCCCGACCACGATGCTCGGCTACATCGCGGCGCGCACCGAGAAGCTCGTCCTGTCCACGTCCACGACGCTGATCACCACCAACGACCCGGTGAAGATCGCCGAGGACTACGCGATGCTCCAGCACCTCGCGGACGGCCGGGTAGACCTGATGATGGGCCGCGGCAACACCGGCCCCGTCTATCCCTGGTTCGGACAGGACATCCGCCAGGGCATCAACCTCGCCGTCGAGAACTACGCGCTGCTGCACCGCCTGTGGCGCGAGGACGTGGTGACCTGGGAGGGCAAGTTCCGTACGCCGCTCCAGTCGTTCACGTCGACCCCGCGTCCGCTGGACGGTGTCCCGCCGTTCGTCTGGCACGGTTCGATCCGCTCGCCCGAGATCGCGGAACAGGCCGCGTACTACGGCGACGGCTTCTTCCACAACAACATCTTCTGGCCCGCCGACCACACCAAGAAGATGGTCGAGCTCTACCGCGAGCGGTACGCGCACTACGGGCACGGCACGGCCGAGCAGGCGATCGTCGGCCTCGGCGGCCAGGTGTTCATGCGGCCCAACTCGCAGGACGCGGTACGGGAGTTCCGGCCGTACTTCGACAACGCGCCGGTCTACGGGCACGGGCCCTCCCTGGAGGACTTCACCGAGCAGACCCCGCTGACCGTCGGCTCGCCGCAGCAGGTCATCGAGAAGACGCTGGCGTTCCGCGAGTACGCCGGTGACTACCAGCGACAGCTGTTCCTGATGGACCACGCCGGGCTGCCCCTCAAGACCGTGCTGGAGCAGCTCGACCTCCTCGGGGAGCAGGTCGTGCCGGTGCTGCGCGAGGAGTTCGCCAAGGGGCGGCCGGCCGACGTGCCGGACGCGCCGACCCACGCGGCCCGGGTGGCGGCGGCCGAGGAGGAGGTGAGCCGCGCATGAGGCTCGTCGTCGTCTCGGCGGGGCTGAGTGTTCCGTCGTCCACGCGGCTGCTGGGTGACCGGCTGGCGGCTGCGACCGCCGGCCGGGTGTCCGGTGCGGTGGATCTCCGGGTGGTCGAGCTGCGTGATCTCGCGGTCGAGATCGCGCACAACTTCACCAACGGGTTTCCCGGGCGGGCGTTGTCCGCGGCGATCGAGGACGTGACCTCCGCGGACGGTCTGATCGTCGTCACGCCGGTCTTCTCCGCCTCCTACAGCGGGCTGTTCAAGTCGTTCTTCGACGTGCTCGACAAGGACGCGCTGGTGGGGAAGCCCGTGCTGGTCGCGGCGACCGGGGGGACCGGGCGGCATTCGCTCGTCCTGGAGCACGCGTTGCGGCCGTTGTTCGCCTATCTGCGGGCCGTGGTCGTGCCGACCGGGGTGTACGCGGCTTCGGAGGACTGGGGGGCCGAGGGGCTCGCGGAGCGGATCGAGCGGGGGGCGGGGGAGCTGGCTGCGCTGATGTCGGCGTTGGCCGTGTCCTCGCCGGCCCCTGTGCCTGTGTCTGTGCCTGCGCCTGCTGCTGGCCCGGAGCCGGGGGCTGCGCTGCTGCCGGCTCAGTCCGAGCCCCCCGGTCGGGCGGACGGGTTCCATGTGGTCCCGTTCGAGGAGCAGCTGGCGGCGCTGCGGCCGTAGTGGGTGGTTTTCGCCCCCTCCGCCCCTACCCAACCCGTACCCGGGGGGCGCCGCCCCCGGACCCCCGCTCCTCAAACGCCGGAGGGGCTGAACCCTTCCCCGGCCGGGGCTGAGAGGTGACCGGGCAAGGCTGAACCTTTCCCCGGCCGGGGCTAAAAGGTGACCGGGCAGGGCTGAACCCTTCCCCGGCCGGGGCTGAGAGGTGACCGGGCAGGGCTGAACCTTTCCCCGGCCGGGGCTGAGAGGTGACCGGGCAGGGCGGAATCTCTCCCCGGCCGGGACGGTGACCGGGCGGAGCCGAATCCTTCGCCGGCCGGAGCTGGAATGTGATCGGCCGGGGAGGGAATGTCCCCGGCATCCGAAAGGTGGGCCGGAGCGGCCGAATCCTTCGCTGGCCGGGGATGAAGATTGACCGGCCGGGGATGAGGTCTCCTGATCCGGTACCACGATGCATCCGCAGTCGGGATCGGGCGTGAGGGGGCGGGGCGGTGCATCGATGGCCGTCGCCACCGACGGTCACGTCTTTGTCCGACGGCGACGGGCTGATGCACCGGCCCGGCCCCGACCCACCCACCCACCGGACCGAGGCCGCACAGCGGAAGCCTCAGTCCGCGGCGGGTGCCGCCTGCACCGTGAAGCCGATCACCGTGCCGCCGCCCTTGCGGGGATGGGCGAACGGGGTGCCTCCGTGGGCCGTGGAGACCTCGCGGACGATCGACAGGCCGAGGCCCGAACCGGGAAGGCTGCGGGCGTCGGCGGCCCGGTAGAAGCGGTCGAAGACCCGCATGAGGTCGTCCTCGCCGATGCCGGGCCCCCGGTCGAGCACCTCGACCCGGACCAGCCCCTGACGGCTCGCGGAAGCGGCGGCCCCGAGGTGGATCAGCGGGGTGCCGGGGATGCCCGGATGGGTCCCGGCCGTCGGCCCGGCGGGCCCGGTCACCACGACCTCGATCGGCGCGCTGCCGCCCCGGTCGAACTTGGCGGCGTTCTCCACGAGGTTGGAGACCGCACGCTGGAGGGCGCTCGGGCGGCCGTCGACGGTGGTGTCGCCGATGGCCCGGACGGTGATCTCCCGGGCGGTCCGGCGGCGCGCGACGGTCGCCACGTCCTCCGCGAGTTCGCCGAGGTCCAGCCGGCGTACGGGCTCGGTGTCCGACTGCCCGGCCGCGAGGGCGACGAGTTCGTTGACCAGGTCGGTCAGCTCCCGGGACTCCAGCGCCAGGTCGGCGACGAGTTCCTCGCGGGCGCCGGGCGGCAGCTCGTCGATCCGGCGGAGCATGGAGATGTTCGTCCGCAGGGAGGTCAGGGGCGTACGCAGCTCGTGTCCCGCGTCCTGGACGAGCCGGCGCTGGTCCTCCTCGGACTGGGCGAGGCGGCCGAGCATCCGGTCGAAGGACCGGCCGAGCCGGGCCACCTCGTCGTGCCCGGTCACCGGCACCTGGATGCCGAGGCGCCCGGTGCGGGCCACGTCCTCGGCGGCCCCGGCGAGCCGGACCAGGCGCCGGGTGATGCGCCGGGCCAGCCACCAGCCGAACAGCCCGGCGGCGATCACGACGGCGCCGACGAGGATCACGGTCCGCTGCTGGAGCGTGCGGAGCAGGTCCTCCGTGTCGCTGAACTGCTGGGCGACCTGCACGGCACCGCGTCCGCCGCCCAGCGAGACGGTCGCCAGCCGGTAGCGGTCCCCGGAGACGTCGACGTCCTTGTGCTGTTCGAGCCTGCCCGCCTTGGCGTCGTCGGCGACCGCCCGGTCGTGGCTGTACACGGGCAGCGGCGGAACGCCGTGGTCGACGATCACGCCCTTGGGCCCGAGCACCTGCACGTCGGTGCGGCTGGGCCGGATGATGTCGTCGAGGGGCCCGTCGTGGTCGGGGTCGGATGAGGCGAAGTCGCCCGGTTCCAGCGAGCGCTCGCGCACCTGGTCGCGCAGGTCCTGCACCACCTCGGCGAACACCGTCTGCTGGTCGACGCGCACCAGGCGGGCGGCGGCGTCGTAGCTGAGGAACCCGACGAGGACCGTGACGGCGGCGGCGACGGCCGCGAAGGACACGGTGAAGGTGGTCCGCAGGGACGACACCTGCCGCAGCCGTCGTCGCACTCAGTCCTCCCTCAGGACGTACCCCACGCCCCGTACGGTGTGGATCAGCGCCGGAGCTCCCGGCTCGTCGAGCTTGCGCCGCAGATAGCCCACGTAGACGGCGAGGTTCTTGGAGCCGGGGCCGAAGTCGTAGCCCCAGATCCGGTCGTAGATGGTCGAGTGGTCCAGGACGATGCCCGCGTTGCGGACGAGCAGTTCGAGGAGCTCGAACTCGGTGCGGGTCAGTTCCAGCTCGCGCTGTCCGCGCCAGGCCCGGCGGGCCTGGATGTCCATGCGCAGTCCGGCCGCGGAGATCTGGCTGCTGGACGTCTGGGGTTCGCGGGGCGCGGGCGGCTGCGCGTCCTCGTCGAGGGCGCCGTTGCCGGTGCGGCGCAGCAGGGCGCGCAGCCGGGCGAAGACCTCCTCGACGTCGAAGGGCTTGACGACGTAGTCGTCGGCTCCGGCGTCGAGCCCGGCGATGCGGTCGGCGGTCTCGACGAGCGCGGTGAGCATCAGGATCGGGGTGCGGTCGCCCTCGGCGCGCAGGACGCGGCAGACCTGGAGGCCGTCGATGCCGGGCATCATGACGTCGAGGACGAGGACGTCCGGCGGGGTGCGGTGGGCCTGGGCCAGCGCTTCCACCCCGTCGGCCACGGCTGTGACCTCGTAGCCCTCCAGTGTCAGCGCCCTTTCCAGGGCGTGGCGGATGGCGCGGTCGTCCTCGGCGAGCAGTACGTTCTGGGGCACTTGCCCAGTCTGCCAAGCCGTCGGCCGAAAGCGAGCAGGTGGGCGGGTCCGCGACGGGCCTTCTTACCGGCCTCTCACCCCTTCCCGGTGTGTCGGACGTGCCCGGAAAGGTCCCGGTCCTGTGCGGGTGCGGGGTCAGCCGACGTGGACGCGTGGCCTTCGCGTGCGGTCGGGTTCGGCCTCGCGCAGGACTTCCCTGGTGACGGGGGCGACCTCGCCCTGACCGAAGAGGAAGAAGCGCAGGAAGTTGGTGAAGGGGTTGCCCTCGGTCCACTCGAAGTAGATGTGGGGGATGCCGCCGGTGGTGTCGCGCACGTAGAGGAGCAGGGCGGCGAGGGCGTTGGGGATGGAGGCGGATTCCAGGGTCAGGACGCGGTAGCGGCCGTGGAGGACTTCGCCGCGTACGTTCATGACGGACTCGAACTCGGAGGGGTCGCCGACGGTGACCTCCAGGAAGACGAAGTCGTCCTGGGCGGGGAGGTCGTGGTCGGCGCGGATCTGCTCGATCTTCTCGCGGTACTCGGCGATGTCGCGCTTGTCGGGTTCGTTGGCGACGAAGCGGATCCGGCGGCTGGCGATGTCGCGGACGAACCGTTCGGCCATGTCGTCCATGGTCATGCTGGTCACCCGGAGCTCGAAGGCGCGGGCGAGCCGGGAGAGCAGGGAGACGAGGATGATGCCGGCGATGAAGCAGGCGCCGATCTTCACACCGTCGGGGCGTTCGATGATGTTGACGACGGTCGTGTAGAGGAAGACCGCCGAGATGACCGCGAAGAGGACGGCCCAGTGTTTCTGGCGGGCCTTGCGGGCGGCGATGGTCACGGCGATGGCGGCGGAGCTGATCAGGACGAGGACGCCGGTGGCGTAGGCGCCGCCCTGCTTGTCGACGTCGGCGTCGAAGATCCAGGTGACGAGGAACGCGATCAGGGTGAAGACGATCACCATGGGGCGGACGGCGCGGGCCCAGTGGGGGGCCATGCCGTAGCGGGGGAGGTAGCGCGGCATGAGGTTGAGCAGGCCGGCCATGGCGGAGGCGCCGGCGAACCACAGGATGCAGATGGTGGAGACGTCGTAGACGGTGCCGAAGGCGTTGCCGAGGTACTCGTGGGCGAGGTAGGCGAGGGCGCGGCCGTTGGCCTGGCCGCCCGGCTGGAACTCCTTCTCGGGGATCAGCACGGTGGTGATGAAGCTGGTGACGATGAGGAAGACGCTCATGATCACGGCGGCGGTGGTGAGCAGCTTCTTGGCGCCGCGGATCCGCCCGGTGGGCTCCTCCTCGGTGTCGCCCGAGTCGCCTTCGACGTGCGGCATGACCGCGACCCCGGTCTCGAAGCCGGACAGGCCGAGGGCGAGTTTGGGGAAGACGAGCAGGGACACGCCGATCATGGCGGCGACGTTCCCGTGTTCGGCGGTCAGCGCGGTGGACCAGTCGGTGACGAGGTGCTCGTGGGTGGCGACCTCCCAGACCCCGGCGACGGCGACGACGACGTTGAGGCCGAGGTAGATGCCGACCAGGACGACCGCGACGCCGATCGCCTCCAGGAAGCCCTTGAGGAAGACGGCGCCGAGCAGGGCCACCAGGAAGAGGGTGATCACCATCTGTTTGTCGTGCAGGGCGCTGTTCAGATGGGGGTTCTCCACCAGGTGGGTGGAGGCGTCGGCGGCCGAGAGGGTGATGGTGATCAGGAAGTCGGTGGCGGCGAAGCCGAGGAGGGTGAGGACGAACAGCTTGCCCTTCCAGAAGGAGAGCAGGCGTTCCAGCATGGCGATGGAGCCCTCGCCGTGGGGGCTCTCCTCGGCGACGCGGCGGTAGACGGGCAGGGCGCCGGCCAGGGTGACGACGACCAGCACGATCGTGGCGATCGGTGACAGGAGGCCGGCCGCCAGGGCCGCGATGCCGGGCTGGTAGCCGAGGGTGGAGAAGTAGTCGACACCGGTCAGGCACATGACGCGCCACCAGCGCTGTCCCTTGTGGACGGGCGCGGGCTCGGCCGGCTTCGGCAGCTGGCGGCCCTTGCTCTTGCTGATGTCGGACAGGCCTTCCAGCATCCACGCCCGCAAGCGGCTCGGCGGGGCGGGCTCGGTGCTGGCCATCGATGACTCTCCTGACGTACGTCTCTTCGAACATTCCGGCCATCGAGGAGACGGCGCCCATCAGCGTATGCAGAGAGTGATGCCCGGGCCCAAGCGTCGAGGGGCCTCAGGCGTCAAGCTTGCGTTAAGACCCGCTGGTCCCGCATCACGGGTGCGCCGGGAGGGGCGGGGTTCGTCACCCGTTCAGGTGCCGGTCACGGGGTCGGTGGCCGTGGGCCGGTGACCGTGCGTCCGCGGGTCCGTGGTCACGGGGTCCGCTGCTGCGGGGCGACCGGGGGCTCGCCGCGGCGTACGGAGCCCGGTGCGCGGGGCGCCGGCCGGTCGGCGTGGGCCGAGGAGCTGAGCTGCCAGGGCACGCTCGTCACCATCACGCCCGGGGTGAACAGCAGCCGGCTCTTGAGCCACAGGGCGGACTGGTTGTGGAGGAGGTTTTCCCACCAGTGGCCCACGACGTATTCGGGGACGAAGACGGCGACGGCGTCGCGCGGGCTCTCGCGGCGGATGGAGCGGACGTACCCGACGACCGGCCGGGTGATCTCGCGGTACGGGGAGTCGACGATCTTCAGCGGTACGTCGATGCCGTACTCCTCCCAGTGCCGGCGCAGCTCGGCCGTGGCGTCCGCGTCGACGGAGACGGTCAGCGCCTCCAGCCGGTAGGGGTGGGTGGCGTGCGCGTAGGCGAGGGCCCGCAGGGTCGGTTTGTGCAGCCGGGACACCAGCACGATCGCGAACACCCGGCTGGGCGGCCTGAGTTCCTCGTGCGGATCGGTGACCGCCAGCTCCGCAGCCGTCGTGTCGTAGTGGCGTCTGATCGCGCGCATGGTCACCCACAGCACGCTCGCCGCGAGGACCGCCAGCCAGGCGCCCTGGGTGAACTTGGTGGTCAGGACGATGAGGAGGACGAAGCCGGTGACGATGCCGCCCACCGCGTTGATCAGGCGCGCGGTGTGATGGCGCCGGCGTGCGACGCCGTCGGGTTCGCCGCGCAGCTCCCGGTTCCAGTGCCGCACCATGCCGAGCTGGGAGAGCGTGAAGGAGGTGAACACGCCCAGGATGTAGAGGTGGATGAGGCTGGTGACGTTCGCCCGGTAGCCCCACAGCAGCAGGCCCGCGACGATGGAGAGGGCCAGGATGCCGTTGGAGAAGGCGAGTCGGTCGCCCCGGTTGTGCAACTGGCGTGGCAGATAACGGTGTTGGGCCAGGATGGAGGCCAGCAGGGGGAAGCCGTTGAAGGCGGTGTTCGCGGCCAGGATCAGGACCAGGGCCGTCACGGCCTGGATGAAGTAGAAGCCGGCGCTGTGCTCCCCGCCGAACACCGCCGCCGCGATCTGCGCGATGACCGTGCGCTGGGTGTAGGAGGCGCAGTCCACGTCGAGACCGGTGAGCCGGCACGCGTCGTCGGTGATGTGCACCTTGGAGACCAGCGCCAGGGTGGTGACCCCGGTGAACATGACGATCGCGAGCCCTCCCATCGCGGCCAGGGTGGTGGCCGCGTTGCGCGACTTGGGCTTGCGGAACGCGGGGACGCCGTTGGAGATCGCCTCCACCCCGGTCAGCGCCGTGCAGCCGGAGGAGAACGCGCGCAGGACCAGCATCAGCAGGGCCAGTCCCGTCAGATGCGCGTCGGCGGGGTCGGGGGTGATCCCGTAGCCGGCGCTCATGGCGACCGGCGGGTTCCCGAGGGCGTAGCGGACCATGCCGGTGACCACCATGATCAGGACGCCGCCGATGAACAGATAGGTCGGCGCGGCGAAGGCCCGTCCCGACTCGCGCACGCCCCGCAGGTTGATGGCCGCGAGCACCGCGACGAAGACGAGGGCCAGCAGGACCCGCAGGTGGGCGAGTCCGGGGAGCGCCGAGATGATGTTGTCGACGCCCGAGGCGACGGAGACGGCGACCGTCATGACGTAGTCGACCAGGAGCGAGGCGGCGACGACCAGACCGGCCGAGGGGCCCAGGTTCGTGGTCGCCACCTCGAAGCTGCCGCCGCCGCTCGGATAGGCGTGCACGACCTGCCGGTACGACAGCACCACGACGGCCATCAGCGCCACCACCGCCCCGGCGATCCACGGCGTGAAGTGCAGGTACGCCAGTCCGCCGAGGGTGAGGACGAGCAGGATCTCCTGGGTCGCGTAGGCCACGGACGACAGCGGGTCGGAGGCGAAGACGGGCAGGGCCAGCCGTTTGGGCAGCAGCGTCCCGGTCAGTTCCTCGCTGCGCATCGCGCGGCCGATCACCAGGCGTTTGAGGATCTCCGTCACGTTGAGCACGGGCGGAGGTTAAGCCCGCCGGGACGGGCCGGGCGGTCCCGACACTCGGTCGGGACCGGACATTCAGTCCAGTCCGGACAGCTTGAACACGGTGCGTGCGGTCTCGCGGTCGATCCGCTCGGAGACGCGGCGCAGCGCGCTCTCTCCGCTGGTGAGGGTGCCGCGCCGGGCGGAGATCCGGGCGTCCTCGTCCAGGCGGTGCCACAGTCCGGGGCTGGCGGCCAGGACATCGGGGTCGAGCTCCAGGCGCGCTCCGAAGGTGTCGCGCAGGACGAGCCGCTGTCCGACGCCGTCGAGGCAGCGTACGGACACCAGGCGGTCGGTCCGTACCCGCCGGGTGCCGAGCGGGCCGTGGGAGCTGAGCCAGCCCTCGCCCGCCGCGATCCGGGCCGGGCACAGGATGAGGAAGAGCAGGGCCGCGAGGGCCAGCCACAGCAGGGCGCGCGGGCCGGTGAGGGTGCCGGCGACGCCGTCGGTCAGGACGAGCAGGGCCAGGAGCGCGCCCGCGCAGCGGATCGAGCTGCGCAGGTCCTGGGCCCAGCGCAGGTCGTGTGCGACCTCGGCGGCCGGTGGCGGGGGCGCCTCGGCCGCTGCGCGGGTCTCGTCGCGGGGTTCCATGCCTCCGACCGTAGTGATCGGTGGGGCGGGGGGCGACGTGCGTTGACGGGTCTTTGACGAGCCATGGCGTCAACGTTGAACGACCCCTGACGCGACATCGCCCTCGGGGCACCTGCGGCCAGGGCTGACGGGTCCGTGTGCGGCGGGCGGCCGGTCCGTGCGGACCGGCCGCCCGCCGGATCAGACGAGGTGGGCGAAGACGACCAGGTTGTCGGTGTAGTCCTTGACCGTGCGGTCGTAGGTGCCGGCGCACGTGATGAGGCGGACCTCGGCGTCGGGGGTGTCGGCGTACACCCGGTCGTCGGGGAAGGCGTTCTTCGCGAAGGTCTCCGCGGTGTCGACGACGAAGTTCGCCGTCCGGCCGTCGGACCGTTCGACGCTGAACTTGTCGCCCTTCTTCAGATCGCCGAGGCCGGCGAACACGGCGGCGGAGGTCTTCGTGTCGACGTGCCCGGCGATGATCGCCGCCCCGGTCTCGCCGGGGGAGACGCCGTTGGCGTACCAGCCGACCAGGTTCGTGTCGTTCGCGGGCGGGGGCTGGAGCTTGCCCGTGGAGTCGAGGGCGAGTTCGGTGAAGGGCGCGTCCACCGAGATCTTCGGGATGAGCAGCCGGGTCGGCTCGGCTCGCGGGAGGTGCCGTGCCGCCGGGCGGTCGTTCGAGGGCGAGGCCGAGGACACGGGCGGGTGCGCGTGCCCGGGGGCCGCCGCGGCGGGGGCGGTGGGGGAGGGGCCGGAGGGTTCGTCCTGGCGGTGGAGCACGTTGGTGGCCACCAGGACCGCGATGCCTGCGCACCACACGACCCAGGTCGCACGACGCCGGAAGGACCGCTCGGGTGACGTGGTCGGGGTCTCGGCGGGAGAGGACAACCGGGCTGCCATCGGGTACCACCTCATCGGGTCGGGGCAGCGGAGCGGACTGGGCGGGGACAGCGGGAACGACGGGACCGGTGGGGGCAGGAGGGCAACAGGATCAACGGGACTTACGGCAACGTTCGAAGCGGTGGGAGCGGCAGGAGCGGCATCGGGGCCAGGAACGGCGGGAGCGTCAGGTGTCCCGGCGGTCCGCGGCGGGGAGCGTCAGGCGCACCGGCCGTGGGAGCGGCAGGAGCGGTGGAAGGAGAGAGCGGGCGGGGCGCCACGGGTGGGGGAGACCGGCCGGGCCGCCACGGGTGAGGGGGCGGCGGCCCGGACCGCTATGTCGTCAGGCATGGTCAGGCCACACCACCCTGCGTGTTCCTACGGCGCAGCATGTACACGCCCGCGGCCGCGAGGCCCAGGACACCGATGCCGCCGGCCGTGACGCCGGACGACGTGGCGAGACCGCCGCCGCCGGTGTGCATGCCGCCGTGCGGCTTCTCCTCCTCCTTGCTGCCCGAGTCCCACGAGCCCTTGTCCGAACCGGAGTCCCAGGAGCCGCTGCCGTGGTCGGAGCTGGAGGAGTCCTTGTCCTTGTAGGTCTCCGGGTCGTACTTCTTGTCACCCTTCGAGGAGTCGTCCGTCTTGATGGACATCAGCGCGCCGCCACCGGTGTGGACGCCGCCCTCGGGCTTCTCGTGGTGCCAGCTGGGCTTGCCGTGGTCGCTGTCGCTGTCCTTCCCGTGGTCCTGGCCGTACCCGGAGTCGTCGTGCTCCTTTCCGTAGCCGGAGTCCTCGTGGTCCTTGGTGGAGGACGAAGAGGAGGAAGAGGAAGAGGAGGAGTCGCTGTGGTCCCAGTCGCCGGCCGTGGCGGCGTACGCCCCCGGGGCGGCGATCGCGAGAGCGGCGGTGGCCGTGGCGGCGGCCAGGAGCATGCGGGCAGATCGCATTGTCGAAGTCCTTCCGTCAGACCAGGCAGCTGACCTCTTGTCAGCAGGCGAAAACCCGGTGCGACGTGATCAACCGTCAATCCGATGAGCCGGGCGCACCACCCGGGGAGCGCACCCGGCCGAGGGCGGAGCCCCCGTCCGGCCGCTGCCCCGGCGGTCACCGGGGGCCGGTCCGGCGGCTCTGACCTGCCGGTTCGCCGGGCCCCGTCGTGGTGGGACGGCTCCGGACGGCGCCCGGCGCATGACCCGATCGGCGGCGACTCGTCTGCGCGGCCGGCTGGGCCGGGCGGGGTGCCCGAGCCGGCCCCGGCCGTCGGAGATCACCGGCGGCACCGGTTGCCGTCACACTGGTGGTCCACGCCGTGGAGCGAGATGACGGGATGTGCCGGGGCGTGAAGCGACATGACGATGCGTCAGGAAGGTGGGCGGCCGTGGGTGACGGGCGGAGGATCACGGTGGTGACGGGCGGAAGCCGCGGTATCGGCGCGGCCGTCTGCCGGCGGCTGGCCCTGGAGGGGCATGACGTCGTCGTCGGCTACCGGTCCGACCGCGAGGCGGCCGAGAAGGTGGCGGGTGCCGTCGAGGACGCGGGCGGGCGTGCTCTGGCCGTCGCCGTGGACACCTCCGACCCCGCCGCGGTCGACGCACTCTTCGACCGGGCGGCCGCCGGTCTGGGCCCGGTCACGGGGCTGGTGAACAACGCGGGCGTCAGCGGCCCCAACGGACCGCTGGCCGACGCCGACCCCGAGGGCATGCGGGACGCTCTCGCGGTCAACGTCCTCGGCTATCTGCTCTGCGCCCGCCGTGCCGTACGGGAGATGACCGGGTCGGGCGGGGGCGCGATCGTCAACGTCTCGTCCGCCGCGGCGACCCTCGGCAGCCCGGGGGAGTACGTCCACTACGCGGCGGCGAAGGCGGCCGTCGACACCCTGACCGTCGGCCTGTCCAAGGAGGTCGCGGCCGACGGCATCCGCGTGAACGGTGTCGCCCCGGGCGTGGTCTGGACCGAGTTCCACGAGGACCCGCAGCGTCCGGCCCGGCTGGCGGCCACGATCCCCATGGGCCGCGCGGGCCGGCCGGACGAGATCTCCGGCGCGGTGGCCTGGCTCCTGTCGGACGACGCCTCGTACACGACGGGCACGGTGCTGCGGGTCGCGGGCGGTCGCTGAACGGGGCCCGGGAACGGGAAAAGCGGGGTCCGAGGACCCCGCCCGTTGCCGTTCAAGCCCTGGATCAGGGCCACACCAGGCAGTACGGCTGGTGGCCCGCCTCGTGGAGGCGGTGGGAGAAGTCCTGCCACTCGTGCAGCAGCTGGTAGACGTTGAAGGCGTCGCGCGGGCCGCCGCGGTCCGGGACCGTGGACCAGATGAAGGCGGCGGCGCCGACGGCCTCCTCGCCTATGCCGCGGATCGGGTCGACGACGGTCATGGGGAGCTTGACCACGGCGTAGTCGGGGTGAAGGACGACGAGTTCGAGCGGCGGCACCTTGTTCAGGGGGACGCCTTCTATGCCGGTGAGGACCATCGCGGCCATCGTCTCCGGCTTGATCTTGGTGAACATGCCGTTCATGCCGAGTTCGTCGCCGCCGAGTTCCTCGGGGCGCATCGAGATCGGGACCCTGGCGGCCGTCGCGCCGTCCGGCGCGCCGAAATATTTGTACGTCACCCCCACTCGGCCACCATTCCCGCTCTCCGCCCGCAGTCGCTCGACCGCGCGATCGATCTGTTCGTCGGGGTCACCGTGCGATCCCTGTACCTGTCCGGCTCTCCCGGCCGCTTCCTCCGCCTCACGCCGGTGCTTCCCCCGCCGGGCACGCCGAGGGTTGAGGTCATCGGTCCCCTCGCCCAGTCCGCCACCGCGATGCATATCTCCACCCGACTGCTTTTCTAAGTCGCGCGACCCCCGCCACGCAACCCGATCATCGTGACAGTGACCTCCCCCACGGTCGCACGCCGAAACGTACGCCGAAACACCTGTCCGCGGGATCTTCGCGGCCCCTGAACACCGTCGTTCATGTGAGCTGTCCGTTCGTGCCCCAGTTTCGCAGATGGCCGGGGGAAGGGACCCGGTTGTCGTACCGGGCTCCGTCACACCGGCCCGGCGATGGCCGGGATCGTTCCTTGTGAGGACCCGTACGTCGGGCCGGGGCGGTCCGTTCACGGCGCTCCGCCGTTCCCCGCACGGCCCACCGGGACCCCTGGCCTACCCTGAGGAGGTCACTAGCCCCCCGGAGTCGGAGACGTCGCAGGTCATGACCGAACTGCCTTATCCCTACGAAGCCCCAGCCTCGCAGTCGCTGTTCGACCGTGCGGCGGCCGTCACACCAGGTGGCGTGAATTCTCCGGTGCGCGCCTTCCGCGCCGTGGGCGGTACGCCCCGGTTCATGGTGTCCGGAACCGGTCCGTACCTGACCGACGCCGACGGCCGCGAGTACGTCGACCTCGTCTGCTCCTGGGGTCCGATGATCCTCGGGCACTCCCGCCCCGAGGTCATCGCCGCGGTCCAGGAGGCCGTCGCACGCGGTACGTCCTTCGGCACGCCCGGTGAGGGGGAGGTCGCCCTCGCCGAGGAGATCGTCGCCCGGGTCGAGCCCGTGGAGCAGGTCCGCCTCGTCTCCAGCGGCACCGAGGCGACCATGTCGGCCATCCGGCTCGCCCGCGGGTTCACCCGGCGCACCAAGGTGATCAAGTTCGCCGGCTGCTACCACGGCCACGTCGACTCGCTGCTCGCCGCGGCCGGCAGCGGTCTCGCGACGTTCGCGCTGCCGGACACGCCCGGCGTCACCGGCGCGCAGGCCGCCGACACCATCGTCCTGCCCTACAACGACCTGGAGGCCGTGCAGGCCGCGTTCCACGCGCACCCCGGTGAGATCGCCTGTGTGATCACCGAGGCCTCGCCCGGGAACATGGGTGTGGTGCCGCCCGCGCCCGGCTTCAACCAGGGCCTCAAGGACGCCTGCGCGAAGAACGGCGCCCTGTACATCTCGGACGAGGTGATGACCGGCTTCCGTACCAGCAGGGCCGGCTGGTTCGGGATCGACGGCGTGCGTCCCGACCTGATGACCTTCGGCAAGGTGATGGGCGGCGGCTTCCCGGCCGCCGCGTTCGGTGGCCGCGAGGACGTGATGGCGCACCTCGCGCCGGCCGGGCCGGTGTACCAGGCGGGCACGCTCTCGGGCAATCCCGTCGCCACCGCCGCAGGTCTCGCGCAGCTGCGGCTGCTCGACCAGGCCGCGTACGACAAGGCCGACGCGGTGTCGGAGCGGATCCAGGCGCTGGTGACCGAGGCGCTCGCCAAGGAGGGCGTGACCCATCGCCTCCAGCGCGCCTCCAACATGTTCTCCGTGTTCTTCACGGGACGTGAGGTGCGCGACTACGAGGACGCGAAGGCGCAGGAGTCCTTCCGCTACACCGCGTTCTTCCACGCGATGCTGGCGCAGGGCGTCTACCTGCCGCCGTCCTCGTTCGAGTCGTGGTTCGTGTCGACGGCCCACGACGACCAGGCGATTCAGCGGATCGCCGACGCCCTTCCGGCGGCGGCGCGGGCAGCGGCGGAGGCCACGGCATGAGCGACACCAGCGGCACGAACGGCGCGGGCGACATCACCGTCGTCCATCTGATGCGGCACGGCGAGGTCGCCAACCCGGACGGTGTGCTCTACGGGCGGCTGCCCGGCTATCACCTGTCCGAGCTGGGGCGGCAGATGGCCGACCGGGTGGCCGAGCACCTCTCCTCGCGCGACGTCACGCACGTCGTGGCCTCTCCGCTGGAGCGGGCGCAGGAGACGGCCACGCCGATCGCGAAGGCCCACGGGCTCGACCTGGCGACGGACGGGCGGCTCATCGAGGCCGACAACGTCTTCCAGGGCAAGACGTTCGGGGTCGGGGACGGCGCGCTGCGCAAGCCGGAGAACTGGAAGCACCTCGTCAACCCGTTCAAGCCGTCCTGGGGCGAGCCGTACGTGGACCAGGTCGTGCGGATGATGGGGGCGCTGGACGCGGCCAAGGACGCGGCGCGCGGCCACGAGGCGGTGCTGGTGAGTCATCAGCTGCCGATCTGGATCGTCCGCAGCTACGCGGAGAAGCGGCGGCTGTGGCACGACCCGCGCAAGCGGCAGTGCACCCTGGCGTCGCTGACCACGTTCACCTACCGCGGCGACAAGATCGTTTCCGTGGGCTACAGCGAGCCCGCGCGCGATCTGGTGCCGGCTCATCTCCTCGCGGGCGCCAAGCCGGTGAAGGGCAAGGGCAAGGCGTTCGGGGCCTGACGGACGTACGCGAAGAGCCCGGCTAAATGGGCGTATCTTCGTAAAATCATATAAATCTGCGCGCGTTAAACGGAACCCGCGACTTCATCGCGCCCTCTCATGGGATACAAGCTGAGAGTCAGCTGAGAGGGTGCGATGAAAAGAGGACCGTATGCGCGACGTCAGCCGAAGGGGAATGATCGGCCTCGGTGCGGGTGCGGCGACCGCGTTCGGACTCGCCGCATGCGGCACCACCTCGGGCAAGGAAGCAAAACGGCATCCTGACCCGTCCGCCACGGCCGGCACCGGCCGGCCCGGTGCCCCGAAGAAGCCGGCCGCCCGACTGATCGGCGACGGCTCCACCGCCTACACCGGCAAGCAGCCGCGCCAGCCCCAGGCCCCCGTACCGCTCGAACCCGGCGAGACCCCGCCGCAGTTCGTGGTCTTCTCCTGGGACGGAGCCGGAGAGGTCGGCACCGGCCTCTTCGACCGCTTCCTCCAGCTCGCCAACGAGCACGACGCGCACATGACGTTCTTCCTCTCCGGGCTGTATCTGCTGCCCGAGTCGAAGAAGCGCCTCTACGACCCGCCGAACAACCCCCGCGGCGCCTCGGACATCGGCTACCTGAGCGACGAACACGTCCGCTCCACGCTCAAGCTGATCCGTCAGGCCTGGCTCGACGGCCACGAGATCGGCACCCACTTCAACGGCCACTTCTGCGGCGGCTCCGGCTCGGTCGGCAACTGGACGCCCCGCCAGTGGACCAGCGAGATCGAACAGGCCAAGTCCTTCGTCACCGAGTGGCGCACCAACACGGGCTGGACCGACCTGCCCCCGCTGCCCTTCGACTACGAGAAGGAGCTCATCGGCGCCCGCACCCCCTGCCTGCTCGGCCAGAACAACCTGCTGCCCGCCATCAAGGAGCTCGGCTGGCGCTACGACGCCTCCTCGCCCGGCGGTGTCCAGCGCTGGCCGCAGAAGAAGGAGGGGCTGTGGGACCTGCCCCTCCAGGCGATGCCCTTCCCCGGACACCGCTTCGAGGTCCTCTCGATGGACTACAACATCCTCGCCAACCAGTCGATCGCCACCACCCGGGCACCCTCGTACAACTACCCGGGCTGGCGCACCCAGGCGTCCGCCTCCTACGTCGCCGGATTCAAGCGGGCCTACGAGACGAACCGCGCGCCCTTCTTCATCGGCAACCACTTCGAGGAGTGGAACGGCGGCATCTACATGGACGCCGTCGAGCACGTCTTCACCCACATCGCCCAGGAGAAGGAGAAGGGCGCCGACGTGCGCATGGTCTCCTTCCGGCAGTTCGTGGACTGGCTGGACGTCCAGCGGCCCGAGGTGCTCGCGAAGCTCCAGGCGATGGACGTGGCCGAGGAGCCCGTCGGAGGCTGGCACCGCTACCTTCGGGGGCAGGCCGCCTGAAATGCGGGTTTCCACCCGCAAGGGGGGTGCGGAAGATCCCCGAAACGGGCATGCGAAACTTTTCACATGAGTGCCGCCCGCCGCGCAGACCAGCGCCCGAACCGCACCCGCGCCGCCCTGTTCAGCACAGGTGCCGCCATCGCCGCGCTCGTCCTGTCCGCGTGCGGATCCGGCGGCACCTCCGGCGGCGCGGGCAACAGCAACTTCGTCGCCGGCAAGGACGGCATCTCCACCGTCGCCAAGGGGTCCAGGGACACCGCCCCGGACCTCTCCGGCAAGACCATCGACGGCAAGAGCCTCGACGTCGCCGACTACAAGGGCAAGGTCGTCGTCCTCAACGTGTGGGGCTCCTGGTGCCCCCCGTGCCGCGCCGAGACGCCGAACCTCGTCAAGGTCGCCAAGGCCACCGCCGCGCAGGGCGTACAGTTCGTCGGCATCAACACCCGTGACCCCAGCACCTCCCCGGCCAAGGCCTTCGAGAAGGCGCAGGGCGTCCCGTACCCCAGCCTGTACGACCCGACGGGCAAGCTGATGCTCCGCTTCAAGAAGGGCACGCTCAACCCGCAGACGATCCCCTCCACGATCATCATCGACCGGGACGGGAAGATCGCGGCCCGCACGCTCCAGGCGCTCAGCGAGGACAAGCTGCACGAGATGCTCGACCCCGTCCTCGCGGAGAAGTGACCGACGTGTCCCTTCTCCAGACGACCACGAACCTGGCCGCCTCGACCGACATGAACACCACGGTCTACAGCGGCGCCCTGCTGCTCGCGCTGCCCATCGCCGTGCTCGGCGGGCTCGTCTCTTTCTTCTCGCCGTGCGTCCTGCCGCTCGTACCCGGCTATCTGTCGTACGTCACCGGAGTCAGCGGCACCGACCTGGCCGACGCCAGACGGGGGCGGATGGTCGCGGGCGCCAGCCTGTTCGTGTTCGGCTTCACCGCCGTGTTCGTCTCCGGCGGCGCGCTGTTCGGCTACTTCGGCTCCACGCTGCACGAGTACGACGGCACGCTCAGCAAGGTCCTCGGCGCGCTGATGATCGCGATGGGCGTCTTCTTCATGGGCCTGATGCCCTGGCTGACCCAGCGCGAGTTCCGCTTCCACAAGCGACCGGTGACCGGGCTCGCGGGGGCGCCGATACTGGGCGCGCTCTTCGGCATCGGCTGGACCCCGTGCCTCGGCCCGACGCTCACCGCCGTCAACACGCTCTCCATGGAGCAGGCGAGCGCCGGACGCGGGGCCATACTGACCGTCGCCTACTGCCTCGGTCTCGGCGTGCCCTTCGTCCTCACCGCGGTGGCCTTCCGCAAGGCGCTCGGCGCCTTCGGCTGGGTCAAGCGCCACTACACCTGGGTGATGCGGATCGGCGGCGGAATGATGATCGTGACGGGCCTGCTCCTGCTCACCGGTGCCTGGGACGGCATCGTGCAGCAGATGCAGACCTGGTCCGACGGCTTCACGGTAGGGATCTGATCCATGAGCAGCACTGACACCGGCAAGGCGGCCGAGTCCGCCCCGACACCGGAGGACGACGGAACCCCCGATCCGGTGAGCGCGAAACGGCACGTCGGAGTGGCCGCGGACGGCGAGCTCGGCGCGGCGGGATCCCAGCTGTCCACCGCGCCCGTGGAGACGGCGATGCCCGGCTCCTTCGGCGGCGCCCGGACCCCCGGCGCCCTGGGCTGGATCGCCTGGACCGGGCGCGAGGCCACCGGCTGGACCCGCTGGATGTGGCGCCAGCTCACCTCGATGCGGGTTGCGCTGATCCTGCTCTTCCTGCTGTCGCTCGGCGCCATCCCCGGATCGCTGATCCCGCAGTCCGGCACCGACGCCCAGAAGGTGCAGGACTTCAAGGACGCGCACACCTGGCTCGGACCGGTCTACGACAAGCTCGGCCTGTTCCACGTGTACAGCTCGGTGTGGTTCTCCGCGATCTACATCCTGCTGTTCGTCTCGCTCATCGGCTGCATCGTGCCCCGCACCTGGCAGTTCGTCGGACAGCTCCGCGGCCGTCCGCCGGGCGCGCCCAAGCGGCTGACCCGGCTGCCCGCGTACACGACCTGGCGGACCGCGGCCGAGCCCGAGCAGGTCCGCGAGATCGCGCTGAAGGTGCTCGGGCAGAAGCGGTTCCGGGCGCACGTCGACAAGGACGCCGTCGCCGCGGAGAAGGGCTATCTGCGCGAGACCGGCAACCTGCTCTTCCACATCGCGCTGATCGTGATGCTCGTCGCCTTCGCCTGGGGCCAGCTCTTCAAGTCCGAGGGCGACAAGCTGGTCGTCGAGGGCGACGGCTTCTCCAACACGCTCCTGTCCTACGACGACTTCAAGTCCGGCAACCTCTTCAGCACCGACGACCTGACCCCGTTCAGTTTCCAGCTGAAGAAGTTCACCGGCACCTACGAGCGGACCGGCCCCAACAAGGGCACGCCCCGCACGTACCAGGCCGCTCTCACCTACAGCGAGGGCGCCTACGGCAAGGAGCGCGACACGCTCGTCAAGGTCAACGAGCCGCTGGTGATCGGCGACTCGAAGGTCTATCTGACCGCCCACGGCTACGCGCCCACCGTGACCGTCAGGGACGGCAAGGGCAAGGTCGTCTTCCACGACGCCGTGCCCATGCTGCCGCTGGACTCCAACGTCACCTCGCAGGGCGCGATCAAGGTCATGGACGGGTACAGGAACGCGCGGGGCACGAGCGAACAGCTCGGCTTCTCCGCCTTCTTCGTGCCGACCTTCGCCGGGGCGGGCAAGGGCGACATGTTCTCCCAGTTCCCCGCGCTCGACTATCCCGTGCTCGCGCTGAGCGGCTTCCACGGCAGCCTCGGCGTCGACGCGGGCCTCCCGCAGAACGTGTACCAGCTCGACACGTCCCACATGAAGCAGTACAAGGACGCCAAGGGCGAGATCGTCAAGGCGCGGCTGCGGCCCGGCGAGACGATGACGCTGCCGGACGGCGCCGGTTCGATCACCTTCGACAAGGACATCAAGGAGTGGGCGAACTTCCAGGTCACCCAGCAGCCCGGCAGTGACTGGGCGCTGGCCGGGGCGTTCACCGCGATCCTCGGTCTCGCCGGTTCGCTGTTCATCCAGCGCCGCCGTGTCTGGGTGCGGGCGACCACCGGCGACGACGGGGTCACCGTCGTCGAGATGGCCGGCCTCGGCCGCAGCGAGTCCGCGAAGCTTCCCGAGGAGCTCGGCGACCTGGCCGCGCTCGTGCACGAACAGGCACCCACCAAGCCCGACGAAGACGCGGCCCCCACCGACGCCGACGCCGAACCCCCCGTACCCGCCGCTGAAGGGTCCAAGAAGCAGTGACGCTCGCCACCGCACACGACCTGGGCGCCGTGACCGATCTGGCCACCGCGACCAACGAACACCTCGCCAACATCAGCAACACGCTGATCTACTCCGCGATGGCCGTCTACACCCTGGCCTTCTTCGCCTTCATCGCCGAATGGCTCTTCGGCAGCCGCAGCAAGGTGGCCCGCACGGCCAACGCGCTCACCGCGAACGGCGCGAAGGCGTCCGCGGCGGCTCCCGGGATCACCGTGCAGAAGGCCGGCGGCACCGCCGTGCTGGAGCGGCCGACGGTCGTCACCCGGTCCTCGGCGGGCGCGCGGGACGTGCCCGACGGGCCCGGCGCGCACGGCGGTGACGAGCAGGGCGACCTCTACGGCCGTATCGCCATCTCCCTCAGCGTGCTGGCGTGGGCCGTCGAGACGGCCGGTGTCCTCGCCCGCGCCCTGTCCGTGCAGCGTGCCCCCTGGGGCAACATGTACGAGTTCAACATCACCTTCTCCACCGTCGCCGTCGGGGTCTTCCTCGTCCTGCTCGCGCTGAAGAAGAACGTCCGCTGGCTCGGCCTGCCCCTGATCACCTCGGTCCTGCTGGACCTCGGTCTCGCGGTCACCGTCCTGTACACCGCGAGCGACCAGCTGGTCCCCGCGCTGCACTCGTACTGGCTGTACATCCACGTGTCGACCGCGATCCTGTGCGGCGCCGTCTTCTACGTGGGCGCCGTCGGCACGATCCTGTACCTGTTCAAGGACTCGTACGAGAGCAAGCTGGAGAACGGCGGACAGCCGGGCAGCTTCGCCACCTCCGTCATGGAGCGGCTGCCCTCCGCGGCCTCGCTCGACAAGTTCTCCTACCGTGTGAACGCGGCCGTCTTCCCGCTGTGGACGTTCACGATCATCGCGGGCGCGATCTGGGCGGGCGACGCCTGGGGCCGCTACTGGGGCTGGGACCCCAAGGAGACCTGGGCGTTCATCACCTGGGTCGCCTACGCCTGCCACCTGCACGCGCGGGCCACGGCCGGCTGGAAGGGCCGCAAGGCCGCCTACATCGCCCTGATCGCCTTCGGCTGCTGGCTGTTCAACTACTACGGCGTCAACATCTTCGTCGGCGGCAAGCACTCCTACGCGGGGGTGTGACCCGCGCCGGCGGGCAGCGATACGAGCAGGGCCCGCGAGGACGGTGAGGGTCCGGGCCGCCAGCCGGTGGTCCGGGCCGTCTCGGGCAGGTCGAGGCGGCCCGCGTTGCGCAGCGCCGGATGCGTCCGGCCCCGCAGCCCGGCGAAGAACACGGCCTGGTCCCTGATGCCGTCGGCGCGGTCGCGCAGGACGGGTTCCAGGAGTCCGAGGCCCGCGGGTTCCTGGACGTTGTCGATGAGCAGGACCGGGCGCCCCCGCCGGTGCGAGCGCTGGACGACCCCCGCGTAGGCGTCGTCGAGGTCGGCCAGCAGGGCCCGTACGAGATGGCGTTCCGCGTGTCTGCGGCCGTGGCCGCCCGCCCGGAAGTGCCGGGAGAGCAGGATCAGCGCGAGCTTGGGGCTGCCGTCCGCGTTCGGGTAGTCGCCGTACCAGGAGGCGGCCCCGCGCAGCCGGCGATGGGCCGTGGAGACCCCTTCCGTGAAGGCCTCGAGGGCCGCCTCGATGACCGGTTCCACCACCGCGCCGGTTCCGCCCGCCGACGCGACGAGCCGGGAACCCACCTTGCCCGCCCAGCGTCCCGTGAACCCCGGCAGCCAGGACTCGCCCCCGCCGAGCAGCAGCACGCGCTCCGCCTCCTGCCGCAGGCGCGGTGCGTCGCGGTCGCTCCAGCCGCCCGCCGCCACCGCCAGCAGTCCGCAGGACAGCCGCGGGAATCCGATCCGGCCGGCGCCCTTCACCGGTCCGGCGAGCTGTTCGGCGGCCGTGGTCAGCGCCTGGACCACCGGGGACCAGGCCGCGTCCGGGCGGTCCGGGGGCGGGGCGGCGAACTGCCTCTCCTCGCCGTCGAGAAGAGCGGTGGGGGTGTGTCCGCGGTAGGCCTCGCGCAGGGCGTGGAGGACGGCGGTCTTGCCCCGTCCCCGGTCGCCCGCGAACACCACGAAGGGCGGTTCCTCCGGGTGTTCGTAGGGTGTGGTGCCGGGTTGGTACGGGCGCAGGCCGACCAGCCGTGACGCGAGTCCGGGCGGTTCCGTGTCGAACAAGGCTTCCCGGTCGTCCAGTTGTGTGTGCACCACATCTCCCCCTGGTCCGCGGTCCGGTCCGGATGTGCTGTTGTGATGTGTATCAACAACTGTTGAAGAAGGGGCAGTTGGTTCGGGATAGGTCGTACGGTGTCCGTTCGCTTCCGGAATCGCCCGGCGATTCAGTCGACAGTGATCGAATCGAGCTTGCGGCGCAGATAGACGTGGGAGTCCACGGGTTCGTAGGTCACGCGTCCCACCGGCGCGGGCACCGACTCGACCAGCGTTCCGGGGGTGCACTCGCCGAAGTACACGAGCGAGATCAGCTCCTCGGCGGGCGCGTCGGCCGGGGGAGGCAGCACCCGGTGCCGTCCCGAGCGCCAGCGGTCTCCGGTCCAACGGGCCATGAGGTCACCGATGTTGACGGTCAGCGCGGCCGGATCGTACGGCGCGTCGCGCCAGCCGTCCTTGTCCGTGAACACCTGGAGCCCGCCCCTGCCGGTCTGCCGGTCGAGGATGGTGACGGTGCCGAAGTCGGTGTGCGGCCCGATGCGGAACTGGCCGGGCCGCGGTGTGCCGACGACCTCGGTGCCCGGATACCAGTTGATGTTGAAGCCGTACGTGGGGTGGTCCATGTGCCGGGTGAAGAAGTCCCGTCCGGGGCCGAGCGCCTCGCCCAGCAGGTCGAGCAGCAGCCGTTGCAGCCCGGCCATCGCCGTCAGGTACTCCTCGCAGAGTTCGCGCAGTCCGGGGGTCTCGGCGGGCCAGACGTTCGGCGCGTACCACTCCGCGTCGGTCTCCGGGTCCTCGAAGGGTTCGCGGGTCGCGAAGGTCAGGGACTCCTTGAGGTCCGGGGGTGTCTCGGTGCCCTCGGCGTAGCCGTTGGCCTCAGCGCCCGGCCCGAGCCAGCCGCGTCCGCCGACCCGTGTGGCGTACGGCCGTTTGGCCGCGGCGGGCAGGGCGAAGAAGGCGCGGGCGGACTCCCGCAGCCGGTGGCGCAGTCCCGGGTCCACGCCGTGGCCGGTGACGAGCAGGAAGCCGGCCGTGCGGAGGGCGTCGTCGACGGTGCGGGTGAGCGCGGCGCGGGCGTCGTGGTCCCCGCCGAGCCAGGGGCCGAGGTCGACGGTGGGGACGGCGGCCACGGGGCCGGCGGCGGCCTCGCCCGGGTCGTCCGCCGGGCCGTTCGCGGGGGCGGCCGCCGGGCCGTTCGTGGGGTCGTTCGCGGGGTTCCTCAGCGTGGCGTCCGTCGTGTCGTTCACCTCGTTCACCTCATTCACCGATGTCCTCGTTCCACAGGGCGGGGTTCTTCTCGATGAAGTCGCGCATCAGCGCGGTGCATTCGGGATCGTCGAGCAGCACGATCTGCACGCCGTGGGCGGCGAGCCAGTCGTGGCCGCCGTGGAAGGTGGCCGCCTCGCCGACGACGACGTGGGAGATCCCGAACTGCCGGACCAGTCCGCAGCAGTACCAGCACGGCGACAGGGTGGTCACCATGGTCGTGCCGCGGTACGACCGCTGCCGTCCCGCGTCCCGGAAGGCGGCCGTCTCGCCGTGCGCCGAGGGGTCGCCGTCCTGGACGCGGCGGTTGTGGCCCCGGCCGAGCAGGGTGCCGTCCGCGCCGTACAGCGCGGCCCCGATGGGAATCCCGCCCTCGGCGAGTCCGGCGCGCGCCTCCGAGAGGGCGGTCGCGAGCCATGCGCGGGCCTGTGCCTGATCGATGAGCTCCATGACACCACTGTCCCCCGCAGCGCCCTCTCCCAAGGCTGGAACACGAGGGCGGCGCCGGGAACCGCCTCGCTCAGGGGGCCGCGACGGGTGCCACGGGGTCACCGGTCCTGCGGGCCATGACGAACGCCTGCGGGGTGCTCTCGTGGGGGTCGGCCTCGCGGACGAGACGGGCCACCTCGGACAGGCCGGCCGCCCGCAGGAGCGCGGCGACCCGCTCGGGCGGGAAGCGGTGGACGTCGAGGTCCACGTCATGGCCGTACGCGTGCTCCAGCCTGACCTGTTCGTCGCCGACCTTGAAGGCGATGAGGAGATGGCCGCCGGGGGCGAGGACGCGGTGGAACTCGGCGAACATCAACGGCAGTTCAGCGATCGGGGTGTGCACGGTCGAGTACCAGACGAGGGCTCCGGCGAGACTCCCGTCCGGGAGGTCGAGGCCGGTCATCGTGCCCGTCTCGAACCGCAGCCCGGGATGTGTCCGCCGGGCCACCGCCACCATCCCGGGCGACAGGTCGATCCCGAACGCGTCCAGCCCCAGCCGCTCCAGCTGGACCGTCACCCGGCCGGGCCCGCACCCGAGGTCCGCCACGGCCCCGCCACCGCCGGCCCGCACCCGCTCGGCGAACGCCGCGAGCATCGCCACGTCCAGCGGCTTCGCGGCCAGTTCGTCCTTGAGCAGTTCGGCGTAGTCGGCGGCGACGGTGTCGTAGGAGGCGCGGGTGGCCTGAAGGCGAGTGGTCATGGCGCGGAAGGCTAGACCGCGGGTCCGACAGTCACGGTCGTGACCGTCAGGAACCGGCCACCCGCAGCAGCAGCTTGCCCGTGCTCGTCCGCGAGCCCATCAGCGTGTGCGCCTCGGCCGCGTCCTCCAGGGCGAACTCCGCCGTCACCGGCAGGCTCACGGTGCCGTCGGCGACGGCCTCGAACGCGCGCGCCGCGATGGCGCGGAGGGCGGCCGGGTCCGCCGCGGCCAGGCCGAGGATCGAGAAACCGGCGACCGACAGACCGGTGGGGTTCAGCTCCTGCTGTCCCACCGTCCAGGGTTCCGCCGAGCCCGCGTTGCCGAAGGCGACCAGACGGCCGAAGCGGGCGAGGGAGGCGAGGGTGTCCCGGAAGGTCTCGCCGCCCACCGCGTCCAGGGCCAGGTTCACCCCGCGGCCGGCCGTCGCCGCGCGCACCTCGTCGCGGAACGAACCCACGAACACCTGGTCGTAGCCGTTGCCGAGGGCGTACCCGGCCTTCGCCGCGCTCGACACGACGCCGTACACGGCACCGGCCCCGGCCGCCTTCGCGAGCCTGCCGAGCGCCGTGCCCACACCGCCGGCGGCGCTCTGCACGAGCACGGTCTCGCCCGGCCGGATCCGGCCCACGGTGTGCAGCAGCGCGTACGCCGTGGGCAGGACGGTGGGCAGGGTGGCGCCGGTGCGCAGGCCGACGCCTTCGGGCAGCGGGAAGACCGTCGCGGCCTCGGCCACGGTCACGTCCGCGTACGCCCCGCCCGGCGTGAGCGCCGCGACCTCCTGGCCGGCGCGCAGTTCCGTGACGCCGGGGCCGACCGCCCGGATCCGGCCCGAGACCTCGAGGCCGGGTACGAAGGGCAGGCCGGGTACGCGGTAGCCCTGGGACCTCGCCAGGATGTCGGCGAAGTTCACGCCCGCGTAGGCCACGTCGATGCTCACCTGCCCCGGCCCGGGATCGGGGACCTCCGCCTCGGTGACCCGCAGGACCTCGGGACCGCCGTACTCCTGGATCTCGACCGTACGCATGGCACACCCCTGGTAGGCGCTCGACTGTTCAATGAAAAGCGAACACTCGGAAGTGTATGGTTTTCATCGAACACTCTGCAAGCGGATCCGGGCACCACGGACCGGGAACACGATCCGGGCGCCACGGACCAGGAACACACGGAGGCCGGCGTGGCCGAGCGCGGCAGTCACCGGGCGGCGCCCGAGCACACCCACCCCGACGAGGTCCCCGTGCTCACCGCCCTCGCGGCCCTCGCCGATCCGGTGCGCCTTCAGATCGTCAGGGAGCTGGCGGGGTCCACGGAGTGGAGCCGCGCCTGCGGGAGCTTCGACGTGCCCGTCGGCAAGGCGGCGCTCAGCCACCACTTCACCGTGCTGCGCGGCGCGGGCCTGGTCGAGCAGCGCGACGAGGGCCCAAGGAGGGTCAACCGGCTGCGCCGGAGCGAGTTCGAGGCCCGCTTCCCCGGGCTCCTCGGCCTCGTCCTGCGCCCGGACCAGCCGCGCTAGCGGCCGCCGTTGCGTCGGGCGCTCGCGGCGTCAGGACTCCTCGTCGGACCTGCTCTGCTCCTCGCGCCGCCTCAGTTCCTCCTCGCGGCGGCGCAGGTCCGCCTCCCAGTCCTTCAGCAGGGCCTCGTCCTTGCGGTTCTCGGCCTTGAGGGACTTCAGGAACTCGGGGTTGTCGTCGGGCGCGACGAACGTCGTCCGGTGGCTGCGGTGCCACTCGGAGGGGGTGGAACCGCCGGCGGGGCCACGGCGGGCGCGGCCCGCGACCAGCCAGGCGACCGGACCGACCAGCACCTCGCCGAAGAGCAGGATGACGATGACCCAGATGACCTTCGGCAGGCCCCTGACCTCCTCCTCCGGCGTGTTGAGGCAGTCGATGAAGGCGTAGATCCACAGCGCCAGGACCAGCAGGAAGGGCAGATACCTGAGCATGGCCGAACGATCCCCCAGTGTGCGACGGCGGGGCGGCACGGGCCCCCCGGTGACGGGCACAGATTAGCGGGTGGCCGATACTTGGACACATGGCTTACGACGATCTTCGCTCCCTGCTCAGGGCGCTGGAGCGCGAGGGAGACCTCAAGCGCATCAAGGCAGAGGTGGATCCGTACCTGGAGGTCGGGGAGATCGTCGACCGGGTGCAGAAGGCCGGCGGGCCCGCGCTCCTCTTCGAGAACGTGAAGGGCTCCGCCATGCCCCTCGCGATGAACGTGTTCGGCACCGACCGGCGCCTGCTGAAGGCCCTCGGGCTGAAGTCGTACGCCGAGATCTCCGAGAAGATCGGCGGACTGCTCAGGCCCGAGCTGCCGCACGGCTTCGTCGGCGTGCGCGAGGCCTTCGGCAAGCTCGGCGCGATGGCGCACGTCCCGCCGAAGAAGGTCAAGGACGCGCCGGTGCAGGAGGTCGTGCTGCGGGGCGAGGACGTCGACCTCGACGCGCTGCCCGCCCTGTTCACCTGGCCCGACGACGGCGGCTCCTTCTTCAACCTGGGCCTCACCCACACCAAGGACCCCGAGTCCGGCGTCCGCAACCTCGGCCTCTACCGGCTCCAGCGCCACGACAAGCGCACCATCGGCATGCACTGGCAGATCCACAAGGACAGCCGGAACCACTACCAGGTCGCGGCGCGCAAGGGCGAGCGGCTTCCGGTGGCGATCGCCTTCGGCTGCCCGCCCGCCGTCACCTACGCCTCCACCGCCCCGCTGCCCGGCGACATCGACGAGTACCTCTTCGCCGGGTTCCTCCAGGGCAAGCGGATCGAGATGGTCGACTGCAAGACGGTCCCGCTCCAGGTGCCCGCCAACGCCGAGGTCGTGCTGGAGGGCTGGCTGGAGCCGGGCGAGATGCTGCCCGAGGGGCCGTTCGGCGACCACACCGGTTTCTACACCCCGCAGGAGCCGTTCCCGGCCCTGACCATCGACTGCGTCACGATGCGCAGGCGTCCGCTCCTCCAGTCCATCGTGGTGGGCCGGCCCCCCACGGAGGACGGTCCCCTCGGCCGGGCGACGGAGCGGTTCTTCCTCCCCCTGCTGAAGATCATCGTGCCGGACATCGTGGACTACCACCTGCCCGAGGCGGGCGGTTTCCACAACTGTGCGATCGTCGCGATCGACAAGAAGTACCCCAAGCACGCCCAGAAGGTGATGCACGCCGTCTGGGGCGCCCACATGATGTCCCTGACGAAACTCATCGTGGTCGTCGACGCGGACTGCGACGTCCACGATCTGCACGAGGTCGCCTGGCGCGCCCTCGGCAACACGGACTACGCCCGTGACCTCACCGTCGTCGAAGGCCCGGTCGACCATCTCGACCACGCCTCCTACCAGCAGTTCTGGGGCGGCAAGGCGGGCATCGACGCGACGAGGAAGTGGCCCGAGGAGGGCTACACCCGGGACGGCGGCTGGCCCGAGATGGTGCTGTCCGACCCGGAGACGGCGGCGACGGTCGACCGCCGCTGGAAGGAGTACGGGCTGTGAGTTCAGCTTCCGCGGCGCTTCCGCAGCCGGGCCGCACCAAGGCCTTCCTGCGGCTCGTCATGATCGAGCACTCGGTGTTCGCGCTGCCCTTCGCCTACATCGCGGCGCTGACCGCGATGTTCGAGGTCGACAAGAACATCCACTGGGGCAAACTGCTCCTGGTCACCGTCGCGATGGTGGGCCTGCGCACCTTCGCCATGGCGGCGAACCGGATCATCGACCGCGAGATCGACGCCCGCAACCCCCGTACGGCCCAGCGCGAACTGGTCACCGGCGCGATGAGCGTGAAGCACGCCTGGACCGGCGCGCTCGTCGCCCTCGTCGTCTTCCTCGCCGCCGCGGCCCTGCTCAACCCGCTGTGCCTGGCACTCGCGCCCATCGCGGTCATCCCGATGGTCGTCTACCCCTACGGCAAGCGGTTCACGAACTTCCCGCAGGCCATCCTCGGTCTCGCCCAGGCGATGGGCCCGATCGGCGCCTGGATCGCCGTCACCGGCACCTGGTCCTGGGACGCGGTCGTCCTCGGGCTCGCGGTCGGCGTCTGGATCGGCGGCTTCGACCTGATCTACGCCTGCCAGGACGTCGAGACCGACCGCGAGATCGGGGTGATGTCGGTGCCGGCCCGGTTCGGCATCCCGGCCGCCATCCGCGGCGCGCGGGGCTGCCACGCCGTGACCACGGCACTCTTCGTCTGGTACGGAGCGGCCACCGGCGCGGGCGCCTTCTTCTGGCTCGGCCTGGTGATCGTCGCCGGCGCGTTCCTCTACGAGCACTCCATCGTGAAGCCCCACGACCTGAGCCGGCTGAACCGGGCGTTCTTCCAGGTCAACGGCTTCATCGGGATCGCCCTCTTCGTGTGCGCCCTGCTCGACCTGCTGGTGCGCGGGCTCACGGTCTGAACATGGCCGGTGGCCGGATAGGCTCGACATCATGAAGCCAGGACAGACGCAGCGCCGGCCTTGGATCGTGGGGGTGTCCGGCGCGTCCGGTACGCCGTACGCGGCCGCGGTGCTGCGTTCGCTGCTGGAAGCGGGGGAGAGCGTCGACCTGGTCGTCAGCCGGGCCTCACGGCTCACGCTGCTCGACGAGACCGGCCTCCCGTTCCGCGACGCCCACTGGCGGGACGACCTGCGCGCCTGGCTGGAGCGGGGCGCCGACGGCAAGCCCGGCACCTTCGACGTCCCCGGGGAACACCTCGACGGGGTACGGCACTGGAGCGCCGGTGACCTGGCGGCGGGACCCTCGTCGGGCTCGTACCCGGCCAAGGGCATGATCATCGTGCCCGCCTCCACCGCCTGCGTGGCCGGAGTCGCCCTGGGCCTGTCCAAGGACCTGCTCCAGCGGGCCGCGAGCGTCACCCTCAAGGAGGGACGGACGCTGGTCGTCGCCGTACGGGAGACCCCGCTGAACGGGCAGACGCTGCGTCACCTGGTCTCCCTGGACGACGCGGGCGCCACCGTCCTGCCCGCGTCGCCGGCGTTCTACGCGGGGGCCACGCACATCCAGGACCTGGTGGACTTCGTCGCCGGGCGGGCCCTCGACGCGGCGGGTGTCGAACACGGCCTGTACCGCCGGTGGAAGGGCGAACTCGGGAGCGGTTCCCGGGACGCCACCCCCTAGACTCGCAAGATTCTCAGGACGTCTCAGAACTTTTTCAGCGGAAGGCTTCGATCGCATGGACGCGGTGGACAGGCAGCTCATCCAGGCCCTGAGAGAGAACGGCCGGGCCTCCTACGCGGAGCTGGGGCGCCTCGTCGGTCTGTCGGGACCCAGTGTCACCGACCGCATCAACCGGCTGGAGGCGGCCGGCGTCATCACCGGGTACCGCGCGACGGTCGACTCGGCCTCGCTCGGTCTCGGCGTCACCGCCCTGATCGGCATCTCGCTGTCCGACGCGGCCGACCACGAGGACGTGGCCCGGCGCCTGCGCGACCTCAGCGAGATCGAGGACTGCTGGTTCATCGCGGGCGACGACTCGTTCATGCTCAAGGTGCGTTCCAGCGACGTCGACGGACTGGAGAAGACCATCCGGCGCCTGTCCGGGACCAAGGGAGTCTCCCGTACCCGCACCACGATCGTGCTCTCCACCAAGTGGGAGAACCGGGTCGGAGAGCTGCCCGAGGAGGAGTAGACACACCCCCCGGGGCGAAAGGCCCAGGTGGGGGCCTTTCGCCGGAATGGCGGGGAGTACGGTTGGCAGCGTTCGTCACAGGGAGAGGTAATCGCATGGATGTCGGGCTCAAGCGCGAGCTGGAGGACAAGGTCCGGGCCGGTGAGCGGCTCAGCCGCGAGGACGGCATCGCGCTGTACGAGTCGGACGACCTGGCCTGGCTGGGTGGACTCGCCCACGAGGTGCGCACGCGGAAGAACGGCGACGTCGTCCACTTCAACGTCAACCGCCACCTCAACATGACGAACGTGTGCACCGCGTCCTGCGCGTACTGCTCGTTCCAGCGCAAGCCGGGCGAGAAGGACGCGTACACGATGCGCATCGAGGAGGCCGTCCGTCTCGCCAAGGCGATGGAGGGCGAGAACCTCACCGAGCTGCACATCGTCAACGGCCTGCACCCGAGCCTGCCCTGGCGCTACTACCCGCGCTCCCTCAGCGAGCTGAAGAAGGCCCTGCCGGACGTCTCGCTGAAGGCGTTCACCGCGACCGAGATCCACCACTTCGAGACCATCTCGGGGCTGTCGGCCTCGGAGATCCTCGACGAGCTGATCGAGGCCGGTCTGGAGTCGCTGACCGGCGGCGGCGCGGAGATCTTCGACTGGGAGGTCCGCCAGCACATCGTCGACCACCGCACCCACTGGGAGGACTGGTCGCGCATCCACCGCCTCGCGCACGAGAAGGGTCTCAAGACCCCGTGCACGATGCTGTACGGGCACATCGAGGAGCCCCGGCACCGGGTCGACCACGTGCTGCGGCTGCGTGAGCTCCAGGACGAGACCGGCGGCTTCCAGGTCTTCATCCCGCTGCGCTACCAGCACGACTTCGTGGACATGAAGGACGGCAAGGTCAGGAACCGGCTCCAGGCCCGCACCCAGATGGCGACCGGCGCCGAGGCGCTGAAGACCTTCGCGGTCTCCCGGCTGCTCTTCGACAACGTCCCGCACGTCAAGGTCTTCTGGGTCATGCACGGCGTCCAGACCGCCCAGCTCGCGCTCCAGCACGGCGCGGACGACATGGACGGCTCGGTCGTCGAGTACAAGATCACGCACGACGCGGACAACTACGGCACGCCGAACAAGCTCACCCGCGAGGACCTGCTGGACCTCATCCGGGACGCGGGCTTCCGTCCGGTGGAGCGCAACACGCGCTACGAGATCATCCGCGAGTACGACGGACCGGACGCGGCGCGCCGCGAGACCCCCCAGGCCATGCGGGTCTGACGTGTCACTGGTCTTCGAGCTGGACCCGGCGGTCACCCCCGAGCTGAGGGACGGTGTCGTCGGTCTGTGGGTGGACGTCTCCAACGCGGGCGGCTCCGTCGGCTTCGTGCCGCCGGTGGCCGCCGGCGACGTACGCCCCGAACTCGTGAAGCACCTCGTCGCGATGGCGGAGGGCCGCACTCGGCTGCTGGTCGGCCGGGACGAGGAGGGCCGGGTCGCCGCGACCGCCTTCATCACCCACAACACCCACCGGCTGATGCGGCACTGGGTCTGGCTGTACACGGTGATGGTGCACCCGCGGCACCAGGGCAAGGGGTACGGCCGTGACCTGCTGGCCGCCGCCGAGGACGCGGCGGGCGGCATCGACGGCGTCGACGCGATCCGGCTGACCTGCCGGGGCGGCGAGGGCCTCGAACGCTTCTACGCCTCCTGCGGCTACAAGGAGGTCGGGCGGGTGCCGGGCGCGATCCGCGTCGCGCCCGGCGACGAGCGGGACGACATCACGCTGCTGCTGACCCTCCCCGTCCGCGGCTGAGGACCCGCTGCAAGATCGCCGTCCGGGCGTGCTTCACTGGACGGAGTTCTTTGGGACCGTTCGAAACGGAAGAGTGGATTGAGATGTTCCGCTACACACTGATGCGCCTCGGTATCTTCGTGGGCTGCCTCGTGGTCGTCTGGGGCCTCGTCTACTCGGGCATCGCCCCGCGCGGCCTCGGCGACTCCAACTACATGTGGGTCGTCCTGCTGGCCCTGGTGATCTCCGCGCCGATCAGCTTCGTCGTCCTGCGCGGCGCGCGCGACCGTGCCTCGGAGGAGGTCGTCGCCCGCGTCGACCGCGCCCGGGCGAACCTGGAGCGCAACCGCAACCAGGAGGACGCCGCCGTGGACGAGGCGTCCCGGGGCGCGGCGAACCAGGCCTCCTGAAACCGCTGTGCGTCCGGCCGCGGGGCGGCCCCTCGTAGGCTTGGCGCATGGGTGCTGTGAAGAACAAGCGGATGCCGCGTGCGGTGCGCGAACAGCAGATGCTGGACGCGGCGGTACGGACCTTCGGGCAGCGTGGGTACCGGGCCGCGTCGATGGACGAGATCGCCGAACTGGCGGGCGTGTCCAAGCCGTTGGTGTACCTGTACCTGAACTCGAAGGAAGACCTGTTCACCGCGTGCATCCGGCGTGAGGCCGCCGCGCTCACCGCTGCGGTCCGCGCGGGCGTCCGCCCCGAACTGCCCGCCGACCGGCAACTCTGGGAAGGGCTGCGGGCGTTCTTCACCCACACCGCGGAGAACCCCGACGGCTGGTCGGTCCTGCACCTCCAGGCCCGTACCCACGGCGAGCCCTTCGCCGCCGAGGTCTTCGCGATGCGCGAGGAACTGGTCCGGTTCGTCACCCAGTTGATCGTCGTCGCCGCGCGCGAGGCGCACCGCGACCCGTCGCTGCCCGCCCGGGAGGTCGCCGGGCTCGCGGAGGCGCTGGTCGGCGCCGCCGAGTCGATGGCCGCGTGGGCCAACGCCACCCCGGGCGTCTCGGCCCGGCAGGCCGCCGCCACCCTGATGAACTTCGCCTGGGCGGGACTCGGCACCCTCATGCAGGGGCGGCCGTGGACCCCGCCGCCCCCGGCGATCCCGGCGCGGACCGTCCCGGAGGCCCGCCACCCCGGGCAGGACGAGGCCTGACACCCGGGGCCGGCGGCGGGTCAGTTCCGGCCCCAGCGGCGCAGGGCGGGGGCGACCTTCTCCCGGCCCACGCGGTAGAGGGACCGGGCGCCGCTGCGTGCCGCCCGGCGGACCACCGTCCGCAGCGGGCCCGTGCCGTCGCCCGGCAGCGGCGCGAGCGGTCCGCCCTTCTCGTCGAGGCCGTTGCGCTCCAGGATGCCGGTCAGGTACGCCCCCGCCCGCTGCGGTGAGTAGTAGGGCCGCAGCGCGGGCAGCGGTCCGGCGGCCGTCAGCGCGGCGATCCGGGCGCGGGCGGCGGCGTACGGATCGCTCTTGCCGACGCCCTGCCGTGCCGCCCAGACGGGATCGACGCGGGGTGCCGCGCCGGCGTCCAGGTCGTCCCAGGAGGCCAGACAGCCCGAGTGGACGAAGTAGTGGTTGCCGTGCGCCTCGCGGACCCCGAAGTCGGTGAGGATCGCGGTCGGGATGCCGCGGTGCATCGACTCCAGCGCGGCCGTCGAGCTCACCGTCACCAACAGGTCGGTGCGGTCGAGGACTTCGCCCATGTTGCCGTAGACGAGCCGCAGGTTGGCCGGGGCCGGCTCGGCCAGCTTCTCGACGAGCAACTGGTACGGGTCGGCCTCGACGTGGGTGGTGTGCTCGCCCGGGAGGCTGCGCAGCTTCATCAGCACCAGCCGCTCGGGATGCCGTCGCGCGTGGGCCGCCGCCCGCTCCAGCAGTCCCAGCCGGGCCTCCCGGCCCTTGGGGACCGACGGCTGCACGGCGAAGGTGAGCGTGAACGGCCTTTCCGCGGACCGCGCGTAGGGCTCGCCGCCGAGGAAGGGCAGCGCGCACTCCACCACCGTGTCGGGGTCGACGCCGACGCTCGTGAAGGCGGCGCGGAAACGGTCGGCGTCGTAGGCGCTGTTGGCGAGGACGAGGTCGGTGCCGGCCCGGGTCATCAGCCCGTCGACCATCTTCTCGTACACGACCCCGACATAGCCGGTGACCGTGACCGGCCGCCGCTCCCGCCCCTCCCACGCGATCCCCAGGCCGTGGGTGAGCGCCAGGGTCGTACCGCCGACCGTGGCCAGGACCACCACGTCGGCGGCGGCGAGTTCCGCGTCGTCGACCAGCTCCGCCACCGTGACCTCGCGCCGGGTGTCCGGCACGATCCCGATCTCCGTCAGCTGGCGCTCCGTCGGGGTCGCGCGGGTGCGCAGGAAGAGGGCGTCGAGGGCGTGCCCGGGCGCGATGCGCCGGGCGACGGACGCGCCCCACTTCCAGCGGGTGTCGGAGTCGGCGATGACGGCGATACGTCTGGGCGGCATGGTTCGGTTGCCTTTCCTGGCGGCGGCCGGGGGAGTGGACCGAGGCTAGGAACGGTGTCTGAGGGTGGGATGAGCGGCTGCTTGAAGGCACCTTGGTGCGCTGGGTGCGAACTGTGAGAGCTTTCTCGACGGGCCCTTACCATCTGCGAGTTGACGGCTCCGGTGGTGCGTTCCGAGGGCTTCTTGCCGTCCGGTGTTCGCCGGAAGTTCACGCGCTCAGCGCGGGCAGCGGCCGTACCTCCCCGGCCAGATGGACCCGTCCGCCCGACCGGAGCTCGAAGAACGGGCCCCGGGCGGCGTACGTGACCGTCCCGGGCAGCGGTACCGGCGCCCTGAACTCGGCCCGTATCCGCACCGATTGAGGCGGTCCGTACTCGGCGAGGGCGCGGGCGACCGTCCACATGCCGTGCGCGATGGCACCCGGGAAGCCGAACGGGCGGGCGGCCAGGGGGTGCAGATGGATGGGGTTGCGGTCGCCCGAGACGGCGCCGTAGCGACGGCCGACGTCCGGCGCTAGGCGCCACTCGGCGAGCGCGGGCGGCGGTCCGGGCCTCGCCGCGGGGTGCGCGGGGGCGTCCGGCAGGTGCCCGGGGGCGTCCGGCGAGGGTCCGGGGGTCCCGTCCGTGGCCCCGTGGTCCCGGTCCGCCTTCCGGGGCCTGTGCCGGGCGAGGTAGGTGCTGCGCGACTCCCATACGAGCCTGCCGCCGGCCCGTGCCTCGGTCAGCACCGTCGCCTCCGTCCCCCTTCGGTGCGGTGCCAGCCTCTCCACCAGCACCCCGAGTTCGTACTCCGCCGTCGCGCCGCACTCCTGGTACCGGGTGATCTCGACCGAGGTGTGCACCAGCCCGGGCAGCGGCAGCGGGAACGCGCGCCCGGCCATGATCCGCATCGCCAGCGGGAAGGCGAGCACCTGCGGATAGGTGACCGGGAGGGAGTCCGCGCCGGTCGGGAACCCGCACACCCTCTCGTACGCGGCGAGGCGGGCGAGGTCGATCCGCACACCGGGCAGGAGGAGCCGGGTGGCCGGCACGGGGGCGTCCGGGCGGGGGCGCTTGAACGGGGAGAGCAGGGTGCCGCGGGCCAGCAGCGGGGCGAGCGAGGGGGGAGAGGCCAGGGTGAGGGTGCGCGGCGCGGGCTCGGGGCGGACGGGCGGCTGAGTGCGCATCGGGGTCTCCGGACGGACGGGGGATTGGCCGGCTTCTGTGCGGGCATCTCTTTACTCTGGAGTAAGTTACCGTGGGTAAGGCTACGTCAGGGGGAGGGCGGGGTCGAGATGGAGTACGGCTGAGTTCCAGGCGCGGGAGCGAGGTGCCGGGGGGGCGGGGGCTGCGAGCCGCGCGCGGGGGCGCGGGTGTCGGGTGCGCGCGACGGTTCGGCGTGCGCGGAGCCCCGGGTGCGCCGATGACCGGCGTTCCGTCGGTGAGGGTGCCGGGGCGGCTCGACGCGCGGCCGGCGCCACGGGTCGCCGGGCGGAGGAGCGCACAGCTACCCCGGGTAACTCCCACTCCGCCTGCGGCAAAGCGTCACAAACCCCACACTTCGGCGCCGTAGGATCCCCGTCTCACCGGGTTGCCGAGAGGCCTGAACCCCCCACCCTCCGGGGCCGTATCAGGATTCGCGCGCCCGCGCGCTCCTCCGAGCCCGAACACGCTTTGCACCCGCCCCGGCCTCCGGCCGACAAGGAGCCGCCCCGTGTCCAGCCCGTACCCGCCCGACTCCGCCCCCTTCCTTCCGGAGCCCGAGATCAAGCGGCTGGACGGAGTCGTGCGCGAGGTCGCGGTGCCGCCGATCGCCGGGCAGGTGACACACGGGTCCCTGGCGGACATCCCCTTCGACAACGCGGCCGCCGCCCCCCAGGACGCCGTCCTCAGCCGCCGGACGCCGGACGGCGAGGGCTGGCGGGACGTGAGCGCGGCCGAGTTCGCCGACGAGGTCCTGGCGGTGGCCAAGGGGCTGATCGCGGAGGGGTTCGTGCCGGGCGACCGGATCGCCATCATGGCCCGGACGACGTACGAATGGACGCTCCTCGACTTCGCCGCCTGGGCCGCGGGCCTGGTCACCGTGCCCGTCTACCCGACCTCCTCGAACTTCCAGACCCGCTGGATCCTCCAGGACTCGGGGGCCGTCGCCCTCGCCGTGGAGACCGTGGGCCAGGCGGCGGCACTCGGCCCCGAACGCGATCACCTCCCCGACCTGCGGCACATGTGGATCTTCGAGAAGGGGCATCTGGAGCGCCTCGCGGAACTCGGCCGTGACGTCCCGGACCAGGAGGTGGCCGTACGGCGCGGGATGCTCGGCCCCGACACGCTCGCCACCCTCATCTACACCTCGGGCACCACCGGCCGCCCCAAGGGCTGCGTCCTGACCCACGGCAACTTCTTCGCCGAGGTCGACAACGCCGTCGAACTGCTCTACCCGATCTTCAAGGCCCGCCCCCAGGACCCCGCCTCCACCCTGCTCTTCCTCCCCCTCTCCCATGTCTTCGGCCGCATGGTGGCCGTGGCCTGTCTGCGCGCCCGCGTGAAACTCGGCCACGCGCCCAGCCTCAAGACCGACGAACTCCTCGCGGACCTGGCCTCGTTCAAGCCGACCTTCCTGCTCGCCATCCCCTACGTCCTGGAGAAGGTCTTCAACACCGGCCGCGCCACGGCCGAACGGATGGGCCGGGGTTCGTC
Organism: Streptomyces sp. NPDC127038; assembly: GCF_042725875.1. Classification (NCBI taxonomy): domain Bacteria; kingdom Bacillati; phylum Actinomycetota; class Actinomycetes; order Kitasatosporales; family Streptomycetaceae; genus Streptomyces; species Streptomyces sp. NPDC127038. The sequence continues at coordinate 92,166 of NZ_JBHXDQ010000011.1, read as the reverse complement.
GTTCGACCGGGCCGCCCGCATCGCGCAGAAGTACGGGGAGGCCGTCGAGGCCCGGCAGCACGGCGTCGGACCCGGTCCGAGCCGCTCCCTGCGCGCCGCCCGCGCCCTCTACGACCCCCTCGTCTACCGCCGTATCCGCAACGCCCTCGGCGGCAGGGTCCGGTACGCGATCTGCGGCGGCTCACCCCTCGGCCGCCGGCTCGCCGCCTTCTACGCGGGAGCCGGGATCGAGATCTTCGAGGGGTACGGGCTGACGGAGACCACGGCCGCCGCGACCGTCACCCCGCCGCAGAAGCCGCGCCTCGGCACGGTGGGCCGGCCGCTGCCGGGCACCCGGGTGCGGATCGCCGCCGACGGGGAGGTGCTGCTGTGCGGGGCGCAGGTCTTCCGCGGCTACTGGGACCCGCACGCGGGCGGTGTCGTCGACGCGGCCCCCGACGGCTGGTTCGCCACCGGTGACATCGGTGAACTGGACGACGGCGGCTACCTCGCCATCACCGGCCGCAAGAAGGAGATCCTGATCACCGCGGGCGGCAAGAACGTCGCCCCGGCACCCCTCCAGGACTTCCTCCGCTCCCACCCGCTGATCGCCCAGTGCATGGTGCTCGGCGACCGCCGCCCCTTCGTCTCCGCCCTGATCACCCTCGACCCCGAGGGCATCTCCCACTGGCGCCGGATGAACGGCAGGCACCCGGTCCCGCCCGAGCTGGTCATGGACGACCCGGATCTGCTGGCCATCCTCCAGCGCGCCGTCGACGAGGCCAACCGGCACGTCTCCCGCCCCGAGTCCATCCGCCGCTTCACCGTCCTGCCCGTCGACTTCACGGAGGAGGCCGGTCACCTCACCCCGTCCATGAAGCTGCGGCGCGCGGCGATCGAGAAGGACTTCGGCAGGGAGATAGAAGCCCTGTACGCCGTATAGCCCCGTCGTCCCTCTTCCCGCGGGGCGACGGGAAAAGGCAGGAGCCCCGCTGCCGGCTGGCGCGGGGCTCCTTGGGTACTGCTATCCGTTCCGGATCAAAGCATCGGGCTCATGGAGCCGAAGGCTTAGAGCGGGGTGACGTTCTCCGCCTGCGGGCCCTTCGGACCCTGCGTGACGTCGAAGGAAACCGACTGGTTCTCTTCGAGGGAGCGGAAACCGCTCGCGTTGATCGCGGAGTAGTGGACGAAGACGTCCGGGCCGCCGCCTTCCTGGGCAATGAAACCAAAGCCCTTTTCGGCGTTGAACCACTTCACGGTTCCGGTAGCCATAAGCCCTCCTTGGGCCCAAAGGGTTGCCCTGCTCCAGAACCTGCGATTGTGTAAACAACTGCATACGTCTGAAAACGACGAGAGCCCGCGGTCACATGCTCCGCAGGCTCTGTACTGCAAGGGAAACCAAACTGCAACTTGCGGCGAGCCTAGCACGCAGGCAGCCGAAAGCAATAGAGGCGAAGATCACGTCATCCGGACGGGTGGTCCGCCCCGGTCAGCGGCCTGACGTGCGTTGACTGCAAGGTGTCACGACGGTTGACACGCGCGGTCGGGATGGTTTCCACCAGCACACGCCGACCCTGAAGCCTGCACGCTATCGCATGGGGGCTAGCCTCGCGATGTGGACAATTCTCGCACCCGGCCGCGCGTCGGCCACATCCAGTTCCTGAACTGCCTGCCCCTGTACTGGGGGCTCGCGAGAACGGGCACGCTCCTCGACTTCGAGCTCACCAAGGACACCCCCGAGAAGCTCAGCGAGCAGCTGGTGCGAGGGGATCTCGACATCGGGCCCATCACGCTCGTCGAGTTCCTCAAGCACGCCGACGACCTGGTCGCGTTTCCCGACATCGCCGTGGGCTGCGACGGCCCCGTGATGTCCTGCGTGATCGTCTCCCAGGTCCCCCTCGACCAGCTGGACGGCGCCCGCGTCGCCCTCGGTTCGACCTCGCGCACCTCCGTGCGGCTCGCCCAGCTCCTGCTGGCCGAGAAGGTCGGGGTGACCCCCTCGTACTACACCTGCCCGCCCGATCTGAGCCTGATGATGCAGGAGGCCGACGCCGCCGTCCTCATCGGCGACGCGGCGCTGCGGGCCAATCTGCTCGACGGGCCGAAGTACGGGCTCCAGGTGCACGACCTCGGCGCGCTGTGGAAGGAGTGGACGGGACTGCCGTTCGTCTTCGCCGTGTGGGCCGCCCGGCGCGACTACCTGGAGCGCGAGCCGCTCGTCACCCGCAAGGTCCACCAGGCCTTCCTCTCCTCCCGTGACCTCTCCCTCGACGAGGTCTCCAAGGTCGCCGAACAGGCGGCCCGCTGGGAGGAGTTCGACGAGGCCGTCCTGGAGCAGTACTTCACCACGCTCGACTTCCGCTTCGGCGGCCCGCAGCTGGAGGCCGTACGGGAGTTCGCGCGCCGGGTCGGCTCCACCACCGGGTTCCCCGCGGACGTGAACGTGCGGCTCCTCCAGCCGTGAGGCGCCGGCCTCCCCGGTCCCGGTAGTTCCGGGGCCGGGGGCGCGAGTTCAGGGGCCGGGGGCGCGCAGCGCACTACGCTGCTGGGCAGTGTGTACGGGGGAGGGGGAACCGTGAGTGCCATGGAGCCGCTCGGAGCCGACGAACCCACGGCCGTGGGGCCCTACCGGCTGCTCGGCCGGCTGGGGTCCGGCGGCATGGGGCGCGTGTATCTGGGACGCAGCGCGGGCGGGCGTACGGTCGCGGTCAAGATCGTGCACCCGCACTTCGCGCTCGACGAGGAGTTCCGCGCCCGCTTCCGCCGCGAGGTCGAGGCCGCGCGGCGGGTGGGCGGCGCCTGGACGGCACCCGTCCTGGACGCGGACCCCGAGGCTCCGGTCCCCTGGGTCGCCACCGGCTACGCGGCCGGGCCCTCCCTGACGGCGGCGATCGCCGACGGCGGGCCGCTGCCCGTCCACTCCGCGCGGGTGCTCGGCGCCGGTCTGGCCGAGGCGCTCGTGGCGGTCCACGCGCTGGGCCTCGTCCACCGTGACGTCAAACCCTCCAACGTGCTGCTCACCCTCGACGGCCCGCTCCTGATCGACTTCGGCATCGCGCGGGCCACCGACGGCACCGCCTCGCTGACCTCGACCGGCGTCTCGGTCGGCTCCCCCGGCTACATGTCGCCCGAGCAGATCCTCGGCAAGGGCGTCACGGGAGCCGCGGACGTCTTCTCGCTCGGCGCCGTCCTCGCGTACGCGGCGACCGGCGAGCCGCCCTTCCCCGGCGACTCCTCGGCCTCGCTGCTCTACAAGGTGGTGCACGAGGAGCCCCGGCTCGACCACCTGGAAGGCGAGTTGCGCGAGCTGGTGGCGGCCTGTCTGGCCAAGCAGCCCGCGGCGCGGCCCGGTCCGGGAGAGGTGGCCGCCCGGCTGGCCCCGCAGGGCGCCGCCCGGCTGGTGTCGGCGGGCTGGCTGCCGGGCGCCCTGGTCGAGCGGGTGAGCCGAAGTGCCGTACAGCTGCTGAACCTTGAGGCCGCGGGTGTCCCGCAGGCCACGCCGTCCGGGCCGTTGGGGTTCAGCAGTCCTTCGGTCGAGGCGGGGCAGGGCGCGAGTGCGAGTGCCGGTGCGGACGCGAGTGCGGGCGGCAGCGGGGGCTTCGGGCCGCCTCCGCCGGGGTTCGGTCCGCCGCCCCCGATGCCCGCGTACGTACCGGGTCAGGGCGGGGGCCGTACCACCGGACCCCAGGACGCCGTTCACCGCGAGGAGGCCACGGGAGCCGGGACCGGGGCGTCCGGCCGGCCGGGCAAGGTCTCGGTCAGCGTGGCGGCGACCTCGGCGCCCGGGACGGGCGGACAGGGCCGCAGGATGAGCTGCACGGTCGCCCTGGCCGTCGCGGGAGCGCTGGCGGCGGTGACCGTGGGTTCCGCGTTCCTCTTCGACCTGCTGCCGGGCACCGGCAAGGACGACCACGGGAGCGTGGCGGGCGGACGGCCGTCGCCCACGGCGAGCGGGAGCCTGTCCGCCACCGGGCCGAGCGCGACCGCCGAGGACCCCGGCTCCACGGCGAGCGCCCCGGAGCCCGCTCCGACGGCGAGCGGGTCCGGCCGGGGGACGCCGCTGTCGTCGATCCCGGCGTCCTACCTCGGCACCTGGGAGGGCGACGGTCTCGGCCTCGGCGGAACGCTCCCGATGGGCACCTTCCGTGTCACCGTCCACCAGGCCGCCGTGGGACAGGAGTTGGGCACCTTCCGGCAGACCGACCAGATCGGCGGCATCTGCGACGACGTCCTCGTCCTGAAGAAGGTCACGAAGACCCTGCTGGTCGCCACGAGCGTGGCGTCGGAGTCCAACCGGGACGTCTGCACCAAGGGGCGGCACGAGGTCAGGCTGAGGCCCGTCGGCACCGATCTCACCTACGAGACGGACAACCCCGAGGCGGGGGATCCGGTGGCCCGCATGGCCAGGGTCGGCTGAGCGAGGGGGCCCGGTTCAGTCGGCCGCTGTAGCACCCGAAGTCCCGGTCGCGGCGGTGCTTCGGCTCGCCCCCGCTCCCGCTGTCCCGCCCCGCGCCGTCCGCGCGGGGGGCGGCTCACATCGGGGTCGTCACCGTCATCGGCTCGCCGTCACCGAGGTGCAGCAGGCCCTTGCCCGGGGCGACCGGGCCGCCGACCATGCTGCGGTTCGTCCGGATGCCGATCAGCTCACCCGCGGACGAGTCCTGCGGACACAGCAGGAGACCCCGGCGGCCCTTCTTCATCTCGACCTGCCAGCCGGAGAAGCCGCTGCACACGTCCTCCTCGTCACCGGCGATGACCAGCGCGAGCCCGCGTTCGGCGCCGCGCTGCACGATCCGCTTGAAGACCGTCTCGGCGTCGCAGTCCTCCAGCACCTCGCCGTCGTCGACCAGCACCACGACCGGCTCCTCGGGCGTCGCCGAGGCGATGGCCTCGCGCAGCTCGTCGCCCTCGATGTCGTCCTCGTCGAACACCTTCAACACGCCGTCCCGGCCGTCCAGTTCACGCAGAGGCGACGGACGCGGCGCCGCGACGACCAGCCGGACACCCTGGGCCAGGTACGAGCGGGCCATGTTCATCAGCGTCGTACTGCGGCCGGACTTGGCGGGGCCCGCGACGACGAACGTCGGCACGCCCTGGGAGAGGTCGGGGCCGAAGCCCCGGACGTCGTCGCCGCCGATGCCCACCAGGCTCCACAGCCGGGAGCGGGAGGCCTCCGGGTCGCGCATCTCCCAGGCCTCGGCGAAACCGATCCGGGTGGGCAGCACGTCGACCCTGAACGGGCGCCTGGAGCGCGGCAGTCCGGCGTCCCGCGCCGCGGCGGCCTCGCCGATCGCGGTGAGCGCCGCGGCCTGGCCCTGGCCGGTCGCGTCCTCGGCGAGGAGGGCGAACTGGGTCTCGGTGCCGTGCTCGTTGCGGTAGCCGCGGCCGGGCGGGATCTCCTCGGGGACCTTGCGCGCGTTGACGCCGATCAGCGAGAAGTCGGAGCGGTCGGCGAGCCGCAGCGCGTACTTGTCCTCGGTGAGCGAGCCGATCCGGGTGGAGAGGATCTGCCGGTCGCCGGTCATCACCAGATGCAGTCCGACGCTCGCGCCCTCGCGCATCATCGCGGTCAGCTGGTCGGTGAGATCGCCGTGGTCGTACTCGCCGAGCGTCGGCAGCCAGCCCTCCCAGCGGTCGAGCAGCACCACGATGTGCGGCAGCCGCTCGTCCTCCGGCGCCGCGGCCCGCTGCTCGCCGATGTCCGCGAACCCCTTGTCCGCCAACAGGTCCTGCCTGCGCGTGAGTTCGCCCTTCAGGCGGGCGATGAGACGGACCACGCGCTCGGTCTGGTTGCGGCCGACGACGGCGCCGCAGTGCGGCAGCCGGGTCAGCGCGTTGAGCGCGCCGTTGCCGCAGTCGATGCCGTACAGATGGACGTCGGCCGCCGAGTGCGTACGGGCCAGCGAACCGGCGATCGTACGAAGGATCTGCGAGCGTCCGCTGCGCGGGGCGCCGCCGATGAGCAGGTGCCCGAAGGAGGCGAAGTCGACCACGACGGGGCGGCGGGCCTGGTCGGCGGGCAGGTCCGCGAGGCCGTACGGGGCGGGCGGGAGCTTGCCGGGGCCGCCCGCGAACGCCGGCGCGGTGATCTCGTCGAGCAGCAGCGTCTCGGCGAGCGCGGGCAGCCAGGGGCTGTGCTGGGGCGGGATGCCGAGGGCCCGGTTGGCCTCGCGGACGGCGTCGACCAGCACCTTGAGGTCGGTGATCTCCTCCTCCTCGCGCTGTTCCGTCCTCGGCTTGACCAGGGCGGCCCGCCCGAGATCGGCCCAGCCGAGCGGTCCGGCCCAGGGCGCGAGGGCCGCAGGGTCGGCGGCACCGGGGCGGCGGCCGCCGACGCGTCCCGACTGGAACGGGACGAGCGAGGCGTGCCCGAGCCGTACGTACGCGCGGCCCGGCGTGCTCTTGGAGATGTGCCCGGCCTCGGGGGAGTCGATGACGTCGCTCGACTCGCCGCCGTCGGTCACGCGCAGCGCGATGCGCAGGTTGGTGTTGGCCCGGATCTCGGGCGAGACGACACCGCTGGGCCGCTGCGTGGCCAGCAGCAGATGGATGCCGAGCGAGCGGCCCCGCTGGGCGATGTTGACCAGGCCCGTCACGAAGTCGGGCAGGTCACGCACCATGGAGGCGAACTCGTCGATGACGATGAGCAGTCGGGGCACCGGGGCGTGCGCGGGATCACGGCGTACGAGGTCCTGGTAGTCCTCGATGTCCTTGGCGTCGGCGGCGGCGAGGATGTGCTCGCGCCGCTTCAGCTCCGCGCCCAGCGACTCCAGCGCCCGCTCCACGAGGTGGGCGTCGAGGTCGGTCACCATGCCGACGGTGTGCGGGAGTTGGACGCAGTCCTTGAACGCCGAGCCGCCCTTGTAGTCGACGAGGACGAACGTCATGTTCTCGGGGGTGTTGGCCACGGCGAGCGAGGCCACGATCGTCTGGAGCAGCTCCGACTTTCCGGAGCCCGTCGTACCGGCGATCAGGCCGTGCGGGCCGTCGCGCCGCATGTCGATGCCGAACGGACCGTCGTACGACTCGCCGATGACCGCCGTCGTCGACTGCCCGCCCAGCCGCCAGCGCGCGCCGATCGCGTCCCCGGTCGGCGGCTCCAGCTGGAGCACGTCGAGCAGCCGGCTGGCACCGGGCAGCGCCGAGTCCTCGGTCTCGCCGCTGATGTCACGCAGCGCGGAGAGGGAACGCGCGAGCCGGGAGCACCAGGCGGCCGGCACGAGGTCGGGGCGTACGTCCCGGACGCGGGCGATGCCCGTCTGCTGGACGCGCAGACGCAGTTCGAGCGGCTTCTGCGACCCGGCGGCGGAGTCGTCGGTGCCGGTGGCGTGCCAGGCGTGGAAGGAGGGGAAGCCGCCGGGGGCGGCCGGCACGGCCGGGGCGGCGGGCGTCCGGGCGCTCTCGTGCTCCTCGGGCCTGGGCTCCGCGACGACGACGGCCTGGCACTCGCCGGGCAGGAACCGCTCCTCGGCGTCCAGACAGATCGCGTACATGGACATGGCCGGGCCCTCGCGGAGCAGCCGGACCACACCCGGCATGGACCGCAGCCGCCGGGACCCGTCCCAGACGACGACGATGTCGGGGTCGCCGAAGACGGCCTTGTTGCCGTTCTGCTTCGCGGCCTTCTGGCGGGCGTCGAGGAGCTGGGTCAGCTCGCCGATGCGGGCGCCGACGGTCTCGGCGTCCGTGCCGATGAGGACGTTGGCGTCCTGGGCGCCGGCGGGCCTGCTGTGCGGGAGCCAGCGCACCCAGTCCCAGCTGTCCCGGCCGCCGTTCTCCGTCAGGACGTAGAACTGGACGTCCAGCGGGCTGTGCAGCACCGCGGTCTGCGCCACGGCCCAACGGCCGAGGGCTCGGGCCGAGTCACCGGGCCCCGCGATGCCGACGACACCGCGCTCGGCCAGCGGGAGGGCGACCGGGGCGTCCTCGATGGTCCAGGTGACCTGGCGCCTGTGGTCGTCCTGCTCGGGATCGTCGAGGACGACCTCGGACGGCAGCTTCCCGGTGCCCACGCGCAGCAGCAGATGGTCCGCGTCGGTGCGCCGCCGCTCCCACAGCCGGGTGCGCGGACCGGTGCCCAGCGACAGCACGGTCGCCGGATCGGGGATCGCCCGGCGCCGGTCGAGCCGCTCGGCGAGCAGCGCCTCCCGGGCGTCCTTCTCGATCCGCTCCTTGTGCTCCTTGTACTCCTTGACCTGCTTGGCGTGGGACTTGCGGCCCTGCTTCTTGTCCATGAAGTAGTTGCCGAGCATGATCAGCGGGCTCAGCAAGGCCATGATCATGTAGTACCAGCGCCCGAACACCATCACCATGACGACGGCGCTGACCAGCGGGGTGAGCGCCATCAGCCAGGGCAGCGGCCGGGCCTCGTAGTCCCGTACGGGGTTCGGCAGCCGGAACTTCGTCTCGCGCTCGGGCGGCTGGAGCCTCGGGGGCCGGTTGTAGTCGAGGCCGGCGCCGTCCTCCGACCACTTGAGCGCGGCGTCCGGCTGTGCGTAACGGTCCAGTTGGAAAAGGGTGTTGCCGACGGCGACCTGGCTGCCGAGCGGCCACTCGTCGTCCTCGCGCTCGGCGAAGGGCGTGCCGTCGAGCGTCACGCCCTCCTTCCCGCCGTGCACGGCGACCCGGCAGGTTCCGTCCGTTGCAACTGACAACGTCAGCGCCCGTTGCGGAAGTTCGGGATCCTCGACCCGGACGTACGAGGCGGCCCCGGCGCCGATGTCGTACCGGCCGATCCCGAGCCGGTGCACCGCTCCCGCCGACGGGCCGCCCGCCACCCGCAGTTCGACCAGGCCGGTCGGCTCGCCGGGCAGGCAGCCGGCGGGGTCGTGCAGGCTCACGACGGCCCCCTCGCGCAGCGGCGAGGTGGCGATGGTGGCGGCGGGATCGACGGGGTGTCCGTCGACGTACGCGACCGGCGCGCCGCCGCTCCCGGCGGCCCGGTGCTGCTGGATGGGGATGATCTGCGCGCCGCCGCCGTAACCGACCTGCTCCGCGAGCTCCTTGGCGATGTCCCCCACCGAGGACTCGGGATCCGCGTCGAGCACCACGTCGGCGGTGGCGCCGCCGAGCGGGTCGACGACGGTCAGAGTCAACCGCACGCTCGTCCTCCCCCAGACACCGAAGGCCCCTTCCGGAACGCGGGCCACAGTGCTCCCGACGATAGCCGCTCGCCGCTTCCCGCAGGCAACGGCCCATGTGGGGGAACCGCGAAGGCCCGCTCCCCGGCGGGCCCTTGGTGCGCGCTCGTGACACAACCGGGGTGTGCTCCTGCAAGCGCCGTAAGTAAGCTGCTTGCTCGACGCGGACGGTCGCACCATCCGCATCAGGAGCCACGGGGGTTGGCCCTGCGGCGAGTTGAAGCTTGGAGGACGCCACATGGCCGGCGGCAAAGACGCGGACATCACTTACGAGAAGATGCGGCACGCTGCGAAGCGACTCGGCCACGAGAAGGAGAAGATGGAGGACAAGCTCCACGGCCTCGACAGCTACATCGACGGCCTCGTCGCCGACGGCTACACGACGTCCAAGGGTTCCCAGGCCTTCGACGACTCCTTCAAGGAGTTCACCAAGGGCATGAAGGACACCCTCGAAGGCCTCAAGGGCATGGCCAAGTTCCTGGAGGACGCGGCCAAGGCGTACGAGGACCTGGACGACCAGCTGGCGAAGGGCGTCAAGGGCTGACGCGTCCCCGGCACTCGGGTGATTCGGCACGGCGGGGTGCTCCGGCGCCCCGCCGTGCCGCGCGCCCCGCCTTTGCCCGTCATTGGTTGCCGGTTCGAAAACGGCTGCACGAGGGTGGAGACCGGCTGCCGCGAGGCCGGTGTGCCGGACGGGGCGGCCGTGACGGCCGCCGGGCAGCGGGCGCACGGGGGTGGCAGTGGCCGATCACATCGCGGTCTCCACGAAGGAACTGCGGGACATAGGACGGTCCGTCGGAAAACTGAAGACGCACTTCGAACACGCCAAGGACCTGGTCGACTCCTATGACGCCGAGATCGGTTCGGCCGAGGTGGCCGAAGCGCTCGACGCGTTCGCGGACGACTGGAAGAAGAAGCGCGAACAGCTCTGTGACGGCCTGGAGTTCCTCGGCCGGACCGCGGAGGAGGCCGCCAAGGCCTACGACGGACTTGACCAGCATCTCGCCGACGCACTGCTCAAGTCCCGGTCGGGCAAGGACGGCAACGGCGGATGAGCGACGACTTCTCCGGCGTCGACTGGCAGACCGCCCGCTACGACGACAAGGAATTCACCCCGGGTGACCCCTACGAGGTGGCCCGGCTCGGCAAGCGCATCGCCGACACCGCCGCGCTGATCGAGGACCAGGCCGCCAAACTGCACAACCTGGTCGACGGCAACGGATGGGACTCCGACGCGGGCCGTGAGTTCCAGAAGAAGACCGGGGACACGGTCGGACTCCTCACCAAGTCGCACCGGCGGTACGCGGCCGCCGCCGAAGCCCTGGGCTCCACCGTGGGCGCGGCCCCCGCCGACGAACACGCGCACACCGACTGGGCCACCGCGCTCGACCACGCCCAGAACCTCGTACGGGCCGCCCTGGTCGACGCCAGGACCGCCGACGCCGACCGCGGTCACTGCCAGAAGCAGCTCGACGCGCACCCGGGCCCCGACGATCACCCGGACAAGCAAAGACTGGACAAGCAGAAGGACTGCGCCGACGCGGACCTGGAGGCGGCCAAGAGGGACCTGCGGCGCGCCCTCGAGTACCGCGACACCCAGGCCGGACACGCCGAGGCGGCCATCCAGGACGCCGTCGAGCACGACGGTCTGAAGGATCCGCGGCACCACTGGTGGGACGGCTGGCAGGACTGGGTCGCCGACATCGGACACTGGGCCGGAGTCGCGGCGGCCGCTCTCGGCGTACTGGCACTGGTTCTGAGCTGGGTGCCGGTGCTCGGCGAGGTGCTCGCCGCGCTGGCCCTGATCGCCTCGGTCGTGGCACTGGTCTGCGACACGGTCTCCGCCCTCGACGGCAAGGGCACCTGGCTGGACGTCGCCATCGACGCGATCGGCGTGCTGTCCTTCGGCGCCGGACGCCTGCTCGGCACCGCGGCCAAGGAGGCGTCCGTGGCCGCCCGCGGCGCCTCCGCCCTCAAGGACGTCGGCCTCGCGAGAGAAGCGGGGCTGAACCCCGCCGCCGCCCGCGGTCTCGCCGAGGCCCTCAACGGGGTCGAGCCGGGCCAGATCGGAAGGGCGCTGGCCGAGGGACCGGCCGAACTCCTCCCGCGTATGCGGTCGGTGGTCAAGGAGTCGCTGGACGCCAAGGCGTACGTGGACGACATCAAGGTGGCGGCCGGCCTGCTGCCCCGGGAGGCGAGCCTCGTCACCGACGGCGCACCCGGGCTGGCCCAGATCTCGGGATCCACGTTCAAGACCATGGCGGGGATCGGCAAGGCCCTCTACATCGGGAGCCAGACCCTGCCCCTCGCGCTCGGCTGGTCCAACCTGGCACCCGTCGGCGAGGGCGAGTCGAAGGTGACGGGTCCGAACCTGCTGAGCGGGCTGAAGGGGATTCCGGGCATCGGCGCCGGCGGCATCCCCTTCTACAACTGGACGTGGCACGCGAGTGGTTGAGACGGACGAAGACGGCAGGCCCGGGGACGGGGCCGGCGCGGGCGGCCCGGCGGAACAGAGGAACGCGTGGTGAACGAGGACGAGGAGTCCGTCGACGAGCTGTTCGCGCGGCTGCCGGAGGACGGGCGCCGCACCCTGGAGCAGGTCGGCATGGACCTGCCGGAACTGCGCCGTATGGCCGCGGGCGACGGCGGGATGCGAAAGGTGCGCGCCGTGCTCTCCGAGTTCACCAGTGAGCCGCGGTCACGGCGACCCGGCGACGACGAGGGGCCGGCACGGCGGACCGCCGTACGGCCGTGGCTGCTGCTGTTCGCTGCGTCCCTCGCCGGAGTGGTCCTCACCGAGGTCTCCACGCTCGCGCTGCACGAGACGGCGCTGCTGGTGGGGGCTCTGTGCGCCCTGGGTGTCGTGTTCGTGGCCTCCAGAACCCGGGCGTCGCGCGGGGGGCTCGTCCTGCGGTGGATCACGGTGGCGGCGTACGCCGTCCTGGTCGTCGACGGCTCCTTCGGCACCCAGCAGTGGTACCTGCGGCTGCACGGGTCCGAGCAGCGGGTGACGATCGTCCGGCCGCTCCATCAGTGGACCCACGGCACCCGGGAGACGTACTGCAGGGTCCGGCTCCGGGACGGCTCCGTCCACCAGGTGCTCGGCAACAGACGGGACTGCGCCGACCGGACCGGCCTCGGGGACACCGCGGTCGTCGACCCGGCGGGCCATTACCGCCCGTTCCTCGGCACGCGGTCCGAGATCGGGGGCACGGCCGGGGCGATCGTCGCGCTGGGCGCGGCGGTCGTCCTGATCCTGGCTCCGGCGAGCGCCGTGGCCCTGGGAAGGACATCACGGAACGGGCGGCAGGGCGGGGAACGGACGGGGGGCGGGGCGGTATGAGCGGTGCGGGTGGGACGACGGGGCGGTCGGACGGCGGGACGGGGGCGGGGTCGAGGTCGGGGCCAGGGCCGGGTCCGGGGTCGGGTCCGGGGTCGGAGGTGGGGTCGGGGTTGAGGCCGGAGGTGGGTCTGGGGTCGGGGTCGGAGGCGGGGCCGGGGTCGGAGGTGGGCGCGGCTGTCGGGGTGGCGCCGCCCTCCGACTATCGACTCGCCGTACCGGAGGGCTGGGAGCGCGTCGTCCTCGACCCGGAACGCTGGTCCTACCGCATCGACAAGCTCGTCCGGCGCGGTCTGCGCGGGACGCGGGCGACACCGCGGCTCCAGGCGGCGCTGGCGGAACGGATCCGGGACCAGGCCGAGGCCGCGCACGCGAACGGCGGGGTGGAGATGTACCTCGTCAACCAGGTCATCGGGCAGGTACCCGTCTCCGCGGGACTGGTCGTGACCCTTCTGCGGCCACCGCCCGGAACCGCCCACGGGAGCCTCGGGGACACAGCCCTGTCACTGGCCGCCGGTGGCGCCGACGTGACCACGGTCGACCTGCCCGCCGGCCCCGCCGTACGCCACCTCTACCGCCGCCGCCCGGCCCCCGACGACCCCGACGGCAACAAGCTCACCGTCACCCACCTCGACGTCCACCTCGCCGTACCGAACAGCGACCTGCGCCTGCTGCTCTCCTTCTCCACCCCCATGGAGCCGCTGGCGGACGCGCTGGTGACGCTCTTCGACTCGATCGCCCGCACACTCCAGTGGATGGCCTGATGCCCGCGTACTCCGATTCCACCGTCCGTCTGCGCGCGCCCGACGGCGCCGTCTCCCTGCCCGTGCGCGGTGCCGCCGACCTGGACACCTGGGCGCGCGACGCGGCCCGCCTCCGTGCGGGCACGGGCGCCGACGCGAGGCTGGTCGAGGCGCTCGCCGTCGAACTGGGCGAGGCGGCGGCCGACGCGCGCGGCCGTGGTCCGCTCGTCGCGCTCTCGTACGTTCCCGAGCCGACGCTCGGGGAGCTGGCCCGTATCGAGCTGTCCCCGCTCGTCGCCGACGACACGTACCCGGAGGTCACCGTCGACCTCCTCCAGCGCTATCTCGCCATGCCGACGGACCGGTCGTTCCGGCCGCCCGAGGCCGAGCGGCGCACCCTGCCGGCCGGTCCGGCGGTCCGCGTCCGGCACGCGTACGTCCAGGAACCCGACCGCGACGGGACCGGCACCATCCTGGAGACCTGCGCCTACGGCATCTGCCCCGACGAGACGTGGGGCCTGGTCCTGCTCACCTCGTGGCGGGCCCTCGCCCACACCGACGCCCTGTGCGAGCTGACGGACGGCCTGGCGAAGACGATCACGGTGACGACCGCCCGCTGACCCCTCAGCCCGATCCGACGCCCCCACCGACACCGCCGGCACCGCCGTCCGGCTCGACGAAGGACACCGTGCGGAGGAGTGCCACCAGGAGGTCGCAGAATTCGGCCCAGTATTCGGTGGAGGCGGTGTGCAGCGTGAACACCGCCGTGTACGGGCCCGTGGCGAAGGGAACATGGACCTGGATCTGACCGGTGAGGAGCTTGGTCTCTTCGCAGGACGCCGTGACGTCCGGCTGGAGCGTGAACTCGCTGAGCGTCACGCAGGAAACCGCCGGACCGCAGGGGAGGTCCAGCCAACGGGCGTCGTTCAACGGATCCGCCGAGAGAACGGCGAGCGTGCCGTGAGCGGCGATGTCCGGATCCGTCTGGTCGGTCTGCACCGCGGCCACGGTGAAGGCACATTGAGCGACGCCGCTCCCCTCGGTCGAGAAGAGCCCCATGGCAGCGTACGAAACGCCTTCGCCGGCCATGTATTCGGCGACTGCCGCGTAGTACGGGGCCGCCGGATCCCAGAGCGACTCGTCACCTCGCGAGTAGAGCTCACGCACGAACGCGTGGGCGAGGGTCTCGCGTTCCTCCGGCGTCGGGGCCACAGGGAGGGCGAAGAAGCCCTCGGGAACCGTGAACCATATGGGCGGGATATCGGATGCGCCGTCGCCGGATACGGGCGGGACGGCGCTGGTGGGAGTTGCCATGTGATGGATCCGCTCAGAGGTCGCCGGGTTTGAAATTCACGTGCTCGCCGTCCGGCCCCATGAGCCGGAGCCGTGGGTTGCTTCCCTCGTGAGGGTCGGGACCCGATGCGGACGTCACCTCGATCGTGAAGTTCCCGCTGGGCCTGAGGGTGACCACGCTGCGCGATGACGGGTGCTCCGCCATGAACGCGGCCACCTTCTCCTTCTGGCCGGGAGTCAGTTCTTCGGGCGTGACAACCTCGGAGGCGTAGGCGAGATGGCGCACGATCTCCCAGTGGTCGTTGGGGCTCGGCGGGGCGAGCCTGCACCACGAACGGTCCGTGAAGGTGATCACCGCCTCCAGGCCCACCTTGGTGAACGTGCGGCGTTCGACGTCCGCGATGCCGTCCCGTTCCGTCTGCCAGAGCACTTCGTCGCGGGTGGTGTCGTCGTCGGGGAAGCCGATGACCAGTACGCGTCGGTCTGTGACGACGATGTGGGTGCGATAGCCCTCGGGGCACCGGCCAGGGTCGAGTTGCCACGGGAGCGTGCGTGCGACAGTTCCAGGACCCGCCCACAGGACAGGGAAGTCGTCGACCTCGTTCTCGCGATCGTGAGAGCGGCCGGTACCCCTGGGGGCGTTGCCCACGCTTCCGGCCGCTGCGAGTGTCTCCACCGCGCCCAGGACAGCGAGAGCGGCGGCCCGAACACCGAAGGCCCGGGTGGCCCGTGCCCGGCGTTCGGACTTCGAACGGACGGTGAAGACAGGGCCCTCGGGCCATCCGGCCAGCTCGTTCTGGATGTCGTTGCGCTCTGTGTCGCGGAACCAGCGCATGCCGGCCACCGCGTCGGCCGTGCCCGTCGCGAAGGTTCCGGGGCTTCGTGCCAGGCAGATCTCGCCGGGGAGGGGTTGCCAGGTAGCCATCTGAGTGACGCCTTCAGTGTGAGGTGGCGGCTTCGTGGAACCGGTCACCGGGATGGATCGCTTCTCCGATGTGCTGCGTGATGGTGGTGATCTTCGGACCGATCTTGCCTGCGGCGTCGATCGCGATACCCAAGGGCTTCTCGGGGTCCAAGGTGAGTTTGCTGCCGCTGATGAGCTTCAGTCCCTTGGTCCCGACCCATTGACCTTGGTGATAGCCCGCCTCGGCGAGTCCTGCGAGCCGATTCATGGTCCCGGACTCCGAGCTGATGAGACCGATCTCCTTGAAGGATCCGCCCAGCACGACTCGTTTGCCCAGAAGGCCGAGGCCGCCCTCCACCTTGGTCGCAAGGTCTCCGGTCGCGAAGAGATTGCGTGTCCCCGCCGCGAGTTCCGAGCCTTGCATCCCCTTTCCGAACATGGCCGCGCGTTCGATGGCCGTAGCCTCTGTGGCCACCTTTACGCCCTTGCCGAAAAGGCCGATGCCGGGGAGGAGGCCGAGCGCGTCCGTGCCCAGCTTCATCCAGCTGACGTCCGCTCCGGCCGCCTTGGCTATGGAGTGCGTCAGCAGAGCGAGTCCACTGGTGAGAAGGGCGGCGGCGCCGAAGATGGCGCCGAGGGGCTCGAAGGGGATGGTGATGATCGCGAGCAGGCCCAGAATCGCTGTCAGATCGCTCAGCAGGTCGCCGATGAAGGCGATCAGATCGGCGTGGTCCTTGATCCACTGTCCGGTGGCGTCCCAGGCGTCCACGACCCCGTGCCCCAGCTTGTCCCAGAATCCTGGTTCATCGGGGGCGATGTCCGCCGCCTTGTCGAGTTCCTTGCTGATCAGCCCGGCGGCCCGTTTGTAACGGTCTTCGAGGTCGTGGACCTTGTTGGTGACCTCGTCCACCGCACCGGACGCCTTGCCCAGTTCCTCGCTGCCCTTCCCTTCGGCCTTCTGCTCGGCCTTCGCTTTGGCTTCGAGTTTCTCCCCGGCGGATTTCTCCAGGCGGTTCGCTTCGTCCTGGAAGCCGTGCAATTCGGTGGCCCACCGGTGCAGGGCACGAGACGCCTTGTCGAAGGAGTCGTGGCTCTTTTGGATCAGAGGCGTGACATCCTCGCCGATGTACTCGGTGAAGGCGATCGCGGTCTTGCCCTTCCACGCCCCGGCCTCGATCTGCCGGAGTTCCCTCAGCGCCGTACCCAGCTCGCCTGCCAGACTCCCGAGTTTCCTTGCCAGCTCCCGGGTGTCCTCGACATCGCCCGGAGTGGGATCCCAGCCGATGTGCGGGAATCCGGGGCGCTTCACAGCCACCTCATGCGCCTTTCTTCGTGGGTGCCTTGAGCGACTCGGCGAGGTCGAGGTCGAGTTTGCCGAAGGAATCGGCGATCTTGTCGATCATCTTGACGGCGCCGCTGGTGTGTTTCCCGAGTTGTTTGATGCCGTAGCCCCAGTCGTCGGCGAAGTCCTGCACGTCTTCGACGAGTTTGGGATCCCCGACGGCTGAGGCGTCGGTGCCGCGCAGGCCTCGGCGGGTGGCTTCCATACGGTCGCTGATCGTCGAGAACGTCTTCCGCAGATCCTCGAAAACGGTGTCCTCAAGGCGAAGGTCACTCATGTCCGATCCCCGTTTCCTGAGCTCGTGCCGTACCGCGGCATCCGGTCGGTGTTCACCGGTTGACCGCCTGGATTTCCTGGACGGTGATGTCCTGGGTGGTTCCGAAGGTGCCGTCGGGGAGGTTGCCGCCGGCGCCTCCTGTGCCGGTCCAGGTGACCTGCCAGGTGATGGTGGCGCGGAGTTTGTAGCTGCCGCCGCCTGATGAGCGGAGGTATTTGACTCCGCAGGGCGGGGTTTCTCCGGCGTTTCCCTTGGCGTAGGGCGTGCCGATCGAGTGGTCGTCGTTGATCCGGCATTCTCCCGTGGCCGGGTACGTCTCGGCGTCGCTCGTTCCCGGTTCCAGCTTGAGTGCGACGGGCTTCGCCGTGGTGGTCGCCGAGATGTCGAGACCGGCGACGTTGAGGGACGCGGTGACGGACACGTCCTTGAAGGTCGCCTTGTCGAGCCAGGCCCAGGTCGGGAGGTTGACCTTGGTGGTGTCCTGGGGGGCGAGGGTGACTTTCGTGTCGGGCACCCTGATACGGCTGTAGGCGAGCTGGGCGAGGATCTCCGGCGTCACCGCGTTCTTGACGGTCGGAGTTCTGCCGTTCTCCACCCAGAAGGTCGCGGTGTCGCAGGCGAACGCGGCGGGATCACCGGAATCCTCGCGGCCGGGGTCGCGGACTGCGTCCCACCACATGCCCTTGCCCGTCTCGGACTTGTTGAAGTCCTTGTAGGGCTGACCGTTCTTGTAGTGCTCCTTGGCCAGTCCGTACGCCTCTCCGACGCCACTGGCGTTCGGGATGTCCCACTCCTTCTGGAATTCTTCGGCGAATTCGGCCGGTGTCCACTTGGGCTCGTACCAGCACGCGGGAGGTGACCAGTCGCCGACGGGAGCGAAACCGCCGGAACGCTTACCGCTGGAGCCACCGGTCGAGCCGCTGTAGACGATCCGGGATTCAAGGGTCTTGCCGCCGTCGTGCTGATTGTTGCCCTCGACGTCGAACTGGGATCCGCCGGGACCCTTGGCGAAGGCCGAGGTGGGCACGGCCAACACGCAGGTGATCGCGAGTGCTCCGGCGGTGACCACGCGGCCCCGGGTCACCGGACGCACGTCTTGCTCCCTCGGACGGACGTTCCGTCGGACGTCTGCCACACCCCCTGATCGGTCTTCTCCAGGCGGGTGTTGTAAAGAACGAAGGCGTCCTTGCCGGCGGGCGACCTGTCGACCTTCCCGGTCTTGCGGTTCTTGTTGTACGCCTTGCTCTCGTCGGCGCAGTACGAGACCCCCGCGGACCTGCTGTCGAAGATCTCGACCTTGGGACTGTAGTAGCGCGTGGTCCCCGTGTAGGTGATTCCTGCGTCCAGCCACTTCTCCACCCATTGGACGGACGATGTCAACGCCTTGCCCTTGTAGTAGAAGGAGAGTCCGGGGGTGTTCGGTGTGCCCTTGAGAATGGCGTGATTGGTGGCCGTCTGCGCGCGCCCTGCGTCCGCCAGGACGGCGTCCTTTGAGGCGTCTCCCGTCGTCCACCCCTCGAACTCGTCCTTCACGTCGCCCGGAAGAGTGATGTCCGGCCGCTTGGCGTTGTCCTTGACAGTCGGGCTCGGCGAAGCCGACGCCGTCTTGCCCCGGTCCGCCCCGGCGATCTTGTCGTTCGCCTTCGGGGTGGTGCCCCCGCCTCCGCACGCCGTCAGCAGCAGGGCTGTCGTCGCGGCGACCGCGGTAGTAACGGGCAAGGTACGGCGCTTCACAGTGGACTCCCTGGGGTATCGGTCGAATGGATTCGGTCAGGGGCAAATGACGCTATTGGTGAGGCACTTGGGTAGATGATGGCGTCGGGTCGAGCCGGCAGAGTTCCGCCGATGCAGCCCGAGTTGGCTACGGAGTGCACGACTTGTGGCCCCTCTGCGAGCTGAGCCTCGTCGTCTGCCAGACGCCCTTCTTGTTCTTTTCGAGCCGCGTTGAGTAAAGGACGTAGGACTTGGCCGTCACAGCCGTCTTGATGGCCTTGCCCGACTTCTTGTCCTTGGCGAACGCCTTGGACTGGTCCTCGCAGTACACGACGCCCGCCGAGGCCGAGTCGAAGAGGTCGATCTTGGCGTTGTAGTAGCGGTTGACTCCCGTGATCGAGTAGCCGCTCTTCGCGATGGACGTGACCCAGGCCCCGGCATCGGTCAAGGCGGTGCCGCTGTAGTAGAAACCGAGAGCGGGCAGTGCGGCATCACCCTCGGCGATCGCGTAGTTGGTCGCGTCGACCCTCCGCCCGACGTCCGCGAGAACGGCGTCCTTGGCGGCATCGCCGGTACTCCAGTTCTCGAACCTGTCACTGAGGTCCTTCGGGAGAGTGATGCCGGGCCGGTCGGCGTTCTTCGAAGCGGTCGCGCTGGGGGAGGTCGAACGCGTGCTGTCCTGGTCGGTGCCCGCGATCTTGTCGTTTGCCTTCGGGGTGTCGCTTCCGCTTCCACAGGCCGTCAGGAGTAGAGCCGCGGTCGCGGCGAATGCGATGGCGGCGGTTGAAGAGCGGTGCTTCACGGTGGACTTCCCGGGGGGCATCGGTTGAAAGTGGGACAGGTGGGCCGAGGTGTTCAGCCGACGCGGCGCACCTTCGTGAGCTACTTCTCAAGGGCGGTTTCGGTGTTCACCGGTTGACCGCCTGGATTTCCTGGACGGTGATGTCCTGGGTGGTTCCGAAGGTGCCGTCGGGGAGGTTGCCGCCGGCTTGTCGGCCTCGTCGAGGTTGTAGTCCTTGTACTTGCCGTCTTTGTAGACGTCCCGGAACTGACCCGTCGCCGACTTGGCGTAGTTCGGCTGTTGGGGGTCGTTGACGACGTCGTCGTATTCGCCTTCGACCTTCCTCGTGAATTCGGCGGCCGCGACAGGCTCGTACCCGCAGGCCGGAGGCGTCCAGTTCGCTCAGCGCGTGCACTTGCCGCTGCCCCTTTCGGAGACGAGCTGTGTCGTCTGCCAGACGCCGTTGCGGGCCTTCTTAAGGTGGGTGTTGTAGTAGACGTACGAGTTCTTCGTCGCCGGGGTTCGGTCGACCTTCTTCGTCTTCACGTTCTTGTTGAAGGCCTTGGTCTCGTCCGTGCAGAACGTGACCCCCGCGGATGTCGCTCCGTAGAGCGTCACGCTGGGACGGAAGTACCGAACGGTGCCGGTGTACGTGATTCCGGCGTCCACGAAGGACTTGACCCACCGGGCGCCTCCGACGAGGGCGTCGCCCTGCCGGTAGAAGGCGAGGGCCGGCTCGTCGGGATTCCCCTTGATGATGGCGTAATTGGTGGCCGTCTGCGCTCGCCCCGCGTCCGCGAGGACCGCGTCCTTCGTCGCGTCCCCCGTTTTCCACCCCTCGAACTGGTCCTTCACGTCACCGGGAAGAGTGATGTCCGGCCGGTCCGCGTTGTCCGAAGCGTCCGCGCTCGGGGACGCCGGAGCCGTGCTTCCCCGGTCCGCCCCGGCGATCTTGTCGTTCGCCTTCGGGGTGGTGCCCCCGCCTCCGCAGGCCGTCAGCAGCAGAGCTGTCGCCGCGGCGAACGCGGTAGCAACGGGCAAAGTGCGGCGCTTCACAAGTGACTCCCCGTGGGACATCGGTTGAGCGAAGTCGGTCAAGGGCAATGACGGTATCCATGTGCCTCTTGGTTTCGCCAGGCGGAAAGCGCACGCCGGTGGCGGTCAAACAGGGGATTTCCGGGGTGAACCGGAGCTCTGTGACGGCCGGATGGTGTTCCGGGACACATCGGTCCGAGCGGGGGCGGACCGGCGTCCACACCTCGCCCGGGGTTTGCGTTCGACACCTTCACACGCCGCCACCCCGGGCTCCACCTCGTAGGCTGACCCGAGCCGGACAGGCCGAACGCACACGGCAGGTTCGTACACAGAAGCCAGTGGAAGAACGGCGCACTCGGGGGCACACCATGGACCGCTACATCGAAACCCTGACCGTCGAACGGGGCGGATTCCGGATCAAGGTGCCGGAATCGTGGTGGGAGTTCGACGTGCGGCCGGAGTCACGGGACGACTCGATCCGGCGGATGGTCGGCGAACGCATCGCGGCGCACCCGGAGTTGGCGCAGCACCGGGACAGTTACGTCACCTTCCTGCGCCGGGCCGCCGCCGACGCCTGGAACTCCGGCGCCCTGTACTGCGGCTGCATGGCGGAGTCGTTCGGCGGGGACACCCCGATCACCGGCTCGGTCACCGTCTCGATCGTCGGCGGCCGCGCACGGAACGGCGAGCCCCTTCCCACCGACCCGGCGGCCATCGCGGGGCAACTCGCCGTGCGGGAGGCGAGGAAGGAGGGCGACGCGTGGCGCAAGGTGACCACCGTCGAGATACCCGGCGTCGGTCCCGCCGCGAGGACGTACGGCATCGAGGACATCGCCGTCCCGGACGACAGCCTCCAGCGCACCGTCCGGGCCGTGCTCATGCAGACCTTCATCCCGGTGCCCGGCCAGGCGGGCAAGGTGGCCCTGGTGGCCGGCAGCAGCCAGGTCCTCGACCTCGCCGACTCCTTCTTCGACATCTTCGACGCTGTCACCTCCACGTTCCGTTTCGCCGACCGGTGAGCGAGCGCGGCCCGCGTCACGCGGCCGCTCCACTCGCCGGCTTCATGCGGTGGCCTCATGCGGTGGCTGGGGTGCAGCAGTCCGGACGTCAAGCCTCGCCCCCGCCCCACCCGTGGGGGTCGTGAGTCCGCCTCGCGGTCGACCCGTCCGTGAGCACCTCGTGCAGGCCTCGTGCACGCCCCGTGACGGCGCCCCCGGCAGGCGGCGGTGATTCGCTGGCGCACAGGTGGCGGAAAGGTCGTGCGCCCGGGCTCAACACGGAACCGAACGGCCCGCGTTGCGCGTCGATAACGTCGAGTCAGGTGTGGTTCAGGGGTCTTGGGGCGCCTTGAGGGGCCTATGAGCGGCTGATACGGTGCCATGGCTTGACACTCGTTCCCGCGTTGGCTATCCGGCCAGGTCGCACGGTACGTCCCGGAAAGTGACCCAGGGGTGAAGTGTCCTGCTTGGAACGTGAATTGACAGACATTTTCTTGGGTGTACGGGGAGCGGTCGCGTGAAGATCCAAGAGCGTACGGGGGCGGGCGGCAACCGTTCCGCCACGTCGGCGCACCCGGCGACGGGCGAGCGTCTCCCCACCCCGCCTCGCGAGCGCAAACCCGCACTCGCCGCACTCGCGGTGCTGCTGATCCTCGTCGGCGCCCTCGGCGCCACCATGCTGGTGCTGCGGGCCGGCGACCGGGTCGAGGTCGTGAAGGTGACCGGTGACATCCAGGCGGGCGAGTCGGTGGGCGACCACGTGATCTCCGCGCTCGTCGCGGACGACGCCTCCATCCACTACGTCCCGTGGAGCCAGCTCACCCAGCTCAGGAAGCTCAAGGCCAAGTCCACGATCTACCGGGGAACCGTGGTCATCGGCGAGATGTTCACCTCGGGCTCCACGCTCCCGGCCGGCAAGGCATCCGTGGGCGTCTCCCTCAAGGACGGCCAGTACCCCGCGGGCATCAAGTCCGGTGACACGGTGGCGGTCTACCGCGTCGGCGACACCGGAACCGGCGGCAGCCGCGGTACGACGGGATCGTCGAACTCCGCCAACTCCGGTGCCTCGAACGCGGACGGCAGCCCCATCGTCGAGCGGGCGAAGGTCAGTTACGTCCAGGAGCAGAAGGACAGCACGATCAGCAGCACCAACCTGCCGGTCACCCTGATCGTGGACAGCGGCCAGGCGGCCTCCGTCGCCGACGCTGCCTCCGCGGGCCAGGTCGCCCTCGTCATCGTCCCCGGCAACTAGAGGCGAGTGAGTAGACGGACATGGCGCTCATCGCCCTCGCCGCAGACAAGGGTTCCCCCGGAGTGACCACCGCCGCGGTGGCGCTCTCCGCGGTCTGGCCCCGCAGGGTCCTGCTCGCCGAGACCGACCCGGCCGGCGGCGACCTCGTGTACCGCAGCGCCGCCGCCCACGGCGGCCCGCTGAACCCCAACACCGGCATGCTGTCGATCGCCGCAACCGCCCGCCGCGGGCTCGTCCCCGACCAGCTCTGGGACCACGCGCAGCCGCTCAGCGGCGGACTCGAGGTCCTCGTCGGACTCGGGATCGCCGAACAGGCCGCCGGTCTCTCCGGACTCTGGCCCACCCTGGGCCGGGCGTTCGCGCAGCTCGGCGACTCCCCGAACGCGCCCGCCGACGTCATCGCCGACTGCGGCCGGATCAGCGGGGACACCCCGGCGGCCGAGCTGTTCCCGCACGCGGCCCTCGTCCTGCTGCTCTCCCGCACCGAACCCGAGGCCATCGCCCGCGTCCGCGACCGCGCCGCCGCGCTCTCCGCCAAACTGCACGGGGGCCCGCACGGCGCGGGCGGCCTCGCCACCCCCTTCATCGGCGTCGTCCTCGTCGCCGACCCCGGCGACTCCGCCAAGCTCGTCCACCAGGTCAACGACATGCTGGTGGCGGGCCGGACCGGGGCCGCCGTCGTGGGCACCATCGCCGACGACCCCGCGGGCGCCGCCCAGCTGGCCGGACGCCGGCGAGGGCGCCTCGACAAGTCGCTGCTCATCCGCTCGGCCCGCAAGGTCACCGCGGACCTGTACCAGCAGTACGGCGCCGCCTGGTCCGTACCCGCCGAAGGACCGCACACCGGACACGGACCGCACACCGGGAACGGGCCGCAGGCCGGGCACGGACAGCCCGCCGCCGGAGCCGGCCGATGACCGCCGTCGACCACCAGCTGGTCAAGCGGTTCCGGCAGGACGCGGGCGACCGCATCTCCGAACAGCGCCGCGAGGACCAGGTCCGCGGCGTGACCCCGATGTCCAGCGAGGACGAACGGCACTACGCCCGCGCCGTCATCGCCCAGATACTCGAGGACCACGCCCGCGGCGAGATCAGCATCGGCCGGACCCCGCTCGACGCGGAGACCGAGGAGCAGTACGCGGCCGCCGTCCACGCCGCGCTCTTCGGCGTCGGCCGGCTCCAGCCGCTCCTCGACGACCCGGAGGTCGAGAACATCGACATCAACGGGTACGACGAGGTCTTCATCGGCTACGCCGACGGCCGGGAGGCCAAAGGGGACCCGGTAGCCGAGACCGACGAGGAACTCGTCGAACTCATCCAGGTCCTCGGCGCCTACTCGGGGCTGTCCTCCCGCCCCTTCGACTCCGCGAACCCGCAGCTCGACCTGCGGCTGCCGGACGGCTCCCGGCTCTCCGCCGTCATGGACGTGACCCGCCGGCCCGCCCTGTCGATCCGCCGCGCCCGCATGGGCAAGGTCTTCATGTCCGACCTCGTGGGCAACGGCACCCTGACCCCCGAGGTCGCGCACTTCCTCGCCTGCGCCGTCCGGGCCCGCAAGAACATCATGATCGCGGGAGCCACCAACGCCGGCAAGACGACCCTGCTGCGCGCCCTCGCCAACGAGATCCCGCCGTACGAGCGTCTCATCACCGTGGAACGCGCGCTGGAACTCGGCCTCGACACCTTCGCCGAACTCCACCCGAACGTCGTGGCGTTCGAGGAACGGCTGCCCAACTCCGAAGGCCAGGGCGCCATCACGATGGCCGAACTGGTACGCCGGTCGCTGCGCATGAACCCCTCGCGCGTCATCGTCGGCGAGGTCCTCGGCGACGAGATCGTGACCATGCTCAACGCGATGTCGCAGGGCAACGACGGCTCGCTCTCCACGATCCACGCGAACAGCTCCAGCGAGGTCTTCAACCGCATCTCCACGTACGCGCTCCAGGCGACCGAACGACTGCCCATCGAGGCCAGCCAGATGCTCATCGCGGGCGCGGTGAACTTCGTGGTCTTCATCCAGCGGCGCAACGACTACGAGTCCGGCGGCCGGCTCCAGCGCATGGTGACCTCCGTGCGCGAGGTCAACGGCGTCGACGGACGGGTGTTGTCCAGCGAGGTGTTCGCCGAGGCCCCGGACGGCCGGATCGTCCCGCACGCGCCCATCGCCTGCCTCGACGACCTCGTCGCGCAGGGCTACCGGCTGCCCGGCAGCGGGAATTGGTGACGACGATGACGATGACCACCACCACGGACCTGAGGACGACCGTGGCGACGACGGTGATCCAGGACGGCTCCCTGGGAGGCCTGTTCTCCCTGCCCGTGCTGTACGCGCTCGCCTGCGGCGTGGCCGTGGGCGGCGGCCTCGCGCTGTTCGCCGCCGCCGTGCGCGGACTGCCCGCCAAGCCCGAGCACGAGAAGCAGCGGGCGAGCGAGCGCGCGAGCGAGCTGATCCGCTTCGCCGGACAGCGCGGTTCGATCGCCGCCCTCGCCGGTCTGGCCGTCCTCCTCGTCACCGGCTGGGCCGTCGCCGGCCTCGCCGCGGGCATCCTCGTCTTCTTCTGGGACAAGCTCTTCGGCGGCGCCTCCGAGGAACGGGCCGCGATGCGCCGCGTCGAGGCCCTGGCGTCCTGGACCGAGTCGCTGCGCGACACCATCGCCGGCGCCGTCGGTCTGGAGCAGGCCATCCCGGCCTCGGCCCGCGCCTCCGCCCCCGTACTGCGGCCGCACCTGGACGCGCTCGTGGACCGGCTGCGCTCCAGGACACCGCTCCCCGAGGCCCTCCAGCAACTGGCCGACGAGATCGACGACGCCTCCGCCGACATCATCGTGGCCGCGCTCATCCTCAACGCGCGGCTGCGCGGCCCGGGTCTGCGCCAAGTGCTGGGCGCGCTCGCCAAGTCGGCGCGCGAGGAGGTCGACATGCGACAGCGCGTGATGGCCCAGCGCGCCTCGACCCGGCGTTCCGTGCAGATCGTCGTGGCGGTGTCCGTCGCCTTCGTGCTCGGACTGTCGGTCTTCAACCGTGACTTCGTCGCGCCGTACGGCACGGCGGTCGGCCAGCTCGTACTCGCCTGCGTCTGCGGTCTGTTCGGCCTCGGCTTCTGGTGGCTGCGCAAGCTGTCCACGATCGAGACGCCGGAGCGTTTCCTGGTGCGGGACGAGTCGTCCGTGCGGTTCGTGCGGCCCCGTACACCGGTTTCCGGGGATGAGGCGGTACGCCGATGAACCTGACCATGCCCGTCCTGATCGGCGCCGTGCTGGGCCTGGGCGTCTACGCCCTTGTCCGCGCGCTCATGCCGTCCAGGCGCAGCGCGGTCGCGCAGGTCGCCCGTATCGACGCGATGCGGGCCCGCGGGGCGGCGTACGAATCGGCGCACCAGGGACAGCGGGACGGCGGGCGCTTCGCCGGTCTGCGCGCGCAGGTCGGCGCGCGCGTCGCCGAGCTGTACCTCCAGCAGGGCTGGGAACAGCGTTCCCTGCGCGCCGATCTGGCCGTCCTGGACCGGAGCTGGGAGAGGTTCCTCGCGACGAAGGTGCTGCTGGCCGCGGCCGGCGTCTTCTTCGGGCCGTTCCTCTTCGCCGTCGTCTGGACCCTCGGCGTCGGGCACAGTCCGATCATCCCGGTCTGGCTCGCGCTGCTCTTCGCCGGCGTCTTCTTCTTCCTCCCCGACCTCGAGGTGCGGCGGGACGCGGTGGACAGGCGGCGCGATCTGCGCCGGGTGATCGGCGCCTATCTGGACCTGGTGTCGATGAGCCTGGCCGGCGGCCGCGGTCTGCCCGAGGCGCTGATGGCCGCGGCGGAGATCTCCGACGGCTGGGCCACGCAGCGCATCCGCAACGCGCTCGCCGACGCCCGGATCACCGGTATCAGCCAGTGGCAGGCGCTCGGCTCGCTCGGCGAGGAGCTGGGGGTCGAGGAGCTCAAGGACCTGTCCGCCTCGCTCGCGCTGGTCGCGGACGACGGCGCGAAGGTGCGCGAGTCGCTCGCCTCCCGTGCCGAGACGATGCGCCACCGCGAGCTCTCCGAGATCGAGGGAAGCGCGGGCGAGAAGTCGCAGTCGATGCTCGTGGCCCAACTGCTGCTGTGCGCGGGCTTCCTGGTCTTCCTGATCTTCCCGGCGGCGATGCGGGTGTTCCAGGTCTGATCGTCCGCCGCGCCCGCAGGGCCACCGATTTCGGCCACCACTACTTTCCGAGGGGACAACTCACCATGAACGGACGGAACTTCAGCACCGGGATCCCGGGGGTGGACTTCCTGATCACCTTCCTCCAGGGGCGGGTGCAGCGTGCCCGCTCCGGCGAACTCGACCGGGGCGCGTCCGCGGTCGAGTGGGTCATCATCTCCGCCGTCGTCGTGGCGATCGTCGGCGTGGTCGCCGCGATCATCAACGCCGCGCTGAGCGACGGTGCCAACAAGGTCGGCAACTGCATCAAGGGCGCCGACGCGGGCAAGACCTGCTGAGTCCGTACGGGGATGAGAGTGCGCGAGGAGCGGGCGGTACGTGGCCGGGTGCGCCGCCGGGTGGAGGCAGCCTCCGCCCGCGGTGACTCCGGCATGACCGCGATCGAGTTCGTGCTGCTCACTCCGGTGCTCTTCTTCATGATCTTCGCGACGGTGCAGTTCGCGCTGTACTTCTTCGCGGACCATGTCGCCCAGGCGGCGGCCCAGGCGGGCGCGCGCAAGGCCCGCGCCACCGCGGACGCGCAGCCGGGCGCCTGGCGCGGCGAGGCGGGTGACGTCGTCGACAGCTACATCCGCCAGCTCGGGCCGAAGCTGGTGCTGTCCCCCGACGTGACGATGCTCCAGCCGGAGCCGGACACCGTGGGCGTCGAGATCACGGCGAGGGTGCCGGCGGTCTTCCCCGGCCTGGACCTGACCGTGCACGCGCGGTCGTCGGGTCCGGTGGAGCGGTTCGTGAAGGAGGAGAGGCCGTGAGGGGGGCGAGGGCTCTGGCCGCGTTGGTCCGGGACCGTGTTTCCGGGCGGCCGGGCCGGGACCGGGGGCTGTCCACCATCGAGGTGGTGATCCTCGCGCCGGTGATGATCCTGTTCATCCTGGTGCTGGTGGCGTTCGGGCAGCTGGTCAACGGGCGGGGCGCGCTGGACGGCGCCGCCAGGGACGCGGCGCGGGCCGGCTCGATCCAGAAGGACCACGCGACGGCCATGGCCGAGGCGCGGAAGGCCGCCGAGGCCGACCTCGGGGACGTCTGCTCGGGGCCGGTGAGCGTGACGCAAACCAGCGCGGGCTTCGCGCCGGACACGCTGTTCACCGTCGAGGTGAGCTGCGAGGTACGGGGCCTCGCGATGATCGGCCTCGATGTGCCGACCACCCTGCAGTCGTCGTTCAGCTCCCCCCTCGACCCGTTCCGGAGGACGGCATGACGACCGGGTCCGTGGTACGGGGCTGGGTCGCACGGCGGTGGGCGCGGCTCGACGACCGGGGCTCGGGCGCCGGCGCGGTGATCATCTTCGCCCTCGTGTTCCTGTCGCTCTCGGCGTTCGTCATCGACGGCGGGATGTCCATCTCCAAGCGGGAGCGGGCGGCGGACATCGCCGAACAGGCGGCCCGTTACGCCGCCCAGGACATCGACCTCGAATCCCTCTACGAGAACCGGAACGGTCCGGCCCCCATCAACTTCGAGGACTGCGGCGCCCGGGTGAAGGCGTTCGCCCGCGAGATGGGCATGTCCGGCGCGGACATCGCGGCGACCCACTGCGTGAGCGCGGACGCCGAACAGGTCGAGGTCGAGGTCCAGTTGACCTATTCGCCGGTCTTCACGGGGATGTTCTACGGCGGAGACGTGACGGTCCACGGCCGAGCGGTGGCGGAGAACGAGGTGGGCTGAGTCCTGGTGCCGGCGGCGATCACCGAGGCGGTCGGCGGGCAGGGGTGCCGGCGGGATCACCGAGGCGGTAGGCGGGCAGGGGTGCCGTCGCCCTCGGCCAGGTCGGCCGTACCGGCGGGCCCGGAGGCTCAGTCCATGGCGACGCCGAGATCCCGCGTGAGGATCTCCCTCGCCTTCGCCTCCGGCACTTCCGGCACTTCGTACCGGACCTTCCTGACCCGTGCGAGGAATTCCGCGGGCAGGGAGAGGTGGTACTTGGAGAGGTAGTACGGAAGATCCTGACGCCAGAGCCAGACCCCGTCCGTGCAGAGCGACCCGATGCCGGACAGAACCGGGGCATCGGCGTCGGGGTCCAGGACATCAGGCCCCGCACTCATCTCGGCCCAGATCCGGACGCCCTGCCTGAGATAGCCGATGACCTCCGCCTCGTCCGGGTCGCCGACGGGACGCACGAAGTCCCGCATGAGGCCGCCGAGGGGGAGCCCCCAACCGGGATCGAGCTCGGAGAAGAACCCCACGGGCCGGATCACGTCCGTACCTCGGTCACGTCCTGGTTTCCCGGAGGCCGACGTCACGCGTCGAACCTCCGGTCGTCAATCCGCCCGCCGCACTCCGGGCCGTCGGAAATGGCTGTCACGGCGACGGTCTGCCGTCCGGCTGGTTCGTCCCGCCCTGCTTCTCCGTCTTCACGCCCTCGGCGACTTCCTTCGCCAGTTTGTCGTCGAGTTTCTTGAATTCCCGGACCACGGCGTCGGACATCTTGGCCAGGGCGTCGAGGGACTGGCCGATGTCCTCGCGGCCGTCCTCCCAGCCGGACTCGAAGTCGTCCAGCGCGTCGACCACGGTGTGGTCGCCGAGGTCGTCCCGGTACGACTCGAAGAGCTTCTTGGTCTGGTTCAGCCGGGTCTTGATGTCCCGCAGCCGGTCGCCGTAGTCCTCCAGCTCGCTCAGCGGGAGCGCGAGGTCGCTCTTGCCGCCACCACTCATGAAGGTTCCCCCTCCTGGAGTCCCGAAGTCCCGGTCAGACGAACCGGAACGTGCTGGTCACCGCGTCGAAGATGTCGTGGAAGGCCTCGGCCAGGTCGAGCACCGGGCTGGCTCCGGAGACGAGAACGACCTTGTCGGTGGTTCCCGGGACCGGGATGTACGTCTGGGTCAGCACCGTACGAAGGGTACGGGTGTCGCCCTGCGCGACGGGTACGTCCTCGACGCCGAACGTCCGGGCGGCGACGCCTACTTGCGGGATGTCGACGGTCGTCACCGTGCGCCAGGCGTCGCCCTCGCGGCGGGCCGTGACGGTCCGCAGGCTCTCCGCGATGGCGCGCGGGTCGGTCGACAGCGCCACGCCCTGCTTGTTCCGGGCGCCCAGCGCCGACACGGTGAGGGTCGCGGTCAGCGGAACGCCCTCGAAGTTCTCGGCCATGCAGCCCATGTACACGGCGCCGGAGTCGTACGCGTCCTTGGCCATCCTGCGCAGCACGGCCGCCAGATCGCCGCGGTACTCCGCGAGTTCGGGCACTTCACGGATCCGCTCGTCGACCAGCGCGCGAACGGTCGCGTCCCGGCCCTCCGGACGGATGTCGAACTCCCACCAGGAGTCGGGGACGGACAGCGAGAACCCCGAGGACAGACCCGGGCTCTGCGGCGGGGTAGAGCTTGTGGTCAAGGTCGATCGCCTCTCTCACTCGAAGGTGACGGGGGTGTACGTCTTCGCGTGGGCGGCGAGGAAGGTCCGGGCCTCCTCGGGCAGCGGCAAGGGCGCCACGGCCACGTAGTCGATGAGCTGTTTCGGGGCGTAGTAGTCGATGAAACGGTATTTCACGCGGGCCAGTCCGGTCGCGTCCTCGTACCGATGCGCCACCCCGAGGGATTCCAGGAGATCGGAAAGGCCGTACGTGGCCACCTCGTCTCCGGGATCGACGGGGAGCCGGTAGCGGTTCACGTCGGAATCCGAGAACGGAATGTCGCCCGAGCCGATGGCCCGGAGTTGGGAGAGGCCGAAGCCGAACCATGGACCGGTCTTCCTCACGAGCATCCAGCGGTCCGCGAGCTCGCTCTGGAAGATGTCACATTCGTCTCCCGAGAAGACGGGGGCCATGCCCAGCCCCATCCTCGTCAACGGCGGGTGGGAAGCGTCAAGACCCGGGACCTCTTCGTGCCCGGCCTGGACGAGGCGCACGAACTCCGCATGGAACTCCTCCCGCTTGTCCGATCGCTCAAGGCAGGAGAAATGGAGATTGCCGTCGAGGAAGGCGGGACCATCGGACCAGGGATCCCGGACCAGTCGGTATCCGGTGATCTCTCCGCACTGACCGTCGATCGGCGGAGCCGCCTCGCCGCAGATCTGGCAGCGGTTGATGTCGGGCATGGTTCTCCTGCTGGTCGGATCTCGGAAGCCTGCTTCGACGAATGCTTGGACTATATGCCGGGCACCGGAACGAGTCCGCCCCGGTCGCTGATGGGTCCGCCAGGGGGATAGGTCCCTTGCGGCAGCTCCAACACCCCGTTGTTGTCGAAGAATCTCAGATTGCCGTCCCGGCTGATCACGACCTCCATATGCGGACTTCTCTTGTTGTCCAGGTCGCGGTTCATGCTGTTCCTGGTACCGCGCGCGGCTTCCAACTCGTCCGGCGGCCCGGGTATTCGATCCTCGGGATGTGTATGGGCGATGAACTTGTATCCGTCACCGGCCAGTTCATCGGGAATCTTGGTGGTCACTTCCGTCCCTTGGAACAGTCGCAGTTCACCGGCCGGGTTCTGGACCACGGCGTGCTCGACACCGTGGAACCTCTGGAGTTCGGCCATGTGCGACACATTCACTTCGTTCGGACCGATGCGGACAGGGCCGCGCGTCAGCGCTCTGGCGAGCTGGCGCGCCTTCGGCGACAGGTCGCGGTAGGGGACGGTGCCCCCGAAGAGGCGCGTCGACCCCTTGAACGGCCGGGTGATCCCCCGGAGGGCCTCTCCGGACCGGAGGTTCCGGGCCGTCTTCAGCAGCCCCCCGCCGATCCCCTTCATGAAGGCGCCGCCCAGGGCCCTCAGGCCGCCCAGTTTCCAGAGCTTGCCCATCTTCGCGATGCTCGTGAAGCCCTTGGTGGCGGGGATGCAGTCCAGGACCGCGAAGATCAGATCGCCCCAGCCCGCCTGGCCGTCGAGCATCTTTCTCACCGTGTCCGCGAGCACGACCAGGGCCGCCGCGAACACCAGCCAGCCCAGCGGGCCGCCCACGATCATCACGATGACGCCGACGATCGTCACGACCCACTTGCACACCGTGACGATCTCGTCCCAGTGGTCGGAGACCCAGTCGAGGGGCTCCTCCCACCAGTGGCGGTTGTGGATGCCGGCGTCCGACGCCTCGTGCAGCTTCTTCACCGTGCGCCGGGCGGCCTCCTCGCGCAGACCCTTCGCGTGGGCGGCCAGCTTCTTCGCCGCCTCCAGCAGCCCTTGGGCGTCGGCCACGTCCTTGCGGGCGGCGGTCTGCCGCTCCTTGGCGTGCTGGGCGTCCCGCGTCGCCCGCCGGACGTCGGCCTCGTCCGGCGGGGGTACGTCCTTGCCGGGGTGCTTGGCCGGGTCGTAGGAGTCGGCCTTCGCGGTGGCCGTGTGCACCCAGTCGTCGGCGCCGGAGAGCGCGGTGTTCGCCGTGGAAAGATCCTGGCGGGCCTTGCGGCCGTCGCGCAGCGCCTTGTCCGCCTTCTGCTGGGCGTCGTCCAGATCGGGCCAGTACGAGGCGAGCGCGTCGCCCGCGATGCCGTAGGACTTCTTGAGCTTCTTCAGCTGTCCGGGGACGTCCTCGAACTCCGAAGCGAAGGAGTCCGCCGTTTTGCCCGCCCACTTCAGGACCGCGTCGTCGTGCGCCAGACCCTTGACGTCCCGCAGGATGTCCGAGACGTCGTCGGCGAAGTCGTGGAGCGAGCCGGCGAGTTTGCGTACCCGCTGCGGGTCGCCCGGCGTCGGGTCCTGGTCCAGGTCGAGTATGTGCCAGTCCGTCGGCCTGTTCGACACGCGTTCCCCCGTAACACCCGCAACCTCTGCATCAGAACGTACGTGTGAACGTAGCGCGTCGGTCATTGCGAGTGGAACGCCGAACAGGGCTTCGTGGAGGGGCTGTTACGTACGGGGTGTGGCGACCGTCCCGGTGCGTATGGCTAGAAGGAGGTGGCCCACGGGGGTGGGGGTGGTGGTGAGGACGACGGTCGGGTCGTCGGACTCCCGGAGGTGGAGGGTGGCGGGGGTGGAGGCGAGCTCGACGCAGGAGTCGCCGTCCCCGGGCCCCGAGTAGGACGACTTCTGCCAGTTGTCAGGGGTGGTCATGGGTGCCTTTCACAGCTCCTTCGTCAACCTGTGGATGAAGTCGCGAGACCGGTCGGCGTCCAGCGACACTTTCTCGACCTTATGGAAGAGCGTGCGGTACGCGCCCAGTTGGGCCTCGGAGTCGATGAACGCCGCGCCCTGCGGAGCGTCGCGCACGACGGTGTCCAGCTTGGGAACGGAGCCTCCCGCGTAGGTCATGGCACTCGCCGCCCCGCCGAAGCCCTCCAGGTCGAAGGGGATGACCCGTACGGTGATGTGGTCGGCCTCGGAGAGGTCGAGCACGTGCGCGAGCTGGGCCCTGGACGTGGCCCGGTCTCCGACCATGATGCGCAGCGCGGCCTCGTGGACGACGCCGTCGTACCGCTTGGGGGCGGGGCTTTCGAGCAGTGCCTGGCGCTGCATACGGTGCTGCACGCGCAACTCCACCTCTTCGGGCGGGAGTTCCGGTACGCGGTAGGAGAAGATCGCGCGGGCGTACCGCTCCGTCTGGAGCAGGCCGGGGACGTGGAGGAACTGGACGTCCCGCAGGAACGTCGCGTGGTGCTCCAGCTCGGCGAGGTCGAGGAACGGAGTGGGCAGTGAGCCGCGGTACGGCTCCCACCACCCGCGTGTCCGGTCGGTGGCCGTGGAGACCAGCGCCTCGACGAACTCCTCGTCCGTACAGACGTATTGCGCCGCGAGCCGGCGTAACCGTTTCTCGCTCACGCCCGCGAGGCCCGCCTCGATCTGGCTGATCTGCGCGGGGCTCACGCCGAGGAGTGTGGCCGCTTCCCGCGACGCGAGCCCCGCCGCCTCGCGGAGCCGCCGCAGTTCGGCCGCCAGCCGCAGCTGACGTGCTGTCGGGTCACGCCTCAGTGCCATCGGCTTCCCCTCTCGACGTTCCCCTGAAGGTGAGGTGCTCGAGGGCAGATTATGCGACCGCCATGAGGTATCTAAAGAGTTAGGGCTACGTTCGGTCACACGGCCATCACTCTGAGCCGCACGGGATCAATCCACATCCATGGCGTGGGTTTCCCGGCGATAGGCCCGGGTCATCAGCGCCAGTCGCTCCGGCCGCCAGAGATCGTCCCGGTCGTTGAGGCTGAGTTCGCCGCCTCTGCGGAGCAGCCAGACGACCTCGAACTGGTAGTGGAGCACGGCGTCGCCCCCGACGTGATCCAGCAGAGGGGCGACCAGGCGGATCATGTCGTCCTGCTGCTGCGAAGTGTCCGCCTCCTTGCCCATGCGGAAGCCGACGCCGACCGTCGGAGTGAACCCGAGGCCGGTGGCCACGGGGTCCCACGGCTGAGGTCGCCGCTGCTGGATCACGCTGACACAGGTCCCCCGACGGGTGTACGCGAAGGTTCCGGCCTCCGCCAACCGGCCGCCCGTGATCGACTCGTCGAACACGTCGGATTTCCTGCCGATCTCGGCGAGGCATGCCGCGACTTCGGCCGGAGTCGAGCGGGTGGCGATGTCGAGGTCGTATTCGATTGCCATGGCGAAAGACTTCCTTGGTTGCCGTGGGCGGAGCTGGACCATGGTGCCGCTGCCGGAGCCCTCTTGCGGATGTTGTGAAGGGTGTGCGGGGTCGACGTGGGCGGCGGGGGACAGGGTGATGGGGTAACTCGGGTGACCCGGGCGGGTGGTGACCTATTGAGCGGGTCGTCGTCCCTGCCATCTGCCGGGCTTCGACACCCTCTCTAGACTCTCAGTAGGCTCGGTTCACCCCCGAACTCACGCCCTTCCCATACGAACCCAGGACACCCGCCATGGCCCGACGTACCAACTCCAGTCCTCCGGGCGGCTCGCCGGGTCCGAGGAATCGGACGCCGCAGCCGCTGCCCCGGCGCCGCCGGACGTTCGGGGACTTCGTGAAGGCGTTCGGGGCGTTCGCCGCCCTGCTGGTGCTGCTCGTCGGCGTGCCCGCCGCGCTGGTGGTCGCCGTGGGCTGGCCCCTGCCGCACGGGGCGCCCTCGCTCGACTGGCTCCAGCAGGAGATCACCGTCGGCACGTTCATCCATGTGCTGACCGTCCTCGTCTGGTTCGCCTGGGCGCAGTTCGCCGCCTGTGTCCTCGTCGAGATGAAGGCCGCGCTGTCGGGCGTCGGGCTGCCGAACCGCGTTCCGGGAGCCGGGCCGAGCCAGCTGCTCGCCCGTCAGCTCGTCGCGGCCCTGCTCCTCGTCGGTGCCGCCGCCGCGAGCTTCACCCCGGGCCTCTCCCAGCTCGGCCAGGGCCCGGAGACCGGCCGCCAAGGCTCCGTCGCCGCCGCCCAGCAGACTCCGGGCGGGCTCTTCGCGCAGCAGCAGGAGCGGGCCGCCTCCGGAGCCGCGGCCGCGGTCGCCGAACAGGCCGCCGACGCGTCCCGGGCCGCCGCCCGCGCGGACGGCGGCACCTCCGCCCGGCACGGCGACACGAAGTTCTACCGGATCCAGCCCCCCGAGGGCCGCCACCACGACTCGCTCTGGGAGATCGCGCAGCGCCACCTCGGCGACGGACGCCGGTACAAGGAGATCTACGAGCTCAACAAGGACCGTACGCAGCCCGACGGGTCCAAGCTGTCCGAGGCCAGCCTCATCCGGCCCGGCTGGATCATGGAGATGCCCGGTGACGCCCACGGCGGCGAGCTCGTCGAGCTGCCCGACGCGAAGCCCGGGATCCCGGAGCAGGTCAAGCACCAGATCCACGACTACGCCAAGACCGGCGACCAGCGGCAGGGGGACGCCCAGCAGGGCGGTCAGGGCAGCCAGGCCGGGCAGAGCGGCCGTGGCGACCAGGACACCGCCCAGTTCCGCGTTCCCCAGCAGCGCGCCGGCGGCGACCACGGCCGGCAGCGTGACGGCGCCACCTCCGACGAGGCCTCCGCGACCGCGCGCGACGGACACGGCACCCGGTCGGCCGCCGAGGGAAGCGGCTCCTCCTTCGGCCTGCCCGAGGCGCTCCTCGGCGCCCCCCTCCTCGCCGCGGGCCTCCTCGGCGCGCTGGGCCGGCGCCGCCGCCAGGCCCTGTGGCAGTCTGCGCTCGGCGCGGTCGCCGGGCGGCGCGGCATGGAACCGCCGGTTCCGACCGGATCCGCCGCGGACGCCCAGGACGCGCTGCTCGTCGGCGCCGACCCCGAGGCCGTACGCCTCCTCGATCTGTCGCTGCGCGGACTCGCCTCCGCCCTCACCGCCGAGTCGCGCCCGCTGCCCACCGTCTACGCGGCCTGGCTCGGCGGCAACGGCGATCTGCACCTCCAGCTCGCCCAGCCCGCCGGAAAGCCGCCCGCGCCCTGGCAGCTCGGCCAGGACCAGACGTTCTGGATGCTGGCCAGGACGGACGCCGAGCGGTACGAAGAGGTCGACACCGCCGCCCCCTACCCCGGGCTCGTCAGCCTCGGCACCATGGACGACTCGCGGCTGCTGCTCAACCTGGAGGCCGTGCCCGGCATGGTCTCCCTGAGCGGGAGCCCGGCCGACCGCGCGGCCGTCTTCGCCTCCGTCGCCGCCGAACTGGCCACCAACGGCTGGTCGGACCGCATGACGATCACCCTCGTCGGCTTCGGCGAGGACCTGACCCCGCTCGCGCCCAACCGGCTGCGCCACCTCGACGGCGTCGAGGCCCTCGTCGAGACCATGGAGGCCGAGACGCGCCAGCGCCGCGGAGCGCTCGGCGCCGCCGGACACGACTCCGTGCTCACCGGCCGCACCGGGCCCGCCCAGCACACCCGTTGGGCCCCGCACCTGGTCCTCCTCGCCGCCGAACCCTCCCCGGACGACGCCCTTCGTCTCGCCGAACTCGCAGCGGACGCCGCCCGGTTGGGGATCGGCTATCTCGTCGGGACCGAATCCGGTGAACTGCCGGGCGCGGCCTGGGAGATGGAGATCACCCGCGACGGCAGGCTGCTCGCCCCGCTCCTCGGCCTCGAACTCGACGCACAACTGCTGCCGGTCGCCCAGCAGCAGGCGGTCGTGGAACTCTTCGTCGAGGCGGACCCGGAGGGCGGGCCCGACGACCCGACCGACTCCCCGCCGTTCCTCGTCGACATCAGCGAACAGGGGCGGCCCGCCGTGTACGCGCGGCTCGTGGGCCCGTACGAGATCATCGGCCTGGAGACGCCCGACGGCGAACGCAGTCCGCTGCTGCACGAGGCGCTGGCGCTGCTCCTGCTGCACCGCGAGGGAGTGCACCCGCGGGTGCTGTCCGCCGCGCTGTGGCCGCGCGGGGTCACCGAGGACGTGCGGGACGCGCTCGTGGAGCGGCTGCGCGGCTGGCTCGGCGACGACCCCGACGGCACCCCCCGCCTCGGCTCCGACGCGACCGGCCGGCTCACGCTCGCCAAGTCCGTCGTCTCCGACCTGGACGTCCTGCGCTCGCTCTACCACGAGGCGACCCAGGGCAAGGGCGTCGACAGCCGGGTCGTCCGCGGGCGGCTGCTCACCGACGCGCTCGTCCTCGTCCGCGGCCCGCTGCTCGCCGACCGCCCCGAGGGCCGCTACGGCTGGCTCACCCACGAGATCATCGACGCCCAACTGCCGCTGCTCGTGGCGGACATCGGGCTCGCGCTCTCCGCGTTCCATCTGGAGAAGGACCGGGCGGAGAAGGCGATCGAGGCGCTGAACGCGTCGATGAACTCGGCACCGGCGGACGAACGGCTCTGGAATGAGCTGCTGCGCGCGACGCACGCGACCGGGGACGAGGACAAGGTGAAGCGGCTCGCTGCGGACCTGGTGGCCCGCAGCGGTACGCGGGGGCTGCCGCCCCGGACGGAGGCGCTGCTCGACGAGCTGCTGCCGGCCTGGCGGAGCGGCGCGGCGGCGGTGGGCTGACCCGACCGGGCCGCGCCGGAGGTCGCCGCGGTCGGCCCCGGTCGGCCCGGTCACCCCGGTCGGCCCGCCGTCGTCGGCCTGGTCGCCCCGGTGGCCGCGGCCGCGGCCGCCCGTACCGGCCGCCGCCTCTTCAGTGCTAGTCGTACCGGAGTCGTCGTACCGGACTGTTCCTGGGGGGAACGCGTGGATCTCGATCTCTGGATCACCGTCGCCGCCGCGCTGTG
Source organism: Streptomyces sp. NPDC127038 (assembly GCF_042725875.1). Lineage (NCBI taxonomy): Bacteria > Bacillati > Actinomycetota > Actinomycetes > Kitasatosporales > Streptomycetaceae > Streptomyces > Streptomyces sp. NPDC127038. The sequence continues at coordinate 54,198 of NZ_JBHXDQ010000011.1, read as the reverse complement.
GGGCGCCGCGGCGGGGCTCCTGGTGCCCCGGCCCGCCTACCGCTTCGCCGTCGACCCGGACGAGCCGTGGCGGGACCGCTGCCCCGAGGGCCGGCCGATCACCGGGGCCGCGCGCGGGTGGCTGGGGCTCGCCCGTTCCCCGGGCGGGACCCGCTACGGCCCCAGCGTTCTCCTCGTCCCGCCGGTCACCGCCCTGCTCTGCGCGGGGCTCGCCCTCGCCACCGGTACGCGCCCCGAGCTCGGCGTCTGGCTGCTGCTGGCTCCGCTCGGCGTTCTGCTCGCCGTGGTCGACTTCCGGGTGCAGCGGCTGCCGGACGCGCTGACCCTGCCGCTCGCCGCTGCGGCGCTGGTGCTGCTCGGCGCGGCCGCCCTGCTGCCCGAACACGCGGGGGAGTGGCTGACGGCGCTGCTGGGGGCGCTCGTGCTCGGCGGCGCGTACTTCGTGCTGTTCCTCGTCAATCCGAACGGCATGGGCTTCGGCGACGTGAAACTCGCACTCGGCCTCGGCGCGGTGCTCGGCTGGTACGGGTGGAGCACGGTCGTCCTGGGCACCTTCGCCGGGTTCCTGTTCGGCGCGCTGTACGGGCTGGCGCTGGTGATCGCGCGGCGCGCGGGGCGCAAGACGTCGATCCCGTTCGGCCCGTTCCTGATCGCGGGCGCGTACGTGGGACTGCTGATCGGGGCGTACGCGGCCTGACGCCGGCCCGGGCGGCCGGGACCGGTGCCGCCCGGTGCGGTGGGCCGGTGCCGCCCCATGCGGTGGGCCGGCGTCGGCCCGCTGCGGTGGGCTGGCGTCGGCCCGTGCGGTGAGCTGGCGTAGGGTGGTTGAGTCTGTCCACAACCCTTACGAAAGGGACGCTCCCGGTGACCGAGAAGGCCGACCTTCAGTCCGTGCTGGACCGTGCTGCCGAGGGTGGGCGGATCACCCCGGAGGAGGCGCTCGTCCTCTACCGCGACGCCCCGCTGCACGCGCTCGGCGCCGCCGCCGACGCCGTACGGCGCCGCAGGTACGCGGGTACGGAGCACATCGCGACGTACATCATCGAGCGCAACATCAACTACACGAACGTGTGCGTCACGGCGTGCAAGTTCTGCGCCTTCTACGCGGCCCCCAAGGACACCGCCAAGGGCTGGACCCGCGACCTCGACGACATCCTGCGCCGCTGCGCGGAGACCGTCGAGCTCGGCGGCACGCAGATCATGTTCCAGGGCGGTCACCACCCGGACTACGGCGTCGAGTACTACGAGAAGCACTTCGCCGCGATCAAGGGCGCCTACCCCGAGCTGGTCATCCACTCCCTCGGTGCCTCCGAGGTCGAGCACATGGCCCGGATCTCCAAGGTGAGCGTCGAGGAGGCCGTCCAGCGGATCCACGCGGCCGGTCTCGACTCCTTCGCGGGCGCCGGCGCCGAACTGCTCCCGGCCCGCCCGCGCAAGGCGATCGCCCCGCTCAAGGAGAGCGGCGAGCGCTGGCTGGAGATCATGGAGATCGCGCACGGCCTGGGCGTCGAGTCGACGTCCACCATGCTGATGGGCACCGGCGAGACCAACGCCGAGCGCATCGAGCACCTGCGGATGATCCGTGACGTACAGGACCGGACGGGCGGCTTCCGCGCGTTCATCCCGTACACCTACCAGCCCGAGAACAACCACCTGAAGGGCCGTACGCAGGCGACGCTCTTCGAGTACCTGCGGATGATCGCGATCGCGCGTCTGTTCCTGGACAACGTGGCCCACATCCAGGGGTCCTGGCTGACCACCGGCAAGGAGGTCGGCCAGCTCTCCCTGCACTACGGCGCGGACGACCTCGGCTCGATCATGCTGGAGGAGAACGTCGTCTCCTCCGCCGGAGCCAAGCACCGCTCCAACCGCATGGAGATCATCGACCTGATCCGCAAGGCGGACCGCGTCCCCGCCCAGCGGACCACGACGTACGAGCACATCGTCGTCCACGACGACCCGGCGAACGACCCGGTCGACGAGCGCGTCATGTCCCACATCTCCTCGACGGCGATCGAGGGCGGCACGGCGCACCCCGAGCTCAAGCTGCTCGCCTCCAACTGACGCACCCATGCCGACGATTCACGTGGCCGAGGAGTCGGCCGGGACGGCGGTCCTGGCCGACGGGGCGACCGTCGCCGCCATCGGCCCGTACGAGGAACTCGCCGCCGCCCATCCGGAGGCGAAGGTGCGGCGCTGGCCCGGCATCCTGACGCCGGGGCTGCTGAACCCGTACGGCCCCGAGCTGCTGGAGGCCACGTACCACCCGGACCCGCGCGAGGCCGAGGGCTTCGGCACCGAGCCCATCGGCGGGGAACGGGCCAAGCGGATCTTCCGCGCGGACCCCACCCGCCTCGGCGCGAGCGCGCGGCGCGGGATCCAGCGGATGCTCGCGCACGGCACGGTGGCCGTGGCCGGGGAACTGCGGTCGCGCTCGGTGGCCGACGCGGTGCGCAGGGCCGGACTCGCGGTGGGCCGGAGGCCCGACCGGCTCCCGGGTCCGCCGGCGCTGTCCCCGGCCCCACTGATCCTGCTGCCGGCCCTGGTGCCCGGCGGTCCCGCCCGGTTCGCCGTGTTCGACGTCGCGGACCGCGCCGAACTGGTCCGGCGCGGTGCGGGGACCTGCGTGGCGACCGTGATCGGCGGACGACTGGTGTACCGCGCCCGCTGATCGCGGGTCAGCCCCTGCTCAGATCAGCCCCTGCTCAGATCAGCCCCTGCTCAGATCAGCCCCTGCTCGGGTCGGCTCCCGTTCGGGTCGGCCCCCGCTCGGGTGCGCCGCGAAGGCCGTCGCCTCAGCCCGCCAACGCCCGTGCGAAGGCCCCCGGACTCTGCCGTACACCGCTGCAGTCGGTCGCCGCGTCGCCCGCCGTGGAGCTGCCCTTCTCGCACGGGCGGTCCCGGAACGTCGACCACATCGACACCCAGGCCACGCCCTTCTTCTCGGCGAACGCCCTCACCCGCGCCGCGTCCGCGAGCCCGAACGTCTCCTCGCGCACGTCGTTGACGCCGATCATCGAGGTCAGCGCGAGCCCGTGCCAGGCGTCGGCGTCCGACAGGGCGAACACCTTCTTCAGCTGGGTGTGGGCCGCCTCGGCGGACGCGACGGCGTAGTCGCCCATGTCCCCCGCGTACGAACTGCCGTAGTTCATGGTCATGATGTCGACCGTCGAGACGTCCACGGAGTGGTCGTCGGCGGACTCCAGGAGGGCCAGGGCGTCGGAGTCCAGGCCCGAGGGCATCACCGGCAGGGTGAAGGACACCGTCAGCCCGGGACGCTTCTTCTGGAGCAGCGCGATGGCCTCGGAGCGCCGGGCGACCGAGGCGGCGTCGCTCAACTGGGCGCCCTCGACGTCGAAGTCGGCCCGGGTGGAGCCTGCCGCGTCCAGTGCCGCGCCATAGGCGGCGGCCAGAGCGCTCGCGCTGTCGCAGGCCGACGCCAGCTCCTTGCCGGACGCGCCGCCGAAGGACACCCGCACGCCGGCCCCGGACTTCGCGAGCGCCGCGACACGGGACTTCACGGCCGGGTCCCCGATCGCGTACATGCCGTCCCACTTCGGTGTGCAGCCTCTGCCGTCCGAGATGACGAAGGCCAGGTTGTACGTCGTCGGCGACCCCGCCGAGTCGGTGCCCGCGGGGGTCGTGGCGCTCACGTACGGGGCGTACGAGGTGGCCGACCCCTTCGCCGCGCCGGGGTCCGCGGCCGCCGCCGCCTTCCGGCCGGTCCCCGCCGACGGGTCCGACGCGCCGCCGCCCGAGGAGCACCCCGTACAGGCCAGGGCCACCAGACACACCAGCCCGGCGGCCGGTTCCAGGAGACTCCGCATCGTGCACGCACCCGCTCTCGTGATGTTTCCGGACGGCTCGTCATGTCTGACGCGGGACGGATGGGGATGGTGGCGTCCCGACCGGAAGTGTCCGCTGTCGGCCGGGTACTGATCCTGACGGCCACCCCCTTGTCCGGCCGGGTCCCGGGTGTGACCGCCCGGAAGGGGCCCGACCGCCCGGAAGGGGCCCGACCTGCCGCCGTAGCCGCTCGAAGGGTGAATCTGGCCCCAGTTGGCCGTGCATGGACGTGTACAACGAGCCAGGTGCGATCTTGGTTACGGAGCATGGGAGAAATCCCCACAGAGAGGCTGACGTTCCCCATGCGTCGTTCCCTGCTCGCCGCGTCCACCGCGGCGACCGCTCTTGCCGCCGCCCTGTCCCTGGCCCTGAACACACCCGCCGCCGCCGGAGCCGGCCGTGGACACGAACCCGAGCCCTGGGTGAAGCGCAGCGCCGTGATGCGGGCGAATCCCAAGGACTTCCATTCGCTGTGCAGGAGACAGAAGGACGGGGTGCCCGAGATCCGCACCTTCCCGCTGTTCGAGCACAGCAGGGGCTTCACGGCGATGGAGGACTTCAAACGGCAGGACCCGGACGGAACGGTCTTCTGGTCGGGCCACGACCCGAAGCACCCGGAGAACACGATCTCCGTGTCGATCATCGGAGCGTGCGCGGCCGGTCCGGTCACCCTGTCCGGCGAGATCGAGGACGGCTTCCGCCAGTACGTCTACAAGCCGCTGCCCAAGCGGCCGGGCCGGTATCTGCTCCAGGAGATCGACGCCCTGAAGCTGCCCCCGAGCGGACAGGGCGTCGACACGGTGACCGCGCCTCCGACCAGGTCGGTCAGGCCGCAGCCGGGCCGTCGGATCGCCACCCCCGACAACCCGGCGGCCATCGACATCGTCGTCGCCTACACCCCGGCCACCGTCACCGAACTCGGTTCGGTCTCCGCGGTCCAGAGCCGTATCCGGTACGGCGTGAACCAGCTCAACAGGGCGCTCGCGACCAGCGAGGTGCCCGCCAGCGTGCATGTCGTGAACACCTACCAGACCCAGGCCACCGGCGTCGCCCGTGAGAACGCCGGCACCCTGCTGAGCATGCTCAGCAACCCCGCGAACACGACGCTCGGTCTCACGGCCGCCGCCCAGCGGACGGCCTTCGGCGCGGACCTGGTGGCGCTCATCGCCGCCATCCCGCCGGAGGACAGCTCCGGGCAGGCGAACCTGCCCAACCCGGCGGGTACGGGGACCAGCAACAACGCGTTCTCGGTCACCAGCGCCTTCTCCATCACCGCGTGGGAGAACCTCGCGCACGAGATCGGCCACAACTTCGGTCTGATGCACGACCGCAAGACCGTGATCGCGCAGGGCGGCACGACCCCCGTAGGCACCCAGAACTACGGCTGGGTCACCGCCGACCAGCGGCACCACACGATCATGGCCTACTCCAGCGCCTGCACCCAGGCGTGCACGGTCGTCAACCAGTACTCCAACACCGTCAACCTGCTCAACGGGGAGGCCCTCGGCGACGAGAACAACAACAACGCCGCCGTCGCCACGCGCGCCGCGGAGTTCCTGGCCGGCTACCGGACCTCCCTGGTCACCAACCGGGTCTCCCTCACCATGAACTCCAGCCCCGTCGCCGGAGGCAGGCTCAAGCCGAGCGAGTACGGCCCGTACGACCCCGGTACGCAGGTCACCGTCACCGCCGAGGCGGACCCCGGCTACCGGTTCAGCGGCTGGGAGGTCGACGGCGTGCCCCAGACGGACACCACGCCCAACTACACGATCACGATGAACGCCAACCACACCATCACCGCGCTGTTCACCGAGATCCCGGAGCCCCCGCAGTAGCACCCCCAGCACCACCCGGCGGCCGGTCACCGAGGCCGCCGCGCGGCGCCGCACCCCTTCCCGTGCTCCACGGGGCCGGGTGCGGCGCCTCTCGCTTCCGTCCTCGGAGCGGCTCCGCGGCCGGGCGCCGCGGAGCGGCCGGGACCGTACTGCCACAATGGGACGGTGACCCGCGCATCCCTGGACAAGCAGCCGCACGAAGTCGCCTCGATGTTCGACGACGTGGCGGAACGGTACGACCTCACGAACGACCTGCTGTCGCTCGGCCAGGACCGGGCGTGGCGCAAGGAGGTCGCGAAGGCGGTCGACGCGCGCCCCGCGCAGAAGATCCTGGACCTCGCGGCCGGCACCGCGACCTCGTCGCTCCCCTTCGCCCGCACCGGCGCGTACGTCGTCCCCTGCGACTTCTCCCTCGGGATGCTCCGCGTCGGCAAGCGCAACCACCCCTGGCTGCCGCTGACCGCGGGCGACGCGACGAAGCTGCCGTTCAAGGACGACACCTTCGACGCCGTCACGATCTCCTTCGGACTGCGCAACGTCCAGGACACCGACACCGCTCTGCGCGAGCTGTACCGGGTGACCAAGCCGGGCGGGCGCGTCGTGATCTGCGAGTTCTCGCACCCCACCTGGGCGCCGTTCCGCACGGTCTACACCGAGTACCTGATGCGCGCGCTGCCCCCGGTCGCCCGCGCCGCCTCCTCCAACCCGGACGCCTACGTCTATCTCGCCGAGTCCATCCGCGCCTGGCCGACGCAGCCGGAACTGGCCGAGCGGCTGATCAAGGCCGGCTGGTCCAAGGTGGCCTGGCGCAACCTGACGGGCGGCATCGTGGCCCTCCACCGGGGCTACAAGCAGGCCTGAACCGGCCGTCCCGAGCCCTGCCAGGGAGGATCTCGGCAGGGCCAGCTACCTCAGGACGGCGAACGGGTCGCCGGGCAGGTCGAGTTCGCGGCGCAGCCCGCCCGACGGCGGGCGTGGCGGGCGCGGCTCGCGCACCCCGGCGCCCCCCTCCGCGTCCCCGAGGTCGAACCACACCGTGACGACGGCTCCGCGCGGCACCTCGGCCCCGGGCTGCGGAAATTGCCGTACGACGTAGTCGACGACCGTCCGATGGAAATCGGGCCGGTCGGGCGCGGCGAGCAGAACACCGCGAGCCTCAGCCGTCTCACGCGCGTCCACGGCCATCAGACCGACGAGCCGCGGTACGCGTATTTCGGGTGTCTTGGGTGTTATGCGCACAGACGTCACCCCCAGCGGTACCGGAAGGGTAAGCCTCGCCCCGCCCTTCCGGAAGCCGTCGGAAGACGCGCCGGGTCCCCGCTTGGGCCCCGGTCCCGCCAGGCGGTCACAGGGCCAGCCGGTACCGGTGCCCCTCCTGCTGGGACGAGGGCAGGGTGAACCGCTCGGCGAGTTCCATCCCGAGCCGCCTCGTCACCGCGATGGAACGGGCGTTGCCCGCGTTGACCATCGCGACGACATCGGTGACGCCCGCAGCGCGGACCCGCTCCAGGGTGGTGCGCGCAGCCGCGGTGACGTACCCCTTGCCCCAGTGCGCCCGCCCCAGCCGCCAGCCGATCTCGATCTTCCCGGCCGGACCCCAGCCGTGCGGCCACGGCTGCGCCCCGGTGAAGCCCAGCACCTCGTCCCCGGGACCGAGCATCGTCCACAGGCAGAACCCGTGCTCCGCGTCGTGCCGCCGCTGGCGCGCGGTGAGTTCCTCGTAGACGGACCGCTCGGCCGCGCGGCCCCCGTGGAACTCCATGACCTCGGGGTCGTCGAAGACCCGGTGCCAGGCGAGGGCGTCCTCGTCGGTGGGCACGCGCAGTCGTACTTCGGGGAGAGCTCGGTTCACGGGGCAGCCCTTCAGCCGGGTGATCGGTACCGCTGCATAGACTGCCCATGTCCAGTGCCCGTCGGCACGTTGATTTCGAGTCTTGGGGAGACCCCGCCGTGACCGAGCCCCAGCCGCTCTCCGAGAACACCGCCGACGTCATCGTCGTCGGGGCCGGGCCAGCCGGTTCCACCACCGCCTACTACCTGGCGAAGGCGGGGCTCGACGTCCTGCTCCTGGAGAAGACGGCCTTCCCGCGCGAGAAGGTGTGCGGTGACGGACTGACCCCGCGCGCCACCAAGCAGCTGGTGTCGATGGGCATCGACATCTCCGAGGAGGCGGGCTGGCTCCGCAACAAGGGCCTGCGCATCATCGGCGGCGGTGTCCGCCTCCAGCTCGACTGGCCGGATCTCGCCTCCTTCCCCGACTACGGACTCGTCCGCAAGCGCGACGACTTCGACGAGCAGCTGGCCCGGCAGGCCCAGAAGGCGGGCGCGCGGCTGTACGAGCGCTGCAACGTCGGCTCCCCGATCCTCGACGAGCGCACCGGCCGGATCATCGGCGTGAACGCCAAGCTGGGCGACGCCGACTCCAAGGAGAAGCGGGAGGTGACCTTCCACGCCCCGCTGGTGGTGGCGGCGGACGGCAACTCCACCCGTCTCTCCCTCGCGATGGGCCTGCACCGCCGCGAGGACCGCCCGATGGGCGTCGCCGTCCGTACGTACTTCACCTCACCGCGTCACGACGACGACTACCTGGAGTCGTGGCTGGAACTGTGGGACCGCCGGGGCGCCGAGGACCGGCTGCTGCCCGGCTACGGATGGATCTTCGGCATGGGCGACGGCACCTCGAACGTCGGCCTCGGTGTCCTCAACACCTCCGACTCCTTCAAGGAGCTCGACTGGCGCGAGGTCCTGAAAGCCTGGTGCGCCTCGATGCCCGAGGACTGGGGCTACACCCCCGAGAACATGACCGGCCCGATCCGCGGCGCGGCCCTGCCGATGGCCTTCAACCGTCAACCTCACTACACCAAGGGCCTGCTGCTCGTGGGTGACGCCGGCGGCCTGGTGAACCCCTTCAACGGCGAGGGCATCGCCTACGCCATGGAGTCCGGCCAGATCGCGGCCGACGTCATCGTCCAGGCCCACGCGCGTGCCACTCCCGGCCAGCGCGAACTGGCCCTCCACCGCTACCCGCGGGTCCTCAAGGACACCTACGGCGGCTACTACACGCTCGGCCGCGCCTTCGTGAAGCTCATCGGCAACCCGAAGGTCATGAAGATCGCCGCGCAGCGCGGTCTGACCCACCCGATGCTGATGAAGTTCACCCTGAAGATGCTCGCGAACCTCACCGACCCGACCGGTGGCGACGCGATGGACCGCATCATCAACGGCCTCTCGAAGGTGGCCCCGAAGGCCTGACCCACACGTGCCGCCCCGGTGGTCACCGGGGCGGCTCCGGACGCCGTCGGCACCGGCCACCGGGCCCGGAACAGCCCGAAGGACCGCTCCCCGCACAGGAAGCGGTCCTTCGGGCTGTCAGTCGCGGGTCAGAGCACGCGCACCGCGCCCGTGGCCGGGTAGCCCGAGAGGTCCTGGATCACGACGCCCTTGGACGGGTTGGCCGCGTCGAGGTACTGACCGTTACCGATGTACACACCGACGTGGTACGCCGAACCCGCCGCACCCCAGTACAGAATGTCGCCGACCTGGACATTGGACAGGGAAACCGGCGTACCGGACACCGACTGGTCCTGCGAGACGCGCGGCAGGTCGACGCCGACCTGCTTGAACGCCGCCTGCACCAGACCGGAGCAGTCCCACGCGTTGGGTCCGGTGCCGCCCATGACGTACGCGTCGCCGACCTGTGCCTTGAGGAAGGCGATGACCGTCGCGACACTGCCGCTGGCCGGCGCGGCGACGTTCGTGGACGTCGAGGCGCTGGCGGAGAGCACCGACCGCGCCGAGGAGCGCGAGACGGCGTCGGCCGCGGCGGCCTTGCGGGCGGCCTCGGCCTTCTTCTTGGCCTCGGCCTTCGTCTTGGCGTCCGCCAGGTCGGCCTTGGCCTGCTTGGCGGCCTTGGCGGCCGCCGCGTCGCGCTCCGCGTCGAGCTGGTAGTTGGCCGCGGCCTGCTGGGTGGCGTCCGCGGACTCGGCGACCTGCGTGGCCAGGTCGGCCGTCAGGGTCGGCAGTTCCATGGTCTGCGTGACGGGCTCGGCGGCGCTCGCCGAACCTGCCGCCGCGGCCACGGCCAGGGTGCTGAGGACGCCACCGGCAACTCCGGCGCGCATCGCGAGCGACGGGGCGTTGCGACGGGGCTTCCGGTGGCTTCGTATGTGTGCGGTGTGGGACATGGGTACTAGCGGTACCAGGGGCTCCTCCATACCTTCAAGAAACGTGTGGTGCGCCACAGTTGTTCAATCGGCCGCCGAATTCGTCGCCTGTAACTCTTTATTGACGCCGTAACGGGCATTGCGGACACTGTCCATCAGGGCCGTGATCATGGCCTTTCAGTAATACGTCCGAATTGCCCGCCGCCTACCACCGGTTGAAGAGGTTGGCCAAGCCCGGCTTATCTGACCCATAGGTAGATGTGGCGCAGGTCACGGAACGGTCACCCGGGCGGTGGCGTCCCGCGCGTGAAGACCGGCCGCCTCCGGTTCGCCGCCGCTCGTGAACGCGTGCACGCGTCCACATCGCTCCCCTCGGTCGCTCCGAAGTGTGAACGCGCTCCTCTATCAAGGGGGTGCGTCCAGCGCCAATTTGCATGCAGGGGAAGTCTCTTGATATTGAGACGACCCTCCGGGCCTGCGGAGATGAACGAAAATGTCACGTCTGGTGACCGACCTGACGCTTCGCGTGTGAAGATCACTGCTCATCCGACTTCATGATCGTTCGTCAGGTGGTGGAGATCACAAAGCTAAGGCAATACCCCGTGTCGCAGATCACAGACCGCCGGGCATAAGATGCGAGGCAGTTGGGCTTGTGACCTGCTTCACATGTCCGTGATCTTCGCCGGGACGGGCGGGGTTCGCGGTGCTGGCGAGGCAGGGGTGCAGGCTCGCCGAACCGCCACCAGTCAGTGCCGACTGAGAGGAGCGAGGAGCGTGAACGCGTATGCGCCGATCCTCGTACTGGGAGCCCTCGGGGCAGGCTTTGCGATCTTCTCCGTGGTCATGGCCACGCTGATCGGTCCGAAGCGGTACAACCGCGCCAAGCTCGACGCGTACGAGTGCGGCATCGAGCCGACCCCCACGCCGGTCGGCGGTGGGCGCTTTCCCATCAAGTACTACCTGACGGCGATGCTCTTCATCGTCTTCGACATCGAGATCGTCTTCCTCTACCCCTGGGCCGTCACCTTCGACGCCCTGGGTGTTTTCGGGCTCGTGGAGATGCTGCTCTTCGTGCTCACCGTCTTCGTCGCCTACGCGTATGTGTGGCGGCGCGGCGGCCTGGAATGGGACTGAGGGGCCTTTAAGACATGGGACTCGAAGAAAAGCTGCCGAGCGGATTCCTGCTGACGACCGTCGAGCAGGCCGCGGGCTGGGTGCGCAAGGCGTCCGTCTTCCCCGCGACATTCGGGCTCGCCTGCTGTGCCATCGAGATGATGACGACCGGCGCCGGGCGCTACGACCTGGCCCGCTTCGGCATGGAGGTCTTCCGCGGGTCGCCCCGCCAGGCCGACCTGATGATCGTGGCCGGCCGGGTGAGCCAGAAGATGGCGCCGGTGCTGCGGCAGGTCTATGACCAGATGCCCAACCCCAAGTGGGTCATTTCCATGGGGGTTTGTGCTTCATCGGGCGGAATGTTCAACAACTACGCCATTGTGCAGGGAGTCGACCACATCGTCCCGGTCGACATCTATTTGCCCGGATGTCCTCCGCGGCCCGAGATGCTGATGGACGCGATCCTCAAGCTCCACCAGAAGATCCAGAGCACCAAGCTCGGCGTCAACGCCGAGGAGGCGGCCCGCGAGGCGGAGGAAGCGGCGCTCAAGGCGCTTCCCATCATCGAGATGAAGGGCCTGCTGCGGTGAGCGACGCGAACGGCAACGGGGTCAACCCCGAGAAGGACCTGGGCGCCTCCAACCTTCCCGGCCAGCGAGGCGACAAGGGCGAGGAGATCCGCGTCCAGCGCGGCATGTTCGGCGCCGACAACGGAGGCGACACCTCCGGGTACGGCGGCCTGGTCCGCTCGATCCGGCTGCCCGGAGCGGCCACCCGCCCCTACGGCGGCTGGTTCGACGAGATGGCCGACGAACTGGAGGGCGCCCTGGAGGAACAGGGACTCGTCCCCGAGAACGTCATCGACAAGACGGTCGTCGACCGCGACGAGATCACGTTCCACATCGAACGCGAGTACCTGCTCCCCGTCGCCCAGACACTGCGCGACGACCCGGCCCTCCGGTTCGAGCTGTGCACCGGTGTCTCCGGCGTGCATCACCCGCAGGACAAGGGCCGCGAGCTGCACGCCGTCTACCACCTGCGCTCGATCACCCACAACCGGCTGATCCGGCTGGAGGTCAGCGCCCCGGACGCGGACCCGCACGTCCCCTCGCTCGTCTCCGTCTATCCGACGAACGACTGGCACGAGCGCGAGACGTACGACTTCTTCGGCCTGATCTTCGACGGCCACCCCGCGCTGACGCGGATCATGATGCCGGACGACTGGCAGGGCTTCCCGCAGCGCAAGGACTACCCCCTCGGCGGCATCCCCGTCGAGTACAAGGGCGCCCAGATCCCGGCTCCGGACCAGCGGAGGTCGTACTCATGAGCACGCAGACCCCTTCCGGGGCATCGGACGCCTCGCCCCGCGAGACGACCGAGGGCACCGTATATACGGTCACCGGCGGCGACTGGGACGAGATCGCCCAGTCGGCGGCCAAGTCCGACGACGAGCGCATCATCGTCAACATGGGCCCGCAGCACCCGTCCACCCACGGCGTGCTCCGGCTCATCCTGGAGATCGACGGCGAGACGGTCACCGAGGCCCGCTGCGGCATCGGCTACCTCCACACGGGCATCGAGAAGAACCTCGAGTTCCGCACGTGGACCCAGGGCACCACGTTCGTGACGCGCATGGACTACCTGACGCCGTTCTTCAACGAGACGGCCTACTGTCTCGGCGTCGAGAAGCTCCTCGGCATCACCGACCAGATCCCGGACCGCGCCTCGATCATCCGGGTGCTCCTGATGGAGCTGAACCGACTCTCCTCCCATCTGGTGTGCATCGCCACCGGAGGCATGGAGCTGGGCGCCACCACGATCATGATCTACGGCTTCCGTGACCGTGAGCTCATCCTCGACATCTACGAGCTGATCACGGGCCTGCGGATGAACCACGCGTTCATCCGCCCCGGCGGACTCGCCCAGGACCTGCCCCCGGGCGCCGTGGACCAGATCCGCGAGTTCGTGAAGAAGATGACGAAGAACCTTCCCGAGTACGACAAGCTCGCCACCGGGAACCCCATCTTCAAGGCCCGCATGCAGGACGTCGGCTATCTCGACCTGGCCGGCTGCATGGCCCTCGGCGCCACCGGCCCGATCCTGCGCTCGGCGGGCCTGCCGCACGACCTGCGCAAGTCCCAGCCCTACTGCGGCTACGAGACCTACGACTTCGAGGTCCCGACCGCCGACACCTGCGACTCCTACGGGCGCTTCCTGATCCGCCTGGAGGAGATGCGCCAGTCGCTGCGGATCATCGAACAGTGCCTGGACCGGCTCCAGCCCGGCCCGGTCATGGTCGCCGACAAGAAGATCGCCTGGCCCGCCCAGCTCGCGCTCGGCCCCGACGGTCTCGGCAACTCCCTCGACCACATCAAGAAGATCATGGGCACCTCCATGGAGGCCCTGATCCACCACTTCAAGCTGGTGACCGAGGGCTTCCGCGTACCGCCGGGACAGGCGTACGTGGCGGTCGAGTCGCCCAAGGGCGAGCTCGGGGTGCACGTCGTCTCCGACGGAGGCACCCGCCCCTACCGGGTCCACTTCCGTGACCCGTCCTTCACCAACCTTCAGGCCATGGCCGCGATGTGCGAAGGCGGCCAGGTCGCCGACGTCATCGTCGCCGTCGCGTCCATCGACCCCGTGATGGGAGGCGTCGACCGGTGACCACCACCCCCGAGGGCGTCAGCCTGGGCATGCCCCGACTGCCCGCGCCCGACTACCCGGCCGACGTCCGGGCCCGGCTGGAGGCGGACGCGCGCGAGATCATCGCCCGCTACCCCGACTCCCGCTCGGCGCTCCTTCCGTTGCTGCATCTCGTGCAGTCGCAGGAGGGCCATGTCACGCGCACGGGACAGCGGTTCTGCGCGGAGGTACTGGACCTGACGACGGCCGAGGTCGCCGCCGTCGCCACCTTCTACTCGATGTACCGGCGCAAGCCGAGCGGTGACTACCAGGTGGGTGTCTGCACCAACACCCTGTGTGCCGTCATGGGCGGCGACGCCATCTTCGAGGCCCTCCAGGACCACCTCGACGTCGGCAACGGGGAGACCACCGGCGACGGCAAGGTCACCCTGGAGCACATCGAGTGCAACGCGGCCTGCGACTTCGCGCCCGTCGTGATGGTGAACTGGGAGTTCTTCGACAACCAGACCGTCGACTCGGCCAAGCGGCTCGTCGACGACCTGCGCGCCGGCGCCGACGTCGACCCGACCCGCGGCGCCCGGCTGTGCACCTTCAAGGAAACCGCCCGGATCCTGGCGGGCTTCCCCGACGAGCGCGAGGGCGCCGTGGACGCCGGCGGCAGCGCGGGCCACGCCTCCCTGGTGGGCCTGCGGCTGGCCAAGGGGGAGAGCGCCCCCGCGCGCGTGGTGCACCCGCGCGGCGGAGGAGCACCTCAGAACCAGCGGCCCGCCGAGCACCCGAGCTCGCACGACGCGCCGCAGGACACGTCGGCCTCCGACCCGTCCCACCCGGCGGGTCCCGTGGCAGAGGAGGGGGAGTGATGACCTTGGCAGCCGAGATCAACGAGACGAGTCCCGAAAAGCTGCTCGCACCCGTGCTGTCGGCCTTCTGGGACGAGGACAGGTCCTGGTCGCTGGACGTCTACCGCAGGCACGACGGGTACGAGGGCCTGCGCAAGGCACTCGCCATGTCGCCGGACGACCTGATCGCGTACGTCAAGGACTCCGGACTGCGCGGCCGCGGCGGGGCCGGATTCCCGACCGGAATGAAATGGCAGTTCATTCCCCAGGGAGACGGCAAACCTCACTATCTAGTTGTCAACGCCGACGAATCGGAGCCGGGAACCTGCAAGGACATCCCGCTCCTCTTCGCGAACCCGCACAGCCTCATCGAGGGCATTGTGATCGCGTGCTATGCCATTCGGTCTTCGCATGCCTTCATCTATCTCCGCGGTGAAGTGGTCCCCGTGCTGCGGCGGTTGCACGAGGCCGTGCGCGAGGCCTACGCGGCGGGCTACCTGGGCGAGAACATCCTGGGCAGCGGGCTCGACCTCCAGCTCACCGTGCACGCGGGCGCGGGCGCGTACATCTGCGGTGAGGAGACCGCGCTGCTCGACTCGCTCGAAGGCCGCCGTGGCCAACCGCGACTCCGCCCTCCTTTCCCTGCTGTCGCGGGTCTCTATGCGTGTCCAACTGTTGTGAACAACGTCGAATCCATCGCGTCGGTTCCCGCAATTCTCCACAAAGGCAAGGAATGGTTCAGGTCGATGGGCAGCGAGAAGTCTCCGGGCTTCACGCTCTACTCGCTCAGCGGCCATGTCGCCAGCCCCGGCCAGTACGAGGCACCGCTCGGCATCACTCTTCGTCAACTCCTCGACATGAGCGGCGGGATGCGCCCCGGCCACCGGCTGAAGTTCTGGACGCCGGGCGGCTCCTCCACCCCGATGTTCACCGAGGAGCACCTCGACGTCCCTCTTGACTACGAAGGAGTGGGCGCCGCGGGTTCCATGCTCGGCACGAAAGCACTCCAGTGCTTCGACGAGACGACCTGTGTCGTCCGCGCCGTCACCCGCTGGACCGAGTTCTACGCCCACGAGTCCTGCGGCAAGTGCACCCCCTGCCGCGAAGGCACCTACTGGCTCGTCCAGTTGCTGCGCGACATCGAGGCCGGCAAGGGCGTCATGTCCGACCTCGACAAGCTGAACGACATCGCCGACAACATCAACGGCAAGTCCTTCTGCGCCCTCGGCGACGGCGCCGCCTCGCCGATCTTCTCCTCGCTCAAGTACTTCCGCGAGGAGTACGAGCAGCACATCACGGGCCGCGGCTGCCCCTTCGACCCCGCCAGGTCCACGGCCTGGGCGGACAAGCACACGGAGGTGAACGCATGACAGTGACCACCAGCGCTCCCTCCGGAGGCGGGGAGGCGTCGGTCCCGCCGGAGGACCTCGTCTCGCTGACGATCGACGGCGTCGAGCTGAGCGTGCCCAAGGGCACCCTCGTCATCCGGGCCGCCGAACAGCTCGGCATCGAGATCCCCCGGTTCTGCGACCACCCGCTCCTCGACCCGGCCGGCGCCTGCCGCCAGTGCATCGTCGAGGTCGAGGGCCAGCGCAAGCCCATGGCATCCTGCACGATCACCTGTACGGACGGGATGGTCGTCAGGACTCAACTCACCTCCCAGGTCGCCGAGAAGGCACAGCACGGTGTGATGGAGCTGCTGCTCATCAACCACCCGCTGGACTGCCCGGTCTGCGACAAGGGAGGCGAGTGCCCCCTCCAGAACCAGGCGATGTCGCACGGCAACGCCGAGTCCCGGTTCGAGGGCAGGAAGCGGACCTACGAGAAGCCCGTCCCCATCTCCACACAGGTCCTGCTCGACCGCGAGCGGTGCGTGCTGTGCGCCCGCTGCACCCGCTTCTCGAACCAGATCGCGGGCGACCCCATGATCGAACTGGTCGAGCGGGGCGCGCTCCAGCAGGTCGGCACCGGCGACGGCGACCCCTTCGAGTCCTACTTCTCCGGCAACACGATCCAGATCTGCCCGGTGGGCGCGCTCACGTCCTCGGCGTACCGCTTCCGCTCGCGCCCCTTCGACCTCATCTCCTCGCACTCCGTGTGCGAGCACTGCTCCGGCGGCTGCGCCACGCGTACCGACCACCGGCGCGGCAAGGTGATGCGGCGCCTCGCGGCCCCGGACCCCGAGGTCAACGAGGAATGGCTCTGCGACAAGGGCCGGTTCGGGTTCCGGTACGCGCAGCAGCGCGACCGCCTCGACACCCCCCTGGTCCGCAACGCCGACGGTGTCCTCGAACCCGCCTCCTGGCCGGAGGCACTCGAAGCCGCCGCGCAAGGGCTGACGGCGGCCCGCGGCAGGGCCGGCGTCCTCACCGGCGGCCGGCTCACCGTCGAGGACGCCTACGCGTACAGCAAGTTCGCGCGTGTGGCCCTCGACACGAACGACATCGACTTCCGCGCGCGCGTGCACAGCTCCGAGGAGGCCGACTTCCTGGCCGCCCGGATCGCCGGACACGGCCGGGACCTCGACGCCACCGGTGTCACGTACACCTCCCTGGAGAAGGCACCCGCCGTCCTGCTCGCGGGCTTCGAGTCCGAGGAGGAGGCGCCCGGCGTCTTCCTGCGGCTGCGCAAGGCCTGGCGCGGGCACGGACAGAAGACCTTCTCCCTCGCCACCCACGCCACCCGCGGTCTGGAGAAGGCGGGCGGCACACTGCTGCCGGCCGCGCCCGGCACCGAGACCGAGTGGCTGGACGCGCTCGCGAGCGGCGTCGGCCTGGACGACGACGGCTCCAGGGCCGCCGAGGCGCTGCGCGCCGAGGGCGCCGTGATCGTCGTCGGCGAGCGGCTGGCCGCCGTCGCGGGCGCCCTGACCGCGGCCGTGCGGACCGCGACCGCCACGGGCGCCCGGCTGGTGTGGATCCCGCGCCGGGCCGGGGAGCGCGGGGCGATCGAGGCCGGCGCGCTGCCGTCGCTGCTGCCGGGCGGCCGCCCGGCCACCGACCCGCGCGCGCGGGACGAGGTCGCGGCCGCCTGGGGCGTCTCCGAACTCCCGCACCGCTACGGCCGGGACACCGGCCAGATCGTGGAAGCGGCCGTCGGCGGCGAACTGCGCGCCCTGGTGGTCGCGGGCGTGGAGATCGCCGACCTTCCCGATCCGGCACGCGCGCGTGAGGCCCTCTCCGAGGTGGGCTTCCTGGTGTCGCTCGAACTGCGGCCCAGCGAGGTCACCGAGCACGCCGACGTCGTCCTGCCGGTCGCCGCGGTCGCCGAGAAGGCCGGAACCTTCCTCAACTGGGAGGGCAGGGTCCGCTCCTTCGAGGCCGCCCTCAAGCCCGACCAGATGACCCGGCGGCTCGCGCCCGCCGACACCCGCGTCCTGCAGATGCTGGCCGACGCCATGGACGTACACCTCGGGCTGCCGGATCTGCGCACCACGCGCGGGGAGATCGACCGGCTCGGCGCCTGGGACGGTCCGCGGGCCGGCGAGCCCCGGGAGACCGGGGTGCCGATGCCGCGGCCGGACGCCGGAGAGGCCGTACTGGCCGGGCACCGGCTGCTGCTCGACCAGGGGCGTCTCCAGGAGGGCGACGCAGCGCTCGCCGGGACCCGGCACGCCGCACGCGCGCGCGTGTCGGCCGCCACCGCCGCCGAGGCCGGGGTCAAGGACGGCGACCTCATCGCCGTGACCGGTCCCGGGGGAGCGGTCGAACTCCCGCTCCAGATCACCGAGATGCCCGACCGCGTGGTCTGGCTCCCGCTGAACTCGACCGGAGGGGGCGTCGCCTCCGACACCGGGGCGCTGCCCGGCGCACTCGTCCGCATCGGCCCGGCGACCATCGCCGCCGAGGCCCCCAAGGAGGTGGAGGCATGAAGCCGTACCTCGCCGCGGAAGACCTCTCGATGTTCGGCCACGACCCCTGGTGGCTGGTCGTCGTCAAGGCGGTCTTCTGCTTCGCCTTCCTGATGGTGACCGTGCTCTTCTCCATCGTGTGGGAGCGCAAGGTCGTCGCCTGGATGCAGCTGCGCATCGGGCCCAACCGGCACGGGCCCTGGGGCATGCTCCAGTCGCTCGCCGACGGCGTGAAGCTCATGCTCAAGGAAGACGTCATCGTCAAGCGCGCGGACAAGGTCGTCTACGTCCTCGCGCCGATCGTGGCGGCGATCCCGGCCTTCATGGCGATCGCGGTGATCCCCTTCGGGCCCGCGGACAACGAGGTCTCGATCTTCGGTCAGCGCACCACGATGCAGCTCACCGACCTGCCGATCGCGATGCTCTACATCCTCGCGGTGGCCTCGGTCGGCATCTACGGGATCGTGCTCGCCGGCTGGAGCTCGGGCTCCACCTACCCGCTCCTCGGCGGTCTGCGCTCCTGCGCCCAGATGATCTCGTACGAGATCGCCATGGGCGCCGCGTTCGCCTCCGTGTTCCTCTACTCCGGTTCGATGTCGACCTCGACGATCGTCGAGCAGCAGCACGACCGCTGGTACATCGTCCTGCTGCCCGTCTCGTTCCTGATCTACGTCGTGACGATGATCGGCGAGACCAACCGGGCCCCGTTCGACATGCCGGAGTCCGAGGGCGACCTGGTCGGCGGCTTCAACACCGAGTACTCGTCCATCAAGTTCGCGCTGTTCATGCTCGCCGAGTACGTGAACATGGTGACGGTCTCGGCCGTGTCCACGACGCTCTTCCTGGGCGGCTGGCGGGCACCCTGGCCGATCAGCAGCTTCTGGGAGGGCGCCAACCACGGCTGGTGGCCGATGCTCTGGTTCGTGGTGAAGGTGCAGCTGCTGCTGTTCTTCTTCATCTGGCTGCGCGGCACGCTGCCGCGCGTCCGCTACGACCAGCTGATGAAGCTCGGCTGGAAGGTGCTCATCCCGGTCTCCGTGGTCTGGCTGATGCTCGTCGCGACGGTACGGACGCTCCGCAACGAGCACTACGACTTCGCGGACATCGCCCTGTACGTGGGCGGAGGCGTCCTCGTCCTGCTCTTGCTCTCGTTCGTGGCGGACATCTTCCGCGACAAGCAGGGCCGGGAAGAGCCCGCCGAACCCGTCGCCTTCGACCCGATGGCCGGCGGATTCCCCGTGCCCCCGCTGCCCGGCCAGGAGCTGCCGCCCGTACCGCGGCGCCGTCCGCGCCGGGAGCGGGAGCTGATTGTCAGTGGCGGGTCCGATACTGCGAGTGATGGATCGGTCACCGGATCTCGTGACGGAAAGGAGGGGTCCGATGGCTGAGGAGCCGAAGGAGACCAAGCAGGGTTTCCAGAACCCCGTCGCCGGTTTCGGCGTGACCTTCAAGGCCATGTTCAAGAAGCGGCTGACCGAGCAGTACCCGGAACAGCAGAAGACCACCGCACCGCGGTTCCACGGCCGGCACCAGCTCAACCGCCATCCGGACGGACTGGAGAAGTGCGTCGGCTGCGAGCTGTGCGCCTGGGCCTGTCCCGCGGACGCCATCTACGTGGAGGGCGCGGACAACACCGAGGAGGAGCGCTACTCCCCGGGCGAGCGCTACGGCCGCGTCTACCAGATCAACTACGCCCGCTGCATCCTGTGCGGCCTGTGCATCGAGGCGTGCCCCACGCGCGCGCTGACGATGACGAACGAGTTCGAGCTCGCGGACAGCAGCCGCGCCAACCTCATCTACACCAAGGAGCAGCTGCTCGCCGGACTCCAGGAAGGCATGGTCGACACGCCGCACTCGATCTTCCCGGGCACGGACGAGCAGGACTACTACCGCGGTCTGGTGACCGAGGCGGCGCCCGGCACCGAGCGCCAGGTGGCCGTCTCCAAGGGCGAGCTGCACCCCTCGGCGACCCCCTCGGGACCGTCCGCGGGACCGTCCGCCGGAGAGGGGGCGGAGGCATGACCGCCAACCTGGCCGCGTACTCCACCTCCACCGGGGAGGCCTTCCAGTTCTGGGTCCTCGGGACCGTCGCGGTGATCGGCGCCCTGTGCACCGTCTTCATGAGGAAGGCCGTGCACAGCGCGCTGTGCCTCGCCGGGACCATGATCATCCTGGCGGTGTTCTACCTCGCCAACGGCGCCTACTTCCTGGGCATCGTCCAGGTCGTCGTCTACACCGGCGCGATCATGATGCTCTTCCTCTTCGTCGTCATGCTCGTCGGTGTCACCGCGGCGGACTCGCTGAAGGAGACCATCAAGGGGCAGCGCTGGCTGGCCCTGCTCTGCGGACTCGGCTTCGGCATCCTGCTGTTCGCCGGGATCGGCAACGCGTCGATCAAGGACTTCGACGGCCTGGGCAAGGCGAACTCCGCCGGCAACGTGGAGGGCCTGGCCGCCCTCATCTTCACGAAGTACGTGTTCGCCTTCGAGATCACCGGCGCCCTGCTCATCACGGCCACCATCGGCGCCATGGTGCTCACCCACCGCGAGCGCACCGAGCGGGCCAGGACCCAGCGCGAGCTGTCCGAGCAGCGCGTGCGCGAGGGCAGGCACGTGCCGCCGCTGCCGGCACCGGGTGTCTACGCCCGGCACAACGCGGTGGACATCGCGGGCCTGCTCCCGGACGGCACCCCGTCCGAGCTGACCGTCAGCAAGACGCTGCGCGACCGCGGACAGATCCGTGACGTGTCGGCCGACGCGCTGAAGGACCTGAAGGCGCTGGAGCAGCGCTCCGAGGAGCGCCTGGAGCGCACGAAGCCGGAGGAGGCGTCCAAGTGAATCCGGTCAACTACCTCTACCTCGCCGCTCTGTTGTTCACGATCGGCGCCACCGGTGTCCTGATCAGACGGAACGCGATCGTGGTGTTCATGTGCATCGAGCTGATGCTCAACGCCTGCAACCTCGCCTTCGTCGTCTTCTCCCGGATGCACGGCAATCTCGACGGCCAGATCATCGCGTTCTTCACGATGGTCGTCGCCGCCGCGGAGGTCGTGGTCGGGCTCGCGATCATCGTGTCGCTGTTCCGTTCCCGCCACTCGGCCTCGGTCGACGACGCCAGCCTGATGAAGCTGTAAGGGGTCGCTGAATCGTGGAGAACCTGATTGCGCTGCTCGTCGCGGCGCCTCTGCTCGGAGCGGCCGTACTGCTGTGCGGCGGCAGGCGGCTGGACGCCGTCGGCCAGTGGATCGGCACCGTGCTCGCGGCCGCCTCCTTCGTGATCGCCGTCGTGCTCTTCGCCGACATGCTGGGCAAGAGCCCGGACGACCGGACGTTCACCCAGCATCTGTTCAGCTGGATCGCGGTCGGAAACTTCCGCGCGGACGTCGGCTTCCAGCTCGACCAGCTGTCGATGACGTTCGTCCTGCTGATCACCGGCGTCGGCTCGCTCATCCACCTGTACTCGATCGGGTACATGGAGCACGAGGAGCGCCGCCGCCGCTTCTTCGGCTATCTGAACCTGTTCCTGGCGGCGATGCTGCTGCTCGTCCTCGCCGACAACTACCTCCTGCTGTACGTCGGCTGGGAGGGCGTCGGTCTCGCCTCGTACCTGCTGATCGGCTTCTGGCAGCACAAGCCCAGCGCGGCCACCGCCGCCAAGAAGGCCTTCCTGGTCAACCGCGTCGGCGACATGGGCCTGTCCATCGGCATCATGCTGATGTTCACGACCTTCGGGACCTTCGCCTTCGGGCCGCTGCTCGGCACCGAGGGGCACGCGGGGATCGCCGGGGACGCCACCCAGGGCAAGCTCACCGCCATCGCGCTGATGCTCCTGCTCGCCGCGTGCGGCAAGTCGGCCCAGGTGCCGCTCCAGTCCTGGCTCGGGGACGCGATGGAGGGCCCGACCCCGGTCTCGGCCCTCATCCACGCCGCCACCATGGTGACCGCGGGCGTGTACCTGATCGTCCGTTCGGCCGCGATCTTCAACGCGGCACCCGACGCCCAGCTCGTCGTCACCGTCGTCGGCGGGGTCACGCTCCTGTTCGGTGCGATCGTCGGTTGCGCGAAGGACGACATCAAGAAGGCGCTCGCCGGCTCGACCATGTCCCAGATCGGCTACATGGTGCTGGCGGCCGGCCTCGGCCCGATCGGCTACGTCTGGGCGATCATGCACCTGGTGACGCACGGCTTCTTCAAGGCCGGCCTCTTCCTCGGTGCCGGTTCGGTCATGCACGGCATGAACGACGAGGTCGACATGAGGAAGTACGGCAACCTCAGGAAGTACATGCCGATCACGTTCGTGACCTTCGGCCTCGGCTATCTCGCGATCATCGGCTTCCCCTTCCTGTCCGGCTTCTTCTCCAAGGACAAGATCATCGAGGCGGCCTTCGCCAAGGGCGGCACTGAGGGCTGGATCCTCGGCGGCGTGGCCCTGCTGGGCGCCGCGATCACCGCGTACTACATGACGCGCGTGATGATCATGACGTTCTTCGGGGAGAAGCGCTGGCAGCCCGACGCGGAGGGCCACGAGCCGCACCCGCACGAGTCGCCCAGCTCCATGACGATCCCGATGATCGTGCTGGCCTTCGGCTCGGTCTTCGCGGGCGGCTTCTTCAGCATCGGCGACCGCTTCCTGCACTGGCTGGAGCCGGTCACCGGACACTCGGAGGGCGACTCGCCCGTGAGCGCCCTCACCGTCACCCTGGCCACCATGGTGCTGCTCGTCGTCGGCGCCGGCATCGCCTACCTCCAGTACGGACGCAGCCCCGTCCCGGTGGTCGCCCCGCGCGGCTCCCTGCTCACCCGCGCCGCAAGGCGCGACCTCTACCAGGACGACTTCAACCACGTCGTGCTGGTACGCGGCGGTGAGCACCTCACCCGCTCCCTGGTGTACGTCGACCACACGCTGGTCGACGGGGTCGTCAACGGGACGGCCGCCTCGGTGGGCGGTCTCTCCGGACGGCTGCGCAAGCTCCAGAACGGCTATGCGCGCAGTTACGCGGTCTCGATGTTCGGCGGCGCGGCGATCCTCGTCGCCGCGACCCTGCTGATGAGGGCGGTCTGATACCGATGTCCTTTCCTCTGCTGACAGCGACGGCGGTGCTCCCGGCCCTCGGGGCGATCGCCACGGCCGCCGTGCCGGCCGCGCAGCGCGTCGCGGCCAAATGGCTGGCGCTGCTCGTCTCCCTGGGCACACTGGCACTCGCCGCGGTCACCCTGGTGCGTTTCGACCCCGGCGGTGCCCGCTACCAGCTCACCGAGTCCCACGCCTGGATCCCAGACTTCGGGGTGCGCTACCAACTGGGCGTGGACGGCATCGGGGTGGCGCTCGTCGCGCTCACCGCGCTGCTGATGCCGTTCGTGATCCTCGCGGGCTGGCACGACGCCGATCCGCACGAGACCGGAAGCAGGCGCTGGCGCCCGACCCAGGGCTTCTTCGCCCTGATCCTGGCCGTCGAGGCGATGGTGATCATCTCCTTCGAGGCCACCGACGTCTTCCTCTTCTACATCTTCTTCGAAGCCATGCTGATCCCGATGTACTTCCTCATCGGCGGCTTCGGGGACCGGGCCCACGAGCACGGCGACGAGGCCGCGGCGACCCAACGCTCGTACGCCGCGGTGAAGTTCCTCCTCTACAACCTGGTCGGCGGCCTGATCATGCTGGCCGCGGTGATCGGCCTCTACGTGGTGGCCGGGAGCTTCTCGCTCCAGGAGATCGTCCAGGCACGGGCCAACGGCTCGCTGCACATGGCGACCAGCACCGAACGGTGGCTCTTCCTCGGCTTCTTCTTCGCCTTCGCGGTGAAGGCGCCCCTGTGGCCGCTGCACACCTGGCTGCCCAACGCCATGGGTGAGGCCACCGCACCGGTCGCCGTGCTGATCACGGCGGTCGTCGACAAGGTCGGCACCTTCGCGATGCTCCGCTTCTGCCTCCAGCTCTTCCCGGAGGCCAGCAAGTGGGCGACGCCCGCGATCCTCGTCCTGGCGCTGATCAGCATCGTCTACGGGGCGCTGCTCGCCGTCGGACAGCGGGACATCAAGCGCCTGGTCGCCTACGCGTCGATCTCGCACTTCGGGTTCATCATCCTGGGCATCTTCGCGATGACCAGCCAGGGCCAGTCGGGCGCGACGCTCTACATGGTCAACCACGGGATCTCGACCGCCGCGCTGATGCTGGTGGCCGGCTTCCTGATCTCGCGGCGTGGCTCGCGTCTGATCGCCGACTACGGAGGGGTGCAGAAGGTGGCCCCGGTGCTCGCCGGCACCTTCCTGATCGGCGGCCTGGCGACACTCTCGCTCCCGGGGCTCGCGCCCTTCGTGAGTGAATTCCTGGTCCTGGTCGGCACGTTCACGCGCTACCCGGTGGTCGGCATCATCGCCACCTTCGGCATCGTCCTCGCCGCCCTGTACACCCTCGTCCTCTACCAGCGGACGATGACCGGCCCGGTCAAGGCCGGGGTGGCCGAGATGCCGGACCTCAGGGTGCGCGAGCTCCTGGTGGTCGCCCCGCTGATCGCTCTGCTGATCTTCCTGGGCGTCTTCCCGAAGCCGCTCACCGACATCGTCAACCCGGCGGTCAAGCAGACCATGTCAGACGTACACAAGACGGACCCCCAGCCCGCGGTGGAGGCGGCCAAGTGAGCGCATCAGCCGTCCACAGCCTGTGGACAACAGCGGCAACCGCGGCCGAGCCGATCTCCAAGATCGACGCACCGAAGATCGAATATGGGCAATTGTCGCCCACTCTGATCGTCCTCGGCGCGGCGGTCCTCGGGGTTCTGGTCGAGGCCTTCCTGCCGCGCAAGTCCCGTTACTACGCACAGGTGTTCATCGCCGTCGTCGCCCTGGCCGCGGCCTTCTCCGCGGTCGTCGCACTGGCGGCCGGCGGATACGGCACCACGAAGGCGCACATCGCGGCGATGGGCGCGATCGCCGTCGACGGACCGGCCCTGTTCCTCCAGGGCACGATCCTGCTCGCCGGAATCCTCGGCGTCTTCACCTTCGCCGAACGGCGCCTCGACCCCCAGGCCCACGGAAACCGGGTCGACGCCTTCGCCGCGCAGGCCGCCTCGGTACCCGGCAGCGACAGCGAGAAGGCCGCCGTGAAGGCCGGGTTCACCACCACCGAGGTGTTCCCGCTGCTGCTCTTCGCGATCAGCGGCATGCTGGTCTTCCCCGCGGCCAACGACCTGCTGACCCTGTTCGTCGCCCTGGAAGTCTTCTCCCTGCCCCTGTACCTCCTGTGCGCCGTGGCCCGCCGCAAGCGGCTGATGTCGCAGGAGGCGGCGGTCAAGTACTTCCTCCTCGGCGCCTTCGCCTCCGCGTTCACGCTCTTCGGCATCGCCCTGCTCTACGGCTACGCGGGCTCCGTGTCGTACGCGACGATCGCGCACGTCGTCGACGGAACGATCACCAACGTCGACCCGGCGCTCGCCGGCACCATGGGCAACGACGTACTGCTGCTCATGGGCATGGCCCTGGTCGTCATGGGCCTGCTCTTCAAGGTCGGCGCGGTGCCCTTCCACATGTGGACGCCCGACGTCTATCAGGGCGCGCCGACCCCGGTCACCGGCTTCATGGCCGCGGCGACGAAGGTGGCGGCGTTCGGCGCGCTGCTGCGCCTGCTGTACGTCGTCCTGCCGGGCATGCGCTGGGACTGGCGGCCGGTCATGTGGGCCGTGGCGATCGTCACCATGCTGGGCGGCGCGATCGTCGCGATCACCCAGACCGACATCAAGCGGCTCCTGGCGTACTCGTCGATCGCGCACGCCGGATTCATCCTCGCGGGTGTCATCGCGACCTCGCCCGACGGCGTCTCGTCGGTCCTCTTCTACCTGGCCGCGTACTCCTTCGTCACGATCGGCGCCTTCGCCGTCGTCACGCTCGTACGGGACGCGGGCGGAGAGGCCACGCACCTGTCCAAGTGGGCGGGTCTCGGACGGAGGTCGCCGCTGGTGGCCGCGGTGTTCGCGGTCTTCCTGCTGGCCTTCGCCGGCATCCCGCTCACCTCGGGATTCGCCGGAAAGTTCGCCGTGTTCAAGGCGGCGGCCGAGGGCGGCGCGGGCGCGCTGGTCGTGATCGGTGTGATCTCGTCGGCGATCGCCGCGTTCTTCTACATCCGCGTGATCGTGCTGATGTTCTTCAGCGAGCCGAAGCCCGAGGGGCCGACGGTCGCCGTGCCGTCGCCGCTGACCATGACGGCCATCGCGTTCGGCGTGGCGGTCACGGTGGTGCTCGGTGTGGCCCCGCAGTACTTCCTGAACCTGGCCGGCCAGGCCGGGGTCTTCGTGCGCTGAGCGAGGCCGCCCGCGGCTCGGGCCCCGCTCCCTCGGGGGGAGCGGGGCCCGAGCCGTTCTCAGTGACCGGCGTGACCGGCGTGACCGGTGTGGGCGGTGTGGGCGGCGCCCATGGAACCGGTCTGCGCGGTGGAGGACGACCCCTTGTGCGCGGCCGACGACGAGCCGGTGTGGGCCGTGGACGACGAGCCGGTGTGGGCCGTCCCGGACGAGCTCGTGTGCCCCATGTCCATCTTGCCGGTGTGGGCAGGCGCGGCCGGGCACGTCACCCGGGGGTTCCAGCGGTCGAACAGGCCGTTCGGGTTCTGCTTCCACAGCCAGACGTGCAGGTCGTAGTGGATCGGCATACCGGGATAGTGGCCCGGCATCGGACCGTCGAACTTCTGCCCGCCGAACATCGACGGTCGGTCCTTGGTGGTCTTCATGTTCTGGTCGGAGTCCAGCACGATCCACTCGACCCCGGCGAGATGGCGCTTCCCGTCCTTGCCGTCCTCGAAGAGGAGCGCCGAGGGCTTCGCCGGATCCAGCGAGCCGTAGCGGGACTCGTTGAAGTAGTGGTAGCCCATGCTGCCGTGCCCCGCGGGATCCGAGGAGCACTGGTGGGGGACGTACCCGTCGGCCAGGGCGGTCTTCTCGTCGAGGTACTTCACGCTGGACACGTACGCGGTGACCAGATCCCGCACGGCCTTCGGATCGACCGGACGGGCCGCGGCCGGGGCCGGGGCGGCGGACAGGGTGAGCGAGGCCGCGGCGGCTGTCACGAGGGTGAGGGCGGTCCTGAGGGGACGCTGGGACATGCGATGACTCCTAGAGCACGAGAGAGGCGTACGGACTGCACGGGTCCGTCGGCTGCGGGCCCCCTCCTCCCGCCCGAGCAGCATGGCCCTCGGCCCGGAACCGCCGCCATGCGGGCGGGGCCAACGGATTGAACCCGGCCGGGGCGCGCCGCGCGGGGGAGTGAGACGCGCCGGGCGCCGGTACGCGGGGAAGCCGGCCGGTCGCAGCCTGTGGACAACTCTCGGACTGTCGGCGCGGACCCCTATCGTGGACGCAGTGGTCGAGATGCGGCGTACGGGGGACGGAACGATGGGCGGGACGGGTGTGATGACCGAAGCGGACGCGACGGAGAAGCCGGGCGAGAGCGAGGCACTGGCCACCCTCCACCGGGTCTTCGGGTACGACGCCTTCCGCGGCGAGCAGGAAGCGATCGTCGAGCACGTGGTGGCGGGGGGTGACGCCGTCGTCCTGATGCCGACCGGCGGCGGAAAGTCCCTCTGCTACCAAATCCCTTCCCTGGTCAGACCGGGTACGGGTGTGGTCGTCTCCCCGCTGATCGCGCTCATGCAGGACCAGGTGGATGCGCTGCGGGCGCTGGGCGTGCGCGCCGGGTTCATGAACTCCACGCAGGACTTCGACGAGCGGCGCGTGGTCGAGGCGGAGTTCCTGTCCGGAGAGCTCGACCTGCTCTACCTCGCCCCCGAGCGGCTGCGGCTCGACAGCACGCTGGACCTGCTGTCCCGAGGGAAGATCTCGGTCTTCGCGATCGACGAGGCGCACTGTGTGGCCCAGTGGGGCCACGACTTCCGTCCCGACTATCTGGCGCTCTCGCTGCTCGGCGAGCGCTGGCCCGACGTCCCGCGCATCGCGCTCACGGCCACCGCCACCCGCGCGACGCACAAGGAGATCACCCAGCGCCTGGGCATGCCCGCGGCCCGCCACTTCGAGGCGAGCTTCGACCGCCCCAACATCCAGTACCGGATCGTTCCCAAGGCCGACCCGAAGAAGCAGCTGCTGTCCTTCCTGCGCGAGGAGCACACGGGCGACGCGGGCATCGTGTACTGCCTCTCGCGCAACTCCGTCGAGAAGACGGCGGAGTTCCTCTCCCGCAACGGCATCGAGGCGGTGCCGTACCACGCGGGCCTGGACTCGGGCACCCGTGCCACGCACCAGTCCCGCTTCCTGCGCGAGGAGGGCCTCGTGGTCGTCGCCACGATCGCCTTCGGCATGGGCATCGACAAGCCGGACGTCCGGTTCGTCGCCCACCTCGACCTGCCGAAGTCGGTCGAGGGCTACTACCAGGAGACGGGCCGCGCAGGCCGCGACGGACTCCCTTCCACGGCGTGGATGGCGTACGGACTCCAGGACGTGGTCCAGCAGCGCAAGATGATCCAGGGCTCCGAGGGCGACGAGGCGTTCAGACGCCGGGCCGCCAGCCATCTGGACTCGATGCTCGCCCTGTGCGAGACGGTCCAGTGCCGGCGCTCCCAGCTCCTGGCCTACTTCGGCCAGGACCCCGACACCCCGGCCTGCGGCAACTGCGACACCTGTCTGACCCCGCCGGAGACCTGGGACGGCACGGTCGCCGCGCAGAAGCTGCTGTCCACGGTGGTGCGCCTCCAGCGGGAGCGGGGGCAGAAGTTCGGCGCGGGCCAGATCGTCGACATCCTGCTGGGGCGGAAGACCGCCAAGGTGATCCAGTTCGACCACGACCAGCTGTCCGTCTTCGGTATCGGCGAGGAGCTGGCGGAGGCCGAATGGCGCGGTGTCGTACGGCAGTTGCTGGCCCAGGGTCTGATCGCGGTCGAGGGCGAGTACGGAACGCTGGTGCTGACCGACGCCAGCGGGACCGTGCTGCGGCGCGAGCGTGACGTGCCGCTGCGCAAGGAGACGGCGAAGCCGGCCGCGTCCCGGTCGTCGGCGTCCAAGGGCGAGCGCAAGGCCAAGGCCGCCGCGGCCGATCTGCCCGCCGAGCTCGTCCCCGCGTTCGAGGCGCTGCGGGCCTGGCGCGGTGAGCAGGCCCGCGAACAGGGCGTCCCGGCGTACGTGATCTTCCACGACGCCACGCTGCGGGAGATCGCCACGGTGTGGCCGACCTCCGTGAAGGACCTCGGCGGCATCAGCGGGGTGGGCGAGAAGAAGCTGGCCACCTATGGAGAGGGCGTCGTCGCGGTCCTGGCCTCCCTGGCCGACGGCCCGCCCGCGACCACTCCGGCGACTCCGACCGCTCCGACGACTCGGACTGCCCCGGCCACTCGGGCCGTTCCGACCGCCGGAAGACCCGCGGCCGCACCGGCTCCGGTGCCCGCCGCAGGACCGGACCCGGACTGGCCCGAGCTGGACCAGGAGCCGCCCGAGGACTGGATGTAGCGGGTTCACGGCAGGGGCACGGGCAGGCGCGCGGCGGAGGCGAGGCTCCGCCGGTCCCTCCGGGTTCCGCCGGTTCCGCCCGCCCCTCCGGGCTCCGTCGGCTCCGTCGGCGCCGCCGGCACTCCGGGCTCCGCAGGGCACGGTGGCCAGGGCTCTGGCCACCGTGACACGGACCTCGTTCCCCCTGCGGGGCGGCTCCCGGGTCCCCTACAGGGAGACGGCCGGGGTGATGCGGCCCCGGACCTCGCCGAGGCCCACCCGGGTCCCGCCCGGTCCGGGTGCCCAGGCCGTCAGGGTGACCTCGTCGCCGTCCTCGAGGAACGTGCGCTTTCCGTCGGGGAGTTCGAGGGCGTCGCGCCCGTTCCAGGTGAGTTCGAGCAGGGAGCCGCGCTCGCCCTCGGTGGGTCCGCTGACGGTCCCGGAGCCGTAGAGGTCACCGGTGCGCAGGGAAGCGCCGTTGACCGTCATGTGGGCCAGCTGCTGGGCGGCCGTCCAGTACATGGTGGAGAAGGGGGGTTCGGAGACGACGTGGCCGTTGACGGCCACGGAGATCCGGAGGTCGTAGCCGCCCGGCTCCTCGGAGGCGTCGTCGAGGTAGGGAAGGAGGGGGTGCGTGCGGACGGGCGGGGCCACGAGGGCGTCGTCGAGCGCGTCCAGCGGGGTGATCCACGCCGACACGGAGGTGGCGAAGGACTTGCCGAGGAACGGGCCGAGCGGGACGTACTCCCAGGCCTGGACGTCGCGCGCCGACCAGTCGTTGAGCAAGCACAGGCCGAAGACGTGGTCGCGGTAGTCGCCCAGGGGCACCGGCCGGCCCTGCTGCGAGGGGGTGCCGACGACGAAGCCGACCTCCGCCTCGATGTCCAGGCGGACCGAGGGACCGAAGACCGGGGCGGCGTCCGCGGGAGCCTTGCGCTGGCCTGAGGGACGGACGACGTCCGTGCCGGACACCACGACCGTTCCGGAGCGGCCGTGATAACCGATCGGCAGGTGCTTCCAGTTGGGCGTGAGGGAGTCGGCGGCGTCCGGGCGGAAGATCTGGCCGACGTTCCGGGCGTGGTTCTCGGAGGCGTAGAAGTCGACGTAGTCGGCGACGGTGAACGGGAGGTGCAGCGTCACGTCGGACAGAGGGTGGAAATGGGGAGCGAGGGTCTCCCGGTGGGCCGGGACGGTGACCCAGGCCGTCAGCGCCCGCCGGACGTCGGACCACGCGGTGCGGCCCGCGGCGAGCAGCCGGTCCAGGGTCGGCTGCGCGAGCAGCCCGGCGTAGGGGGAGCCGAGCGAACGGGCGGCGGCGCCCGCGTCGAGCACGTGGTCGCCGAGCCGTACGCCGACGCGTCGCTCGGGGTCCCCGGCCGGGTCGGTCAGGGAGAACACGCCGTACGGCAGGTTGTGCGGGCCGAAGGGATCGCCCTCGGGGACATCGAAGGGGGGCATCGGTTGGTGCCTCGCTTTCGGATTCGTACTCGCCATGTGGGCCATGCGTTCCACGCGTTTCATGTGGTCGGGGCACACGTTACGGGGGAGAGACCCTGCTGTGGCAGGGCCTAAAGGGTGCCCAATGTCCGAATTGGCCAGGTCGGACGCGGTGATTCCGGCTCCGCGAGCCGCGGGTGGCAGCCGTGGCGGGGCTTCGCGCCCTTCGCTGTGAGGGGTTTCGCGGAGTTTCGCTGGTGTCGTCAGGCTTGGCAGGGTTTCGTCGGGCTGCGCCGGGCTGTGTTGGGCCGCGCCAGGCCGCGTTGGGCTGCCCCGTGCTTCCTGGGATCGGATTTCTGCCGCGGGGGGGGGGGGGGGGGGCTCCCCGGTGCTCGTTCTGCGCCGAGTCCGTTTCGCGCGGCCCTTCCGGTCCTTCGATGCGCCGGGCGCGCGGGGCGGAGTTCACGTCCGTCGCGCGATCCGGGAGGCGTCCGGGGGCTAATTCGTTTGCCGGGCAGGTGTGTTGGCGGCGCGGGAACGCTGGTTGCCTTGTGTTCAGGGGGTGTTGGGGTGTTGTGGTCGGTCGTGTTCGGGAAAGTCGGTGTGGGCGGAAGCGGAGCGTGGGTGATCCGAATCGGTCGCAACGCGCTTACCGCCGTGCGGTGAACGGCGTTGCAGACGGGATACCGGACGTCGTCCGGTTCACGCCGGGCCGATGAGTCGCGGGATCCGTATTCTTCGGATCATGGCCGCTCCGACTGCATATTCACTCATCGCCACTGACCTGGACGGAACGCTGCTGCGCGGCGACGACACACTCTCCGACCGGTCACGCGCCGCGTTGGCGAAGGTGACCCGGGCAGGTGCCCGGCATCTCGTGGTCACGGGTCGACCGGCGCCGCGCGTGCGACCGTTTCTCGATGAACTCGGCGGCGAGGGACTGGCGGTGTGCGGACAGGGGGCACAGCTCTACGACGCCGCCGCGGACCGCATGCTGTGGTCGGTGACCCTGGACAGGGAGCTGGCGGAGACGGCGCTCGGCAAGATCGAGGCGGAGGTCGGGATGCTGTACGCGGCGGTCGACCAGGACGGCGTGGACGGGTTGACGCTCATCGAGCCGGGATACGTCATGCCGCATCCGACGTTGCCCGCGGTGCGGGTGCCGCGCCGGGACGACCTCTGGGCGGAGCCGATCAGCAAGGTGTTGCTCCGTCACCCGTCCTTGTCCGACGACGAGTTGGCGTCGGCGGCACGGGGAGTGGTCGGTTCGCTGGCGACGGTGACGATGTCCGGGCCCGGCACCGTCGAACTCCAGCCATGCGGGGTGACCAAGGCGACGGGACTCGCCCTGGCCGCGGCGCACCTCGGGCTCTCCGCGTGCGGGACGCTCGCCTTCGGGGACATGCCCAACGACATCCCCATGTTCGACTGGGCGGCCCGGGGTGTGGCGATGGCCAATGCCCATCCGGAACTGAAGGCGGTGGCCGACGAGATCACGCTGTCGAACGAGGACGACGGGATCGCGGTGGTGCTGGAGCGCGTCTTCGGCTTCTGACGGCGGCACCGGCGGGGCCCACCGGCCCACGAAACGCCCCCCTCACGAAACGCCCCCCTCACGAAACGCCCCCCTCACGAAGCACCCCCTGAACACAACCGCACCCGCCGACGGTCCGGAAGGAGCGTCGGCGGGTGCGGTGAAGAACGGGGTGGGGCGGGGTGGATCAGTAGGCGCCGTTGACGTTGTCGATGGAGCCGTACGTCTTGGCCGCGTAGTTGCAGGCGGCGGTGATGTTCGCGACCGGGTCGTAGATGTTCATCGACGTGCCGGCGACGTGGTACGCCTGGAAGGTGGGGTCGATGACCTGGAGCAGACCCTTGGAGGGGATGCCCGCGGCGGCGTTGGAGTCCCAGTTGTTGATGGCGTTGGGGTTGCCGGAGGACTCGCGCATCACGTTGCGGTAGATGCCGTCGTAGCTGCCGGGGATGCCCGCCTTGGCCATGACGTCGAGGGATTCCTTGATCCAGCCGTCGAGGTTGTTGGCGTACGTCTTGGCGGAGGCCTGGACGGCGGTCGTCGCGGTGGTCGCCGAGGTCTTGGCGACGGCGGAGGTCGCGTTCGCCGTGGTGCGGACGGTCGTCGTCCCCAGCGACTTGGTGCCGACGGTCAGCTTCAGGCCCGGGCGGATCAGGGCCGGGTTGTCGCCGATGACCGCGCGGTTCGCCGCGTACAGCTTCTTCCAGCCGCCGCTCTTGGGGTACTTCTTCGCCACCTTGGACAGGGTGTCGCCGGCGACGACCTTGTAGGTGACGAGCTGCACGTTGGGGACCACCGCGGTGTGGGCCGTCTTCGCGACCTGGGGGGCCTGGGCCGGGGTGGCGGCGCTGGCGCCGGTCGCGCTCACGAGCGGAAGGGCGAGGGCGATGCCGCCCGTGCCGGCGGCGATCATGCCGCGGGTGATGACGTTGGCCTTCTTGCTGCGGTGCTTGCCTCGTACGGGCATGACGAATGTCCTCTCCGACGCCTGCGAGGTGAGCTGTCGGGTTCGGGCGGGAGATGCCCGGCCGCGCTGTGAGCGCGGCTTCACCCCAAGCCGGTCCGGTTTGTCCGGATCGGCGGCTTACCTGTGGTTCCCCCGCTCCTGCCGTGCGTGGGTCGATGGGTTTCCGGGCGGCGGCAGGATTCGGCGATCCGCCCGGGGTCGACCAGAACGTATGCGAGAGCACATGTCCGAAACAAGGCGAGATTTGACCGCGAAGATCGCTTTCTCCTGGTTAAGGCGAGGGTAAAAAGTCCGATTGTGCCGGAATTGGATCCTCAACTTGCCTTTAGCGAAGGGGTTGCGTCGGAGAGGGCGCGGGGCGGCGGCAGGGCGGCCCGGTGACTCAACTCACGAGAGCAAAGGGCGCCAAGGCCGCATGAGGGGTAATTCGGGCATCGCGTTCGCGCCGAAGGGCGCCGCCGAGCCTCCTGGGAGGTGCCGAGCGGCCCCTTGTGGGAAGGGAATTGTGGCGTGGGCCACGTCAGGGGCGCGTGCCTCCCCTCGTGGAGAGGGGAGGGGGTGCCGGCCGGGAGTCCGGGCCGGTCCGGGCGGGGGCGGCGCGAAGTCCGGCTCGCGGCAGCGGTGTTGTCGATGGTCAGCGGAAGGGAGGTGGTGAAATCCCTTGTCCCGTAAGCCTCTTGAGTCGTGTCAGATGGAGGTGCGCGGGATTCTCTTCTCCCAGGTGCGGTGGAACACGACCTCGTCACCGTCCTTGCAGACCAGTTCGCCGCTCGTGATGAAGTCCCGCGCGTCGCAGCTGACGACGGAGACCGTCTCGACGCGGGCCTCCCACGGCAGGTCCGGGCGGTGCAGCCGGATCGACCAGGTCGAGCGGGTGCGCGCGGACAGCGGGTCCGACGACTCGATCGTGTAGGTCTCCAGCCCCTCCTCCGTGCATGCGAGGCCGTCGGGGTGCACGCGGGTGCCGCCCGGGCCCGGGGTCACCTCCAGGCTCCAGGTCCCCGCGGCCACGTCGCGCACCACCAGGCGCTGCGGCCGGGGCTCGTCCAGGGTCGCGGAGACGGTCACCCCGAGCGGCTCGGACTCCTCGGGCTCCGCGAAGGTGATCGTGGGGTCCGACTCCCTTGCCCGTACGGGGAGTTCGAGGACGCTGCCGATCGGCTCCAGGGTGAAGCCCGCCTCCGATCCGGGTTCCGGCCAGATCCAGGGCCAGTACGCGGAGGAGACGCCCAGCCGGATGCGGTGGCCGGCAGGGAACGCGTAGCCGATGGCGTTCAGGTCGAGGACCACGTTCTCCGTGGTGCCCGGACTCCAGGGAGCCGTCCGGCCGGGGCCTCTTCGCGCCGAGAGGTTCAGGGCGCCCCGGGTGACGAGTGTGGACGCTCCGTCCGGAGCCACGTCGCACAGCCGGGCGATCACCTGGCCCCCGGGCGCCGCGGACGTCAGCCGCAGACTGACCCGGGGCCGGCCCAGCACCCAGGTCTCCTCCGGCACCTCGAACTCGAAGCAGGCCGACCGGGCGTCCTCCTCCCGCTGGTCCGGCGGCAGGTCCGCGTCGTCGCCGAACGGGACGAGGCGGCCCGCGTCGACCCCGGTGTGCTGCGGGGACCGCACCGGCAGCGGGGCGCCCTGGAGCGCGTACGCGACCGGGGTCACCGAGGGGGAGGGCCAGGCGGGGTCCCCCACCCAGCGGCCGGCGATCCGGGGGTACACGGTCGCCGGAGGGTGCGCGTCCATCACGTAGGAGCGCAGCAGGGGGACGGCCAGCGCGTCCGTGTCCTCTTCCTTGAGCCAGTGGTCCCACCAGCGCAGCGTCTCCTGGAGGAAGCCGATCGCGGGCCCGGGCGGCAGGTCGCGGTCCGGGTACTGGCGGGACCAGGGGCCGATGAGACCCCGTACGCGGTCCGCCGGCAGGTTCCGCACCAGGCGCAGCACGGCGTCGCGGTGAGGGTCGTGCCAGCCGCCGACCGCGAGGACCGCCGCGCGAACGGCCCCGTACTCCTCAACGGCGCTCTCGTGGTGCCCGTGCCCGTGCGCATCCTCGGTCCGGTGGCCCGGCCCGCTGCGCGTGGAGGGGAGGGCGGCCTCCAGTCGTCTCTCCCACATGTCCCGCCACATGCCCTCGCCCACATGGGCGGGGTCCGGCGGGCGGGCTGCGAAGGCGAGGCGGGCGGCCGACCGGGCGTATGTGCCGACGGCGGAGACGGAACCTCCGACTCGGTGCGCGTCGTTCTCATAAGGGTCATGGAGGTCGTACGGGTCGTGGAGGTCGTACGGGTCGTGGAGGTCGTACGGGTCATGGGTGTCGTACGGGTCGTGGGGGCCGCGGGTGTCATGGAGGCCGTCGGCCGAGCAGACAGTGACGACCGCCTTGAGGGGCCCGGGGGCACGGGCCGCGACGCGGAGGGAGAGCAGGCCGCCCCACGCGATCCCGAACATGCCGACCCGGCCGGTGCACCAGGGCTGGGCGGCCAGCCAGGAGACCACCTCGACCGCGTCGTCCGGATCGGCCCCCGGGGACGCGCCCCCCGGTACGCCCTCCGAGTTCCCGTGGCCGCGCGCGTCCACGCGGACGGATGCGTAGCCGTGCCCGGCGTACCAGGGGTGGCGCTGCTGGTCGCGCGGGGCCGTCCCGTCGGTCAGGCGGTACGGGAGGTACTCCAGGAGCGCCGGCACGGGCTCCTCGGTCAGCGGCCGCCAGATCCGGGCGTACAGACGGGTGCCGTCCGGGAGGGGGACGAGGGCGTCCTCGTGAGTGGTCTCGTAGGGGAAGGACGTACGGATGTGCATGAGCGTCACCTCGGTGGACGGAAGACATCGTGCGGCACGGCACGGAACGGCGGCGCGCCGAACGCCACCAAGTGGTGGCGCAGCCCCTGGTGGCGCACCCCACGGCGGCACGCGGCACCGCGCCGTACGGAGCGGCGGCGCGCGCCGGGCCCGGGAGCGGGGCGGCCCGACAGTGGCCGTACGGGACCGTCGGGTACCGGTCGTACGGGACCGTCGGGTACCGGTCGTACGCGGGACGGGCCGTCGGGTCCCGGCCGTGCGGGGGAGCGGGTGCGACCGTCGGACACAGTCACCCCTTCCGGGTGCTTCTTCGCAGACCATCGCAAATCTGATCACATCATCCGATCATGAACATACCGTCCGTGATCGGGTGGCGCCCGTGAACCGGGGTACCCGCCGTTGGGGCACGCAGGTGCTTCCCGTATGCCTTCCGGGTGTACTCCCTCATACCTCCTGGCGGAGCGAAGTGGGCCGGGGGACGGTGGGCGCTCGCGGTGATCGAAACGTGACCGGATACGCTGACTTGAGTGATGGCAGCGACACATCGACAAACCGTGTCATCGACCGAATGATCGACCGAGTTCGCCATGTGATCGTCAGCAGACAGGAGAACCTCTCGTGACCGTCGTCGGGCCGTTCGGGCTGAGCGTGCGGGACCAGGCTCTCGAAGCCGATGTCCAGGCCGGATTGGCGGCTGTCGAGGAGGGTTTGCTCGAAGCCACCAAGAGCGAGGTCCCGTTCATCACGGAAGCCGCCCAGCACCTCGTGCGGGCCGGCGGCAAGCGGTTCAGGCCGCTGCTCGTGATGCTCGCCGCCCAGTTCGGTGACCCCTACGCGCCGGGTGTCGTGCCCTCGGCCGTGGTCGTCGAGCTGACCCATCTCGCCACGCTGTACCACGACGACGTGATGGACGAGGCCGAGGTCCGGCGCGGGGTGGACAGCGCCAACGTCCGCTGGGGCAACTCGCTGGCCGTCCTGACCGGCGACTTCCTGTTCGCCCGTGCCTCCTACATCCTGGCCGACCTCGGTCCCGAGGCCGTCCGGATCCAGGCCGAGGCGTTCGAGCGCCTGGTGACCGGGCAGATCCTGGAGACCGCGGGGCCGCGCGACGGCCGCGACCCGGTCGACCACTACCTCGACGTGCTCGGCGGCAAGACCGGATCGCTGGTCGCGGTCGCGTGCCGGTTCGGCGCGATGATGTCGGGCGCCGACGAGACGGTCGTGGACGTGCTCACGCAGTACGGGGAGCGGCTGGGCGTCGCCTTCCAGCTCGCGGACGACGTCCTCGACATCGCGTCCGACTCGCACGAGTCCGGCAAGACGCCGGGGACGGACCTGCGCGAGGGCATCGCCACGCTGCCGGTGCTGCGCCTGCGCGAGCGCGCGGAGCGCCTCGGCCTCGCCGAGGACATCGCGCTGTGCGAGCTGCTCGACTCCGACCTGACGGACGACGCGCGGCACGCGGAGGCGCTGGCCCGGCTGCGGGAGCACCCCGCGCTGGAGCAGGCGCGCCGTGACACCGTCCGCTACGCGGAGGAGGCGCGCGCCGCGCTGGCCCCGCTGCGCGAGTGCGACGCGAAGGCCGCGCTGGTGGAACTGGTGGACGCGGTGGTGCACCGGGCCGGCTGACACGCCGGCGCGGGCCGTGTACGAGCCCGGCGCGCGGGTCACCGGTCCAGGGCCGGCCGAGGCCGGCCCTGTGATCCCCTCCCCGGGGGGCGTCCGGCACCGGCCGGTACCGCGACGCGCCGGAGCCACTGCCCGGAGCCACTGCCTGCTGCCGTCAGCCACCTTCAGCAGCCGCCATCAGCCGTCAGTACCCTCCGTTGCTCCCCGTGCCCGTCGTGGCCGGTGACGGTGCGGAGGACGTCGACGCGGTGGGTGTGGTGATCTTTGCCCCGCTGGGGGTGACGGCCCACCAGGTCCCGTCCACACCCTGGCCGTACGGCTCCTTCGGCGAGTCGTCCTTGGCGTACCGGTAGAGGGGCCAGCCCGCGAGGGTGATCTGGGTGCTGCCGTCGTTGCGCTTGACCGTGGAGACCAGGCTCTTGTCGATGCCCTTCGTGGTCACCGAGCCGTTGGTCGTGGTCGTGGCCGCGGGCCAGAGCGCGGCGCAGGTGCTGTAACAGCTGACCTTGGTCGGGTTCGCCGAGTCCGCGTCGAAGCGGTAGAGGACGAACCCCTTGCCGTCGGTCACGACCGTGCCCAGTTTCGCGACGTTGGCGGTGGTCAGCATCGACGTCGCCGACCCCGTGCCGGCGTTCTGCGCCGAACTGCTGCTCTGCGGGGTGCTGCTCCCGCTGCTCTTGCTGCTGCTCCCGCCGCTCCCTCCTCCGCATCCCGCGAGCGTGAGCGCCAGAACGGCGGCGCCCATGGCGGCGTATCCCGTGACGTGCCTGACGGCAACCATGACGATCCCTCGATCCCTCGATCTTCGATCCTTCGTTCCCTCGAACCCTGAAGAGCTGTGCGATCCGATCGCTGCCACCCGTAAGTACGGATTCGCACCGTTTTTTACTCGAATGACCGAGGTGCTTGATGCCTTCCGGGTGACACGGGCGGGGAAAGGGGTGACCCCTACGGGTCGGGGGGAGGTACCGCGGTCTCACGTCATACCGCAGGACTACGCGGAGTTGAGCCCGCGGGTTGACGCTTTCATCCGCCGTATTTGGTCAGATGGAGAACACCACTCCTCACCGGTCCGGGTGAGAATGGCGGCTTAGGGGTGGAGCACGGAACGAGGGCAGGGCCGCCGCCGACGACGGAGGTAAGGCACACATGGCACCGTACGAATCCGACGACAGCGCGAGGGCCGCGGAGGCCGACGACAGGCTCGACGGGCGACGCAAGGCCGCGCGGTACGTCGTTCCGGTCGCGGTGGTGGGGGTGGCGGCGGCGACGATCGGACTCGTCCCGGCACTCGCCGACTCCGGGGACCCGAACCTTCCGAAGGTCACCGCGCAGCAACTCATCGAGAAGATCGCCAAGTCGGACGTGCAGCAGCTGTCCGGCACGGTCAAGATCAGCACGGATCTGGGGCTGCCCGACCTGGGCGGTCTGGAGAGCGGTCTGCTGTCCGGCGCGGCCAAGGGCCAGGGCGGTTCGTCGGCCGACCCGCAGTCCAAGCTCCTCGAACTGGCCTCCGGCACCCACACACTGCGCGTGGCGGCCGACGGACCGGACCGGGGCAAGGTCTCCCTCCTGGACAACGCCGCCGAGTACAGCGTCATCCACGACGGCAAGGACGTCTGGGGCTACGACAGCAAGTCGAACGAGGTCTACCACTCGACGTCCGCCGAGTCCGGGCACGCCGACGGAAAAGCCGGTGGGAAGACCGAGGGGAAGGCCCCGCGGGATGTCCCGGCCACCCCCAAGGACTTCGCCGACCAGGTGCTCAAGTCCGTCGACGACACGACCTCGGTCAAGGTCGACGGCACCGCGCACGTCGCTGGCCGCGACGCCTACAAGCTGGTCATCAAGCCCCGCCAGTCCGGCACCACGGTCGGCGCGATCAGCATCGCGGTGGACGCGAAGACGGGGCTGCCGCTGAAGTTCACGCTGACCCCGGCGAGCGGGGGCGCGGCCGTCGTGGACGCGGGCTTCACCCAGGTCGACTTCTCCCGTCCGGCCGCCTCCACGTTCGCCTTCACCCCGCCGAAGGGCGCGAAGGTCACCGAGGGCGACACGCCGAAGGGCGCGAAGGGCGGCGAGTCCAAGGGCCCGAAGGGCGCCGAGCCCAAGGGCGTGGAGAAGGGGTCGCCGAAGGGCCACGAGGGAGCGGCCGGCGGTCTCGGCGGTGCGAAGACGATCGGCGAGGGCTGGAACTCGATCGTCGTCCTCGACACCGGAGGCAAGGGCGTGCCCTCCGGCGCGTCCGGTGCGGCAGGCGCGACCGGCAACGGTGACGTCGCCGGATTCCTGAACTCCCTCGGTGACCACGTGAGCGGCAAGTTCGGTTCGGGCACGGTCTACTCGACCCGTCTGATCAACGCGCTGATCACGAACGACGGCAAGGTGTACGCCGGTGCCGTCACCAAGGCCGCGCTGGTGAAGGCCGCGAACGCGGCCCACTGAGGCAGATCCCGGGCGCGGCCGGGAGAAGCGAACCGAGGGAGTCCATGGAGGAGCTGTCCGCCGACGAGCCCGTCCCGGCACGCGATCCAGGTGTCGCCGGTGCCGGTGCCAGTACCGGTGTCGGTGCCGCGGACGAGGGCACGGTCATCGCGACCCGTGCCCTGAGCAAGCGGTACCGTGGCGGGCAGCTCGCCGTCGACGGCCTGGACCTGACCGTCCCGGCGGGCAGCGTCTTCGGCTTCCTCGGGCCGAACGGCTCGGGCAAGACCACCACCATCCGCATGCTGATGGGCCTGATCGAGCCGACCTCGGGCACGGCGAGCGTGCTGGGGCGGCCCATGCCCCGGTCCGCGCGCACCGTGCTCCCGCACGTAGGGGCCCTGATCGAGGGCCCCGCGCTCTACGGCTTCCTCTCCG
The DNA here is from genome assembly GCF_042725875.1 of Streptomyces sp. NPDC127038. Taxonomy (NCBI): domain Bacteria; kingdom Bacillati; phylum Actinomycetota; class Actinomycetes; order Kitasatosporales; family Streptomycetaceae; genus Streptomyces; species Streptomyces sp. NPDC127038. The sequence goes on along the minus strand of NZ_JBHXDQ010000011.1, from coordinate 13,271 downwards.
GCCGGGACAACCTCGTCCGGTACGACTCCGCGGACCCGACCGCCGATCCCCGTACCCGCAGGGCACGCGTCGAGGCCGCGCTGGACCGGGTCGGACTGTCCGCGGCGGCGGGAAAGAAGGCGAAGGCGTACTCCCTGGGCATGAAGCAGCGGCTCGGTCTCGCGGCCGCGCTGCTGCAGCCCCGCCGGCTGCTCGTCCTGGACGAGCCGACCAACGGTCTCGACCCGCAGGGCATGCGCGAGATCCGTTCCCTGGTCAGGGAGCTGGCCTCCGACGGCACGACCGTCTTCCTCTCCTCGCACCTGCTCGACGAGATCGAGCAGGTCTGCACCCACGCGGCCGTGATGACCCGGGGCAGGCTCGTCGTCCAGGGCCCGGTGGCCGACCTCGCGGCCGGCGCGCGGGGCCGCCTGGTGGTGACCACCCCGGACACCGGGGACGCGGCACGGGTCCTCAAGGAGCAGGGTGTCCTGGACGCCGTCGTCACCGTCACGGGAGTGACCGCGGAGCCGCCGGACCGTGAACTCGCCGAAGTGAACGCCGCGTTGGTCTCGGCGGGCGTCCGGGTCCGCGGCTTCGGAGTCGAACGGGCCTCGCTGGAGGACGCGTTCGTGGCACTGACCGGGGAGGGATTCGATGTCGCGGGCTGAAAGTCCGCCGCGTGCGGACGCGCGGACGGCCGTGGAGCCGGGGTCCCGGCGCGGGCCGAGCCCGCTGTGGACCTTCGGGCTCTTCCGTGACGAGCTCGTCACCACCTTCCGCCGCTGGCGGACGATCGCGCTGCTCGGCGTGCTCGCGGCCGTCCCGGTCCTCATCGGCATCGCGGTGAAGATCGAGACGAACGGCGGTTCGTCCGCGGGCGGGGACCGGGGCCAGGGTCCCGCGTTCATCGCGCAGATCACCAACAACGGACTGTTCCTGGTCTTCACCGGGCTGGCCGCGACGCTCCCCTTCTTCCTGCCGATGGCGATCGGCGTCATCGCGGGCGACGCGATCGCGGGCGAGGCCAACGCCGGCACCCTGCGCTACCTCCTGGTCGCGCCCGCGGGACGCACCCGGCTGCTGCTCACGAAGTACGCGACCACGATGACCTTCTGCCTGGTGGCGACCCTGGTGGTGGCGGTGTCGGCGTTCGCGGTGGGCGCCCTGCTGTTCCCGCTCGGCGAGCTGACCACGATCTCCGGGACCCGGATCGGTCTCGGCGAGGGGCTCGGCAGGGCGCTGCTCATCGCCCTGGTCGTGGCGGCGTCACTGACCGGGGTCGCCGCGCTCGGCCTGTTCGTCTCCACGCTCACCAACAGCGGCATCGCGGCCATGGCGACCACGGTCGGTCTCCTGATCACCGTCCAGATCCTCGACCAGATCCCCCAACTGCACGCGCTCCAGCCGTACTTCTTCTCGCACTACTGGCTGTCCTTCGCCGACCTCATGCGCGACCCCGTCTACTGGGACGGCCTGGTCCGCGACCTCGGCCTCCAGGGCCTGTACGTCGCCGTGTTCGGGTCGGCCGCGTGGGCGCGGTTCACGACGAAGGACATCACCGCCTGAGCGGACGTGTCACCGCTCGTAGGGGAAGCGGGCGAGCGGCGCTTCCTGGGCGAAGAAGGTCTTCGCGCGGGTCAGGGCGCCGGTGTCGTTCAGTACGTCGCCGGGCTTGCTGCCGTTGCCGAGGAGGACTCCGCCGAAGCGCATCCCCATGTACGCGGCGGTGTGGTTCAGCGTGCCGATCAGGGGGCCGGCGACCTCGGGTTCCTCGTGCGCGAGCGCGGTGACGCCCCAGAGGGTGCGTCCGGCCAGGGTGGCCTTGAAGTCGACGCCGGGCGTACGGAGCCAGCCGGACCAGTGGTCCAGGTAGCGCTTGGTCAGTCCGGAGACGGAGTACCAGTACAGCGGTGAGGCGATCACGATGTCGGTGGCCGCGAGGGTGGCGTCGAGCAGGTGGGCCGTCGAGCTCGCCGCCGGTGGGCGTACGTGGTCGCCGTCCCGGCGGAGGTCCTCGAAGTCGGGAAGCTGGTGCTCTGTGAGGGAGAGCCAGCGCTGCTCCGTGTCCGCGGGGAGTTGGTCGGCCGCTCTGCGGGCCAGGGTTTCGGTGTTGCCGCCGGGGCGGCTGCTGCCGAGCACGAACAGGAATCTGCGGGTCATGGTTTCCCCCCGGGTGCGGCGGTGGTCAATTACACGCGTGAACAATATATGCACACGCATTTACCTGTCCAGGACGGGCCCTCTCCCTCTCGGAGGCCCGGCCCCAGTCCCGCCCGCCGACCCCCCAACAGCCTTCTTTCGCCCCCTCCGCCCCTACCCATCCCGTACCCGGGGCTCCGCCCCAGACCCCGCTCCTCAAACGCCGGAGGGGCTGAATCTCTCCCCACCCGGGGTGATCGGTCGAGGCTGAAGCTTTCCCTGCCCGGGGTGGCCGGTGGAGGCTGAAGCTTTCCCTGCCCGGGGTGGCCGGTGGAGGCTGAAGCTTTCCCCGCCTGGGGTGACCGGTCGGGGCTGAAAGCTGAGCGGGCAGGGCTGAAGCTTTCGCCAGCCGGAGCCGAAATCTGGACGCGCCAGCAGTCGGCCGCGGCGCCGTCGGGGCCGTGCCGGTACATCGATGGCCGTTGCCACCGACGTTCACACCTCATCCAACGGCGACGGCCTGATGCACCGGCTCGGCCCCGACCCACCCACCGGACCGACCCCGCACCCGCGACGCCGACCGGCCCTACCTGCTTGGCCCCGCCCACCCACCGGACCGACCCCGCACCCGCGACGCCGACCGGCCCTACCTGCTCGGCCGTGGTGGGCGTTGGATCCGGGGGACCGGGCCCGGAGCGGCGGGTGCGGCGGCGCCGGACGGGGGCGCGGGCCGGCGGCCGGACTGGAGGCGGGCCGCGTTCGCCGCGGGATTGACCGGGGCCGTCGCGCCCGCCACCGCCGGCCTCCCCCAGCTCTCAGGAACCGACGCGTGCCGCTCCACCGTCCCCCGCGCCCGCGCCTCCGCTAGCCGCGCCGCCTGCTCGGCCACCGGAGCGAACCCCGGAGCGGCGTTACCGCTCTGCGAGGGCACCTGCCGGACGGCCATGGCGGTCAGGGCGGCCTGGGTGTCCCGGGGAAACACGTCCCGGGGCAGCAGTTGCGACGCCGCACCGGTCACCTCGACCCGGTGCCGCCTGCCCCCCGCCTCGAAGGTGACCCCGTACCCGAGGTACTGCCGGTCCCGGTCGAACATCAGGTCGCCGCGCACCTGCCCGCCCCCGGCCCGCGTCCGCTCGCTCAGCTCCCGCAGGGCCTCCGGCATCGGTGCGGTCCGCCCGAGGCTCGCCACGTACGCCTCCGCCTCCACGTTCCCCTCCCGGAACCGCGGCCTCCCGTCGGCCCCGGTGGACATCCGCACCGCGCCGACCCGGTTGCCGGGATCGATGTCGATGGTGAGGCGGCCGTCCCCGCCGTACTCGCTCACGAACCGCTCCCGCAACGCCGTGAACTGCACCTGGTTCTCCAGCGCCGGCGGCAGGTTCGGCCCGTAGATGGTGACCCGCGCCTCGGGGTCGGCCTCCAGGATGATCTCGGCGTTGGCCACCCCCGTGCCGCCGGCGCCCGCGACCAGCCACGTCTTCGGAGCACCCTCCGCCGCCGCGGCACTCGCGTCGAAGCGGCCGAGGGCGATCTCGTCGCCGATGAAGACCCGCCCGGGAGCCGCGGCCCGCGCCTGCTCCCACCGGGCGGTCGCGTCGAGGGTCTGGAGCGCGGCCCGCGCCCCGCCGTCCGAGCGCAGCGTGTCGAGGACGCCTTCCTCCCGCAGTATCCGCAGCGCCCCCTCCGCGCCGACCTCCCCGGTCAGCCGGGCGCGCGCCGGCGAATCGGCGGGCAGCTGCCCCCGTAGGGCGTCGAGCGCCTCCGGCAGGTCCACCGCGTCCCGGCGGTCGACGCCCGGCACCATCTCCGGCGGCAGCCCGGTGGCCACGGTCGGCGTGCCCTCGACCTTCACATAGAGGTCGGGGGAGCCGTCGGCGGGCCGGATGTGCGCGTAGAGGCGGCCGTCGCCGGCCGGGACCAGGGCCGCGGTGCCGTCGACGAGGGGTCCGCGCACGGCGAGCTGGTCCTCCCACAGGCGCACCGCGTCGCGCGGCACCCGCGCGGTCGGATCGGCGAACTGGTGGGCGTCGCCGAGCCCGTTGGCCCGCATGTCCCTCGTCTGGTCGGGGGACTGGACGATGCCCTCGCCCGGGTCCAGGTGCCAGCGGCCGCGTGCGTCGACGAGCAGAGCCCGCGGGTCGCGTCCGACGAGGCTGGCGCCGCCGCCGACGACGACCTGGCGGGTGGGCCACTCGCCGGTGGCGGCGGTCTCCGCGCGCAGCCCGTCCAGGGTGGCGGCGCCGGCCCGGGTGCGTTCGTCGGCCGCCCCGGCCGCCGCCGCGGCGAGCTGCTCGCGGGGGACGGGGGAGCCGTCGGGCCGCAGCCCGGGCAGGGGAGGGGTTTCGGCGGACGCGCCGAGGGGCCGGGCGTGCTCGGCCCGGGAGCGGAACTCGTGCAGCTCGGTGGCGTCGGCAGCGTTCAACCGCTCGACGGGGACGGCCAGTTCGCGCAGGGCGCCGACCGCCGCGGGGGTCAGATGGGGGTCGACGAGGTCGCGGCGGATGTCGGCCGCCCGGAGCTCCGGCGTATGGCGGTCCGAGTCGGCGGGGGCCTGCGGACGCAGCCCCAGGTGGTCGATGAGGGCCGACAACTCGCCTCTGGACTCGGCGCGTTGGGAGGCGCCGAGAGAGGTGTCGTTCATGCGGGCGGCGAGGTGGTTGAGCTCACCGACCCGGCCGAGGTCCTCCTCGGTGAGGCTCAGGCGCCGCGCCGCGTTCCCGAGCCCGCCGCGGGCGAGCAGCTGCTCGCGGTTCGGGGCGACACCCGCGGCCCCGGGATCGCCGGCGGCGGCGCGGGTCGCCCGGTCGCGCACCGCGAGCAGTTCGCCGACCTCGTGGCTCAGCGCCCGTCCCACCTGGCGCGGGTCCATCCGGTCGGAGAGCTGGACGACGTGCTGGTCCGAGGTGGTGTTGACGTGGGTCCGCGCGACCGTGCCGGAGGGGAGCGGTACGGCGTCCAGCCGCAGGGTGAGGTTGCGGCCCCGGTCGTCGGTGAGCGCGAAGAAGCGGTCGCCCGCGGCGCCGGACCGCAGCTCGACCGAGGCCAGCCGCTGTCCGTAGAGGCTGCTCACCACCATCGGCAGGGTGCTCTCCGCCTGCGCGACGACGGCCGCCTGCCGTCCCGGGTCGGGCGCGGCGCCGGTGCCCGAGACGAAACGGCTGCCCGCGACGTCGGTCGCGGTGATGACGACGGGCTCCGCGCGCGGCCCGAGCGGTTCCTGGTCCACTGGCACTTTCCCCCTTGAACGGCCTCGTGGCACGTAAGATCTTGGCATGCTGATCGCCCGTTCGACGCAGGAAGCACACCTCTACATGGACCTCCACGCGTGTGCGTGCGGGGAGGAGGGCTTCGAGCGCGAGCACCGTCTCGACGAGCGTGACGGGGTCCTCGTCGCGGTGTACGAGGGTGTCTGCCCCCGGTGCGGCAGCGCCCGCTCGTTCGCGTTCCGGCTCACCGACGAACTCCCGCCCGAGCCACCGGCGTTCGGCGGTTCCGAGCCCTCGCGGATCATCGACCCCGGGGAGTTCCTGTGGGTCGGTGACCAGGTGGCCACGGACGCGGGGCTGCGGCTGCTGCACACCCCGCCCGCCGGGCGGCACGAGCAGCGCGAGGGCTCCGCGTTCGCGCTCGCGGCGGTCGAGGAGGTCCTCAAGTTCCTTCCGCAGGGCGCCGATCGGGTCCCGGCGGAGTCGTTCACCTCGGAGCGCGGCCGGGAGGAGTACGAGAGGGCCCCGCACCGCTTCGAGCGGGCCGCGCTCCTGGAGAACATCGCCCGCAAGCGCCGCATCCTGGAGAGCATCGCCCCCGTCGGCCCGCAGCCGGGCGCCTGACCCCTTCCCCCGGGTTCCCGCACCCCCGGCGCTCCCCGCACCCCCGGTGCTGCCCGCCCTCACGGCGCCCGCGGGGTCCGGGGCGCGGCGCGCGGTACGGCCGCGGCGGCCGGAGCCGTGGTTCCCGCGGTGCCCGGTGCCCGGCCGGCCGCCGGGACGGCGCTCCCGCCTCCCGACCGCAGGCGTGCCGCGGTGGCGACCCGGATCGTGGCATCACCCTGCCGGAAACCGACCACGCCACCACCCCCCGACACGACTCCACCGTCCCCCGGCACCACACCACCGGGCCCACCGGCCCCGGACACGGCCCCGACCGGCCCACCCGCCCCGGACGCCGACCCACCCGGGCCACCGAGCCCTGACGCCACCCCACCGGGCCCGCTCGCCCCGGACACCGCTCCCACCGGCGCACCCGCACCCGCCCCGGACACGGCCCCCACCGGCCCACCCGCCCCGACCGGCCATGCGCCGAGTCCCGTCCCCGCCCCGGCCGACGCGCCGAGTCCCGGTGCCGTCGCCGGGGCCGGTCCCGTGGGGAACGCGCCCCGCTCCGAGGTGATCAGCGCGGTGGCCAGGCCCCCCTCGACCAGCTTCTCCGCGTTCTCGCGGCCGACCGAGAACCCGCGCCCCGAGGTGCCGCGCGCGTACAGGTCCTCGATCATGGCCTCGGGGGCCATGCGACCCCCGTACGGGTCACGGCCCGCGTCGAACTCGATGCGTCCCTGCTGCCAGCGGCCCGCGTTCTGGGCGAGGCACTGTTCGACGGGGACCTCGACCGAGAGCAGGACGCGCCGGTCGTAGCCGTCGGCGCGCAGGTCGCCGAGGAGCTTCTCGTTCCAGTGCTGGTCGCGCAGGGTCGCGTCGTAGAGGAGGTTGTAGCCCTCGGAGCGCGCCCACTGCTCGAAGACCCCCTGGAGGAAGGCCGACTCGCGGTGCGTGAGCGAGGCCGTCTCGGACGGGGCGAGCGGCCGGCCGTCGGACAACTCGCGGGCGTGCGGCGGAAGATACGGTGATCCGCCGTGCTCGAAGATCGCGACCTTGAACGCGTCCGGGTCCAGGACCACGTAGTCGCGTACGTCGATGCCGTGCGCGTGTCTCAGGGCCCGGCCCAGTTCGTCGTCGCGCCCCTGCCACGCGTCGAGCGCGCGCAGCGCGCCGCCCTTCCCGGCCCCGGGTGCCCCGGCGGTGAGCAGGGCGGCGTGGCCGTCGCGCGGCATGCCCGCGCAGCGCGCCCTGAACTCCGCCAGAATCGCGGAGTGCATCCGTTCGCGGTCCGGCGTCCACAGCGCACCGCGCCTGAACCGTCCGAACGTGTCGGCGCCGCCCGGCGCGAGATCACCGCCCGGGGACATCCGGGTCTGCAACTCCCGGTACAGCGGGCGGTATTCGGGTCCGAGCCCCGCCTCCGGCCTGTCGCCCGTGGTCATGGCAGCCGCTCGGCCCCGTCCGCCGGGCCGTCCGGCCGGCCGTCGATCCTGCGCTGGATCTCCTCCACGTCCTCGCGGGTCACCTGCCCGAGCAGCCGTGCCGCGGCGAGCACGGACAGCGTGTTGTCCTGGTGGGTCGGCTCGGGGTGGCCCTCGTCGAGCCCTTCCTCGGCCTCGAAGGGCCAGCCGGCGACGGTCGCGATCATCTGCTCACGTTCCACGAATCCGGCGGCGTAGAGGCCGAGGTAGGCACGCAGGGAGGGGGCCGAGCCTGCGGCGGACGCGCCGGGTGCGGGGGTGTCGTTCATGGGCGGAGTATTCCTCCTTCACCAGAGACTGGTCTCGTACGGATCCGGGCCGGGCCGCTGCCGGGACGCGGCGACGGCGTCCTCGTACGACTCGACCGCGGGTGGTGTCTTCGGGCGGTGGCTGCCGTCCTTGCAGCCCGCGAACGGGCCACTGGGGGAACGCAGTTCGGACAGTACGGCGCCGAGGTGGTCGCGGTGCCAGACGGCGGGTCCTGACGCGCCGGCCGCCGGGTCGGTGTGCTCCTGCCAGGCCAGCCACAGCCCGTGCAGCCGGGCGACCGCCTCCGGGTGCTCCCACCAGCGCGGGCACCAGGGCTGCTGCGAGCTGACCTCCCGGCCGTAGACGGGCACGAGCAGATCGGCCACCCAGACGGCCAGCCGTCCCATCTCCTCGGTGTACTCGTGGCCGTCGAGGCAGAGGATGAACGGCGGTGCCTCGGTGTACTGCTGACCGGAGTCGACGGTCGTCATCGGCTGGTGATCCTCTCTGTCGCGCGGGCCGTGATGGCCTTCACCTCGGCCTGTGCCGCCGTCGCGACGCGGTCGGCGCCCGGTTCGGCGTACCAGGGGCGGAGCCGGACCAGGGCCGGTCTGATGCCGGTGGCCAGGAGCAGGGCGGTGCCCTTGGGCAGGGCGCGGATGCGGTCGGCGGGCAGGATGCGCTCCACGCGGTACGAGGTCGACCGGGACCGTCCTTCCCGGCTCCTGGACCAGCTGACCGTCGACACCTCGTGCTCGCCGACCAGCCGGGAGACCTTCTCCACGAAGTCGGCGTCGTCGAGTCCCGCGCCGAGCAGCTTGATGGTCGCGGCCGACCACAGCGCGTCCATGCCCGCCTCGCCCCAGACCCGCGAGCCCTGCCGGTAACTCTGGAGCAGCGTCACGATGTTGATGCCCCGTGAGCCGAAGTGCGAGTACAGATCGGGGAGATCGGAGATGCGGCAGACGTTCGCCGCCTCGTCGAGGACCGCCGTCATCGGCGGTTCGAGGCGTCCGCCCATCCGCTCGGCGGCGACGACTCCCGCACGCAGTACGGAGTCCGCGGCGGCGGCGACGACACCGGCCGCGGAGCCGCCGCCGTCCTTGGAGAGCAGATAGAGCGTGTCGCGGGACAGGACGTGCCGGTCGGGGAAGAACTGGGGGAGTGCGGGATCGGGGGTGACCCAGGCGGCGATCCCCGGGTCGAGGAGACAGGCGACGCACTGGCGGCTGGTCTCGTAGATGCCGTCCCGGGTCTCCACCGCGCCCTGCACGGTGCCGTGCAGCTGGTCCGCGAGTGCCGTCATGCCGGCGTCGCGGAGCAGGTCGACGGGGGTGCGGTCGGCCGGGTCGGCCAGCCAGGCGAGGACCTCGCCGATGGGGCGTCCGCCGCGCTGGGCGGCGTGGAAGAGGGCCGTGAGCGTGTTCTGGGCGGCGGAGATCCAGAAGTCGCGGCGCGAGGCGTCGTCGTTGACCGCGCCGACGAAGTGCCCGGCCAGCCGGCGGGCGCCCTCGATCGTGGCCGCCTCCGCGAGCATGTCCCACCACAGGCCGCGCGGGCTGTGGGCGATGCCCTGGGGGTCGAACGTCCAGACCCGGCCGACGCGTTCGCGTTCCGCCCGGGTCACGCTGTACACGTCCGCCTTGTTCGAGGTCAGCAGCACGCTGCCGCGGGCCCGCAGGACGCGCGGGACCGCGATGCCGGTGGACTTGCCCGCGCGGGGTGCCATCAGGTCGAGCTCCACGTCCTCGTAGCTGGAGCGGAGTTCGGGGCCGCGGGGTTCGAGGTCGCCGATCAGGTTCCCGGTGTCGTCAGGGGTGACCTTTCCCAGTTTGGCCAGCCCTGGCCGGAGTTCACGGGCCCGCCGGGCGGCGCCCCTGGGCAGGAGGGCGGCCAGTTCCTTGCGGCCGGCGAGACCGGTGGGCGCGGTGAGCCGGCGTCGTACGAGCACGGTCAGGGCGGTGATCGCCGCCACGACGGTGCCGAGGACGGTGGCCATGCCCGCGGCGAGCGCGGTCGGTGAGGTGGTCGGCCACAGGGGGGCCGGGCCCTTCTTCACCAGGGTCGAGAGGGTGGACAGGGCGAAGGGGGGCGGGTGCCAGCCCGCGCCGGTCGCCGCCGCGCCCAGGGTTCCGCCCAGCCAGGCGCCGAAGAACGCGGTGCCGATGAGGAACGCGGTCCCCGGCACGATCCAGGGGAGGAGGTCCTCCCCGGCTCCGGGTCCCGTCCTGCGTGTGCTGCGCATCTCTGCTCCCCCGTTGGATTTTTCTCGCCCCCGCCGCCCCTGCCCGTCCCGTTCCGGGGTGGTGCCCCCGGACCCCCCTGCCGCGCTCCGCGCGGGTCCTCAAACGCCGGACGGGCTGGAACTTCCCTTGTGCAAGGACGGCTTGCCCGCTTCCGACCAGCGGGTGTTCGTGTTGTGCAGGGCCCGTTCGGTGTCCGTGATGGACACCTTGATCGGGATGCCGGGGCGGCCGCCCACCTTGATCAGGAAGCGTCCGCGGCCCGGCGGCTCCTCGTTGCCGCCGGTGCTGGCCCAGCCGGGCGGCGACGACCAGGACGACACGAGCTCGATCTCGCGCTCGGACATGCCGACGATCTCGCCGAGCTCCCGCATCTCCGAGCGGGGGAGCCCGGCGCAGACGACCATGCCCGCCCGCTCCACGAAGCCGCGCGCCTTGGCGCGGTCGGACTCGCTGCCGAGGGCCTCGGCGTCCTTCAGCGTGTGGGTGATCTTCGCGTCGCCGAGGCCGAGCGACCGGTTCAATCGGGTCAGCGCGTCGATCCGCTCCACGATGCCGGAGGCGGCCCGCAGCGGGCGCCACAGCTCGTCGAGGACGGTGAAGAACCAGCGCTGCGGGGCGAGTCCGGCGTCGGCGAGCGCGTGCGCGGCGGCCACCGTGCCGAGCCCGTCGGACCAGGCCGCGAGCATCGCCGCGGCGGTCAGCTGGGTGTCGGCCTCGCCGATCCGGGAGATGTCCACGCAGACCGCGGGCGAGGCCGGGTCGATCCGGGTGGACGTCTCGCTGGCGAAGGTGTCGCCGAGCGGGCCGTCGAGCACGCCGAGCAGCGAGCGGTGCAGCGGGTCCACGGCCTCCTGGTAGCGGGCCTCGTTGCCACGGTCGAGCGTCACCGCGCGGACCCGGTCGGGACCCTCGTCCAGCACCTTCAGCAGATCCGGCAGGAGCGGCGGCCGCCCCGGCTTCGTACGCTCCGCGAGATGGTGCAGACAGGCGGACAGCACCGACTGCTCGTGGTCGTCCATGGGGCGCCCGCGCACGATGGTGATCAGCGCCGCGACCATGTTCAGCACCCGGCCGTGCGCCTCCGCGGCCAGGATCCGGCCGCGCTCGCCGCCGATCCGGGCCGCGGCCTCGCCCATCGCGCCCGGGTCGAGGACGTTGATGCCGCCGACCCCGCGCCCGATGGAGATCACCTGGCCGCCCAGCGCCCGTACGGTGTCGGCGTAGTCGGGCTTGAGGTCGCCGAGCACCAGCGGTGTGATGCCGGTCGCGGACATGCCGATGAGCATCCGGTTGACCAGGGTCGACTTGCCGAGGCCGGGCATGCCGAGCATGAACAGCGACGGGTTGGAGATGTAACGGGCCCGGGTGAACCAGGAGATGGGGTCGCCGCACACGGTCGCGCCGGTGTGCAGATGCTGGCCGAGCGGGACGCCGGTCATCGGCGCGCCGGAGCCGGCCGTGAACGGCCACAGCCCGCACGCCTGCACGGTGGTCGCGCGCCACAGCGCGGGCGGGTCGACGTGCCCGACCTGGCCGCCCGCGGGGCCGTACCAGCCGCGCGGCGGCGCGACGGCGGGACCGCCCGGGGCCGTCCGGGTCCCCGGTGCCTGCTGCCTGCTCACAGTGCCTCCCTGATCTGGTACGGGACGAGGGTGTGCTCCCACGGGAGCAGGCCGACCGGCAGCGTGCAGGTGAAGGCCGCGGCCTGCATGCGGTCGGCGGGGCGCATCAGGATGCGGGACGAGGCCTGGAGGTTGCGCACGGTGACGCCCGCGTCCTGCAACTGCGCCTCGTCGTCCACGGTGACCGTCACCATCAGCGAGAACTCCACGAGTCCCGCGCCCGCCGCCTCCTCGGCCGCGGTCTGCTCGGCCGCCTGCATCTCCGAACTGGCCCGCGCCTGGACGAGACCGCGCTTGGAGCCCGCCATGAAGTGCGCGGTGCGCCGGTCGGACTCGACGATGCGGGCCGAGGTCGCCGGGTCGATCGGCCGGTAGATCAGGGAGACCCGCTTGCGCCGGGTGCCAGGGGCCGGTTCGAGGAGCCCGCGCAGCACGCTGGAGCGGACCGTGCCGCGCGGCGCGAGCGTCAGCATCCAGGTGCGCGAGACACCCGAGTCGTGCTTGTACGCGGTGACGGTCTCCACGGCCGCGGCCGGGCCCGCGTCGGCCCACTCCACCCCGGTCTCGGCGTGCTCGGCGCGGGCGCTGAGCACATCGGGCGCGATGGCGGGGTCGTACGCGACCCGGACGATCTCGGCGAGCCGGTCGGCCGCCAGCGGGTAGGCGCTGCCGCCGCCCGCCGCGACCAGTCCGGACAGCAGTCCGGGCAGCCGCATCGACAGGTCGGTGACGATGTCGTCCGTGCCGCGCCTGGGGCCGCCCGTCGGACCGTAGGTCAGGGCGATGTACGTGTGCATCTCGGAGGAAGCCGACGGGTAGCGCTCGACGACCTCCTCCATCACGGCGCGCGCGGCGGCCGGCGCGTCGGGGGCGATCCGGGGGAGCACCTCGGCCGCGAGCCGGGTCCCGGTGTCGGGGGCGGTCTCCACGACGACCTGGGCTCCGCGCAGGCCCGGTTCGTGCGAGAGCCGGGCGAGCCAGTCGCCCCAGGAGGCCACCCAGATGTCGACCTGGGAGGGGTCGACCAGGGAACCGCCGTCGGGTTCACAGGCCAGGACCACCGTGTACAGGCCGCGGCCGGGGTGGTGCAGCACGCCGAAGGGACGGTTGTAGGCGTCGCGGCCCTCGTGCATCCGGGTGCGCGCGAGCAGTCCGGGCGGCTGGTAGCGGCCGCCGGGGCGCTTGGACAGCGGACCGGAGAGGTAGGTGTGCGAGCCGGACGACTTGCGCCGGGTCCAGCCGACGCGGACCGCGAGGACCTGGTAGACGTTGCGGCCGTCGACCGTGCGCAGGGCCAGCGGGGCGAGGAAGAGCCCGACCGGTACGAGGACGGCGATCGCGGCCGTCAGCGACACCAGGGAGGCCAGCAGCGCCACCAGCAGTCCGCCGAAGGCGACGACGGTGCCGAGCAGACCCAGCGGACCGAGTCCGGGACGGCGGGGCCTGCGCCAGTTCCCGTACGTGGGACGCGTCATGGCGTCGGTGGACATGGGGTTCCTTCTTCCGGCTCGAAGCGCTGGATACGTGACTGGGGTGGGGTTCCGGGGCGGTGGCCGCCCCCGTGACGGCGGGAGGCGCGCCGCCCCGGAACCCGCTCGGGGCCGTGGCTTCTCGGCCTCGTGGCCGCTACTGGTTGTGGCCCTTCATCCCGTCGTTGTCGTTCAGGGAGTTGGCGACCTCGCTCGCCGCGGCGACACCGGTCTGTACGGCGACCGCGGCGGCCTGTACGGCGAGGGT